>NTJN01000008.1 GCA_002457515.1 Pelagibacterales bacterium MED-G40 | reverse complement strand
ATTTGGTTTCTTTTTGCAACTTCAGTGGCTTTTTTAATAGCGTCAGGTACTTGTTTAGATTTACCTTGGCCTATTCCAATAGATCCCTTTTGATTTCCTACAACAACTAGTGCAGCAAAACCAAACCTTCTACCGCCTTTAACAACTTTAGTAATTCTATTAATGGCTACTAGTTTTTCTTTGTATTCACTTTTTTCTTTAATTTCTACTTCTTTCATATTAAAACTCTAATCCATTTTTTCTTAGTGCATCAGCAAAAACTTTTATTCTTCCGTGATATTTGTTGTTACCACGATCAAAATAAACTTTATTAATTTTCTTATCTAACGCTCTTTTTGCTAAAATTTCACCTAATAAATTTGATTTATCTTTCTTTTTACTTTTATTTTTTTTCATTTCTTTTTCTATTGATGTTGCTGACACTAAAGTTTTGTGAATTTTGTCATCAATTATTTGTGCAGATATGTTATTTAAAGTTTTATAAACAGATATTCTATATCTTCCTGTGTTAACATCTTTCAGTTTTTTTCTATTTCTCAATTTTCTTTTTTTATCTTTATCTATTTTTTTCATTATTTTTTCTTACCTTCTTTTCTTATAAAGAATTGATTTCGTTCTTTTATTCCTTTGCCTTTATATGGCTCAACAGGCTTTAAAGATTTAATGTCTGAACTTACTTTTGCAACTAATTCTTTATCTACGCCTGTAATTTTAATGACCGTTTGTTTTTCTACTGCCATTTTAATGTTTTTAGGAATTTTAAAATTTATATCGTGGGAAAAACCTAGTTGTAAATTTAACATTTCACCTTTCAAGTTTGCTCTAAAACCTACGCCAGTAATCTCTAAAATTTTTTCATGACCTTCTGAGACTCCTTTCACGGCATTATCTACTAAACTTCGATATGTTCCCCACATAACACTATCTTTTTTACTTATCTTTTTATCCTTAGGTAGAATTTGAAATTCATTTTTTTCATTGATAGAAGATGAAAAAATTTTTTCATTTATACTTAGTTCTTTAGATCCCTTGGGGCCTGAAATAGTAAGTTTATTGCCATCAATTTTAATTGATGACTCTTTAGGTAAATTAATTATTTTTTTCCCTAATTTTGACATTAAAACACCTTACAGATTATTTCTCCACCTAAGTTATTTTTTCTTGCTTCGATATCCGACATAACACCTTTAGGAGTTGATAAAATCGCTAAACCTAAACCATTTTGAATTTTTGGAATACTATCAGCTTTTGAATATACCCTTCTGCCAGGTTTAGATACTCTCTTAATTTCTTTTATAACTGGATGACCCTCATAATATTTTAAATCAACTTTTAAATTCTTTTTATTTTTTTCATTTTTTTCAAGGACATAGTTAGTTATATAACCCTCTTGTTTTAAGACTTCTAAAATTTTTAATCTAAAATTTGACGCAGGTAAATCTATCGTATTCAAAAATCTCATTTGTCCATTTCTTATTCTTGTAAACATATCCCCTATTGGGTCCATTAAAGTCATTTTTTCCTCCTTACCAACTTGATTTTACGAGACCAGGAATTTTGCCTGAAGATGCCATCTCTCTTAAGGCTATTCTTGATATTCTTAATTTTCTGTAGACACCATGAGGCCTACCTGTTATCTCACATCTGTTTCTAATTCTAATTTTTGCTGAATTTTTTGGTAATTTATTTAATTTTAGTTGAGCAGCAAATCTTTCTGAAAGCTCAAGTTTTTTATTTTTTATAATTTTCTTAAGCTCAATTCTTTTTTTGTTATATTTCTTACTTAGTTTAATTCTTTTTAAATTTCTTTGTATCGCACTAGTTTTTGCCATTTATCCTCAATTTGTTTTCTTTGTTTTAATTGGAAAATTAAACTCTTTTAAGAGTTCAAAAGTTGCATTCTTAGTCTTGCTGGTAGTCACGATAGTAATATCCAGCCCTCTTATCTTATCTACTTTATCAAAATTAACTTCAGGGAATACAATATGTTCTTTAATTCCAAAACTATAGTTCGCTGAACTATCTATTCCTTTGTCACTTAAACCTTTAAAGTCTTTAATTCTTGGCAGGGCTATGTTTACTAACCTATCTATAAATTCATACATCCTATTAGATCTCAAGGTAACTTTAACTCCTGCATCAGCACCTTTTCTCGTTTTAAAATTTGAAATTGATTTCTTAAATTTAGTAGGAACAGCTTTTTGACCTGCAATCAAACTCATATCATCAATACAGGTCTTTATCTTTTTATTATCCGAAGCATCAAGTCCCAGACCCATATTTAAAATTATTTTTATAATTTTTGGTACCTGGTGTTTATTTTTATACTTTAGTTTGCTCATCAGTCTATCTGAAATCTCTTTATCAAAGTTGCTTTTTAATCTCGGTATCATTTTTTATCTTCTTTCTTTTTATTTTTCTTCAGTAAATCAATATTTCTAACATTTGATATATGTAAAAAAGCTTCTTTAGAAATAATTCCACCTTTGTTTTCCTTGGTAGGTTTTTGATGTTTTTTAACCATGTTAATAGACTTTACTTTTATAGAATTTTTTTTCTTACTAATTTCAAGAACTTCGCCAGTTTTACCTCTGTCTTTACCAGTCGTGATTTTAACTTGTGTACCCTTTTTCAATAACATTTTATATTACCTCCGGAGCTAGTGAAATTATCTTAGTATGGCCCTTAAAACGTAATTCTCTTGTTACAGGACCGAAAATTCTTGTTCCAATAGGCTCGCCTTTTTCGTCAGTAAGAACAACTGCATTTGTATCAAATTGCACTTTAGAACCATCATCTCTAAAAATTTCTTTTTTGGTTCTGACAACAACTGCTTTATGAACAGCTCCTTTTTTAACTTTTCCCTTAGGAATAGCGTCTTTTACACTAATAACTATTAAGTCTCCAACACCTGCATACCTTCTTTTGGATCCACCTAAAACCTTTATACACTCCACCCTTTTAGCTCCTGTGTTATCTGCTACCATAAGTTCTGTTTGTATTTGAATCATCTGTCAACTACCTGCCAAGTTTTCTTTTTTGAAATAGGTTTGCATTCTTCTATGCTAACATTTTGTCCTTCTTTAAATTTGTTTTTTTCATCATGTGCATGATATTTTTTTGACCGAGAAATTATCTTTCCATAGAAAGGGTGCTTGAATTTCCTAGTAACCTCAACTACAACAGTTTTGTTGTTTTTTGCACTAGTTATTTTTCCTTTTAATATTTTTTTTGTCATTTTGAATTTTTTATTGTTGTATATAGCCTTGCAATACTTCTTTTTACTAAACTAAATTGAGCTGGATTATTCACTTGTCCATTAATTTTTTTAAATCTCATATTAAATAAGTCTTTTTTTAATGTTTGTATCTTTTTTTCTGCTTGATCTTTAGTTAATTTTTTATCTTCTTTTTTATTTTTCATTTTATCTCTTTATAAATTTAGTCTTAATAGGCAACTTTGCAGACGCTTTATATAAAGCTTCTCTTGCTACCTCTTCTGTTACACCGTCTACCTCAAAAATTATTCTTCCAGGTTTGACTCTACACGCCCAATATTCAGGAGCGCCTTTTCCTTTACCCATTCTAACTTCAGTTGGTTTTTTGGAAACAGGAATATTAGGAAAAATTCTCAACCATACCTTGCCTGTTCTTTTCATATGTCTTGTTAAGGCAACTCTTGCTGCTTCAATTTGTTTGCCTATAATTCTCTCTGGTTGCAAAGCTTTTAATCCATACTGACCATAATTTAGTATTGCGCCTCTTGTTGAAGAGCCGTGAATTCTTCCTTTAAAGGCTTTTCTGTATTTACTTCTTGTTGGCTGCAACATTTTTTACCCTTTCAATTTTTTCTTTTTCAACATCTTTGTTAAATAATTCACCTTTATAAATCCATACTTTTACTCCAATTATTCCATAAGTCGTTAAAGCCTCTGCCTCACCATAGTCAACATTTGCTCTAAGGGTATGTAGCGGTATACTTCCCTCTCTCAACCATTCAGTTCTTGCAATCTCATTTCCGGCTAGTCTACCACTCACCATTACTTTTATTCCTTTAGCATTAAGTCTCATTGCAGATTGCATAGCTCTTTTCATAGCTCGTCTATAAGCAATTCTTTTTACTAATTGCTGAGCTATATTTTCTGCAACTAGATTTGCATTTAATTCGGGTTTCTTTATTTCTTTGATATTTACAGCAACTTCATTATTTGTAATTTTTGATATATTTTTTTTGATCTTTTCTATGTCGGCACCTTTTTTACCTATAACAAATCCAGGTCTTGATGTATGAATTGAAACAGTGCACTTTTTAGATGATCTTTCTATTATAATTTCAGATACTCCTGAATTCACAATGCTTTTCTTTATGTACTGTCTAATTTTAAAATCTTCTATAAGATATTTACCAAAATCTTTTTTCTTAGCAAACCAGATGGAATCCCATCCACGATTTACTCCTAATCTCAAACCAATAGGATTAACTTTTTGACCCATCTCTCACCTCCGATTTCTCCTCTAAAACTATTGTTATTCTGCTGAACGGTTTTTTTATAGGACTAGCTCTTCCTTTTGCTCTAGGTCTAAATCTTTTCATAACTAAAGACTTTCCAACATATGCTTCTTTAATAAATAAATTGTCAATATCGTATTGAAAATTATTTTCGGCGTTAGCAATTGCCGATTTAACTGTTTTGCTTACATCTTTGGCTGCTTTTTTTCGAGTAAAATCTAAGTCTTTTAATGCTACATCTGCTTTTTTTCCTCTAATATAATCTAATACTAAGGCTATTTTTCGTGAACTAGATCTTACGTTTTTATTAATAGCTTTAACTGATAATTTATTTTTTGACATTTGATCCCTCACTTGGTTTTGGTGTAGCTGGTTTTGAGTCACCTGATTTAGCTGCAGGTGCTGCCGCACCTCCTGTAGCTGGAGCTGCTGCTGCAGCTTTTTTATCTGCAGGAGTATGTCCTTTAAAAGTTCTTGTAGGAGCAAATTCTCCTAACTTATGTCCCACCATTTCTTCAGAAATAGTTATTGGAATAAAAATTCTACCATTATGAATTAAAAAGCTTTGTCCCACAAAATCAGGGATAATAGTTGAGTTTCTAGACCAAGTTTTTATAGGTTTACGATTAGTTTGACCTTTTAATTTGTCTACTTTTTTGAGTAAACTTGGGTGTACAAAAGGTCCTTTCCAAATAGCTCTCGCCATATTTATTTTCTCTTCTTTCTTCTTGTTATAATTAATTTATCACTTCTTTTTGGTCTTCTTGTTTTTAAGCCTTTAGCTGACTGACCCCAAGGTGAGACGGGACTTCTACCTCCAGATGTTTTCCCTTCTCCACCCCCGTGAGGATGATCAACCGGATTCATTGCTACACCTCTAACAGATGGTCGTTTGCCTCGCCATCTGTTTCTACCTGCTTTACCTATTTTAATATTTTTTTGATCTGGATTAGATACTACGCCAATTGTTGCCGAACATTCACCTCTGACTTTTCTTGTTTCACCTGAAGCTAGTTTGATAATGGCATAATCACCATCATAACCGGATAAAGTAACTGATGATCCGGCAGAACGTGCAAGTTTACCGCCATTTCCAGGTATCAATTCAACATTATGTAAAGAAGTGCCAGGAGGTATATCTTTAAGTTGTAAATTGTTACCAATTTTAATCTCTACATTTTTACCAGACTCTATTTTATCTCCAACTTTAAGACTTTGAGGGCAAATTATATAATTCATCTCTTTATCATCGTATTTGATTAAAGCTATATATGCTGTTCTATTTGGGTCGTACTCAATTCTCTCAATTGTAGCTGGAACATTTTTTTTCTTTCTCATAAAATCTATTATTCTAAATTTCTTCTTATGACCTGCTCCTTTAGATCTTGAGGTTATTCTTCCATAATTATTTCTTCCACCTGATGATGTTTGACCTCTGGTAAGAGGTTTGTAAGGCGATCCTTTCCAAAGAGCACCTTTGTTTATTATAACTGTACCCCTGTTTGATTTTGTATATGGTTTAAAAGTTTTTAGTGCCATTGTAATTTTATAATCCTGTTGTTAGATCAATACTTTGACCTTTTTTAAGTGTAATTATTGCTTTTTTATATCCACTTTTTGTTGAAGGTTTACCTTGTTTGATTTTTTTCTTTCGTTTTGTATTTACAATATTGATTTTAATAACTTTTACTTTAAATATTTTTTCTATATTTTTTTTTATAATAGTCTTGTTTGCTTTTTTGTGTACTTTGAACACAGTTTTATTTTGTTCAGATAAAACTGTAGCTTTTTCCGTAATAATAGGATGGTTAATTGAGTCTATATAATTAATTTTTTTCATTCAGGATCCTGTCCTCTAATTTTTTAATTGATGTAGATGTTAAAATAACATTTCTATATTTGAGAAGGTCATAAATATTAGTGCCATCATAAGTAATAATTTTTATATCCTTTATATTTCTTACAGATTTATTAATATTTTTTTCTGTCTCTTTGTCAGAAACTATAAGAACGCTTGAAAGTTTATTATTAATTAAAAACTTGTTGAATTCTTTGGTTTTTTTAATTTCTTTTTTTATGTCAGATAAAATAAACAAATTTTTGTCAATATTTTTTTTTGATAAAGTTTGGGCTAAAGCTAACTTTCTAACTTTTTTATTAATTTTTTTTATCTTGTAATTATTACCTTTTGGGCCATGGGCAACTCCGCCTCCAACAAATAATGGTGCCTTTTTGCTGGCATGCCTTGCTGAACCAGTGCCTTTTTGTGGTACAATTTTTCTTGTGGAGCCTTTCACTTCATTTCTTTGTTTGGTCTTAGCTAGTCTTGGTTTTAAATGATTTAATTGCCAATCTACAACATACTTAATTAGCTTGTGATTTACCTTCAGGTTAATAACCTTATCAGATACATCGATAGTTTCTGTTTTATTTCCATCTATATTTAATAATTGTAGTTTCATATTATTTTTTTTTACCTTTTTGAGCTTCTAATTTTTTTATCTTGAATTCTATTTTCTCTAATAATGTTTTTCTTTTTACATCTTTAATAGACTCTCGTAGTAAAACTCTTGTATTTCTTGAGCCTGGAATTGAACCTTTAATGTATATTAAATCATTTTGCACATCAGATTTTATTATTTCTAGATTTAATATTGTTCTATTTTTAGAGCCCATATGACCTGCCATTTTTTTCCCTTTAAAAACTTTACCTGGATCTTGTCTTTGCCCAGTTGAACCATGGGATCTATGAGAAACAGAAACTCCATGTGAGGCCCTAAGCCCTGCAAAGTTATGTCTTTTCATTACTCCGGCAAAACCTTTACCAATTGTTTCTGATTTTATATCAACAAATTTTTTATCTTTAAGAATTTCTAAACCAAATTCGTTTCCTTCTTTAAAACCCTCTAATTTCTCTAACCTAAATTCTTTAAGAACTTTTTTAGGTTCAGTTTTTTTCTTTGCAAAATATCCTTTCATTTGTTTTGTCAATTTAGAATTCTTTACTTTAAAAAATCCAACTTTTAATGCAGAATATCCTCTCGTTTCTTTAGTTATGACATCAAGTACACGACCTTTTTCAATTTTTATAACTGTAACAGGTACAGATTGACCAGATTTGATAAATTCTCTGGTCATTCCTAATTTTGTTCCTAATAATCCTAATCTCATAATCAAATTTTTATTTCAATATCTACTCCGGATGCTAAATCTAATTTCATTAAAGCCTCTACAGTTTGTGGAGTTGGTTCAATTATATCTATTAATCTTTTATGTGTTCTAGACTCAAATTGTTCTCTACTTTTTTTATCTATATGTGGTGATCTTAAAACAGTATATCTTTCTATACGTGTTGGTAACGGAATTGGTCCCTTAACTTGAGCGCCAGTTCTCTTAGCGGTATTGACAATCTCTTCAGTCGACAAATCTAAAATTTTGTTGTCGTATGCTTTTAAGTGTATTCTTATATTTTGTTTATCCATAATTAAGCTAGTTTTTTTGTTACTTCATCTTGAACATTTTGTGGAACTTTATCGTAGTGACTAAATTGCATTGTATATTGAGCTCTTCCTTGTGTAGATGATCTCAAATTATTTATATAACCAAACATATTAGCTAATGGAACTGTCGCGGCAATAACAGTTGCATTTCCTCTTGGTTCGGTTGAACCAACCTGTCCTCTTCTACTATTTAAGTCTCCAATTACATCACCCATAAAATCTTCAGGAGTAACAACTTCTACTTTCATTACTGGTTCTAATAATTTTAAAGTTGCTTTTTGACAGGCTTCTCTAAAACACATTCTAGAAGCTATTTCAAATGCTAATACACTTGAGTCTACATCGTGATGTAATCCATCTAATATAGTTACTTTATAATCAATTAAAGGAAATCCTGCTAAAATTCCACTATCAGCTACACTTACAACTCCTTTTTCTACACCGGGAATAAATTCTTTTGGTATAGCGCCACCTTTGATTTTATTTTCAACTTCTCTCCCTTTTCCAGGTTCTAAAGGCTCGACATTTAGAGTTACTTTTGCAAATTGGCCGGCACCCCCACTTTGTTTTTTATGAATATATGTAACTTCAGATGAGCCTAAAATAGTTTCTCTGTAAGCTACCTGAGGTGCTCCTATGTTTGCTTCTACTTTAAATTCTCTTTTCATTCTATCTACGATTATATCTAAGTGCAGTTCACCCATTCCTTTAATAATTGTTTGGCCTGATTCCTCGTCTGAAGTTACCCTAAAGGAAGGATCTTCTTTAGCTAGTCTTCCTAAAGCTTCTCCCATTTTTTCTTGGTCTGCTTTAGTTTTTGGCTCAACAGCAATTTCTATAACAGGGTCTGGAAATTCCATTGGCTCTAATAAAATTGGTTTGTCTTCCTCGCACAATGTATGTCCGGTTATTGTATATTTCAAACCAGCTAGCGCTACTATATCTCCAGCATTTGCTTCTTTAATATCTTCTCTACTGTTTGCGTGCATGAGTAGCATTCTTCCCACTCTTTCTGATTTTTCTTTTGATGAATTGTAAATGGATGTTCCTGCTTTAATTGTACCAGAATAAATTCTTATGAAGGTTAGTGAACCTACAAACGGGTCGTTAGCTACTTTAAATGCTAGAGCTGAAAAGGGTTCACTGTCAGAAAATTTCATTTCAACCTTTTCTTCAGATCCAAGTTTAGTTCCCTCAATAGATTTTAGATCTTGTGGACTAGGTAGATAATCTACTACTGCATCTAATAGTGGTTGGACTCCCTTATTTTTAAATGCAGACCCTGTAGTTATAGGTACAAAATTAAAACCTAAAGTTCCTTTTCTAATACATTTAATAAGATCACTTTCTGACGGCTCTTTTCCCTCAAGGTAAGCTTCCATTAATTTCTCATCTTCTTCTACAGCTGTTTCGACTAGCTCTTTTCTGTATTTAGCTGCTTTTTCTTTTAGATCTGAAGGAATTTCTACAACTTCAAACTCAGCCCCTAGTTTTTCTTCTTTCCACAAAACTGCTTTCATTTTAACTAAGTCAACAATTCCTTTTAAATCAGCTTCAATCCCAACTGGAATTTGTAATACTAAAGGTTTAGAGCCTAATCGTTCCTTAATCATATCGACACATCTAAAGAAGTCAGCGCCAGTTCTGTCTAGTTTATTTACAAAACATATTCTTGGCACTTTATATTTGTCAGCCTGTCTCCAGACAGTTTCTGATTGTGGCTCTACACCTGCAACTCCATCGAAAACAGCAACAGCGCCATCTAAAACTTTTAGTGATCTTTCTACTTCAATTGTAAAGTCTACGTGACCCGGTGTATCGATTATATTAATTCTATGATCTTTCCAAAAACATGTTGTAGCTGCTGATGTAATTGTTATACCTCTTTCTTGTTCTTGTTCCATCCAGTCCATAGTTGCAGCACCATCATGAACTTCCCCGATCTTATGGCTTTTTCCAGTATAATAGAGAATTCTTTCAGTAGTTGTTGTTTTACCAGCATCTATATGCGCCATGATTCCAATGTTTCTATATTTGTCTAATGAATATTTTTTTGACATATAGTTACCATCTAAAATGAGCAAAAGCCTTATTTGACTCTGCCATTTTATGTGTATCCTCTCTTTTTTTTATTGCTGATCCTTTATTTTGTGAAGCGTCTAAAAGTTCAAAATATAATTTTTCTGCCATTGTTTTGTTTTTTCTTTTCCTTGTAGCATCCATTATCCATCTTAAAGCTAAAGCTTGTGATCTACTTGATTTGACCTCGACAGGGACTTGATATGTGGCTCCTCCGACTCTTCTTGATCTAACTTCAAGATTTGGCTTTACATTGCTTATAGCTGAATTGAAAATTTTTACTGGATCTTCTTTACTTTTTTCTTTTATTTTTTCTAATGCTGAATAAAGAATTTTTTCGGCTGTAGATCTTTTTCCATCATACATGATTGAATTTATGAATTTAGATATTACAACTGATCCATATTTAGGATCTGGATAAATTTTTCTTATCGGAGCTTTTCTTTTTCTAGACATAAGTATTATTTTGGTTTCTTTGTTCCGTATAATGATCTTCTTTTTTTTCTATTTGCAACACCTTGTGTGTCTAAATTTCCTCGAAGAATATGATATCTGACTCCTGGTAAATCTTTTACTCTACCGCCACGTATTAAAACTACAGAGTGCTCTTGTAGGTTATGACCTTCACCTGGTATGTAGGCTGTAACTTCAAAACCGTTGGATAATCTTACTCTTGCAACTTTTCTTAATGCTGAGTTTGGTTTTTTTGGAGTTGTTGTGTAAACTTTTACACAAACTCCACGTTTCAGAGGTTGACGT
>NTJN01000007.1 GCA_002457515.1 Pelagibacterales bacterium MED-G40 | reverse complement strand
AAATACGCATATCAGTTTGTGTGGCACTCTTATTGTGATTGGTATTTAGAGTTTTTAAAACCTATCTTTAATTCAAGAAATAAGTCTGAAATAAATGAAGCAAAATTATTTTCATCATTTATGATGGCCAATATTTTAAAGATTTTACATCCTTTTATACCATTTTTTACTGAGTCAGTTTGGTCTAAAAATAAATATAAGGCTGTATTTAAAAAAGATTTGATCTTATCTACTTGGCCAAATTACACAAATATAAAAAGATTTAACAAACATCAAATCCACATTAATAATCTAATAGAACTAATTTCTAATATCAGATCCACTAAAGCTGAATTAAAGATTACACCTAAACTTTTTTGTGATGTTTCTTTTTCTGATAAACCTAAAAAACTTGGAAATTTAATAAATGATAATTTAAGTCTAATTAAGCAAGTAGGAAGAATAAACGGTATCGTAAAAAGGCAAATAAATGATAAAAATTCTATTGATATTTTGGTTTTGAAAGAAAAACTTTCACTCAGTTTTAGTGAAGATGTGGATTTAGCCTCTCAAAAAGAGAGAATTATTCAAAAGATAGAAAGAATAAACAAACAAATCGAAAACCTAAATAATAAGCTCAAAAATAAGGCCTATATTAAAAACGCGCCTAAAGAGATTGTTCAAAATGACAAAAAATTAGTAAAAGAATTAACTGTTGAAGATGGAAAATTAAGAAGTATTGTATCAAGTATAAATTAAATATGTCTAAAATAAATAAAAAAAAATTACCTAGTCGTCATACATCTCTAGGACCAGATAGAGCTCCCCACCGATCTTTTTATTACGCAATGGGTGAAACAGAGGAAGATGTCGCAAAACCTTTTGTGGGAGTAGTATCAACTTGGAACGAAGCTGCTCCTTGTAATACAGCTCTAATGAGACAGGCTCAGTCTGTTAAAAAAGGTGTCAAACAACATGGAGGAACCCCAAGAGAATTCTGCACAATTACTGTTACTGATGGTATTGCGATGGGTCATGAGGGAATGAAATCATCTTTAATTTCTAGAGAGATAATAGCTGACTCTGCAGAGTTGACTGTAAGAGGACATTGTTATGATGCTTTAGTCGGAATAGCAGGATGTGATAAATCTTTACCAGGTTTAATGATGTCCATGCTGAGATTGAATGTTCCAAGTGTCTTTATTTATGGTGGCTCAATATTACCTGGAAAATATAAAGGTAAGGATGTTACTGTAGTTGATGTCTTTGAAGCTGTAGGAAAACATTCGTCTGGTTCAATGTCATTAGAAGAACTTAGAGAATTAGAATTAGTTGCATGTCCCAGTGCTGGTGCATGCGGCGGTCAATTCACCGCTAATACTATGGCATGTGTATCTGAAGCAATAGGTTTAGCTTTACCTTATTCTGCTGGTACCCCTGCTCCATATGAAGAAAGGGACAAGTATGCATTTGAAAGCGGCAAAACAGTTATGAATTTACTGGAAAAAAATTTAAAACCGAGAACTATAGTAACAAAAAAATCTTTAGAAAATGCTGCAACAATAGTAGCTGCTACTGGTGGCTCAACAAATGCAGCTCTTCATTTACCTGCTTTAGCAAATGAGATAGGAGTTAAATTTGACTTAATGGATGTTGCAAAAATATTCAAAAAAACTCCATACCTTGCAGATTTAAAACCAGGAGGAAAATATGTTGCAAAAGATATGTGGGAGGCTGGGGGAGTTCCAATGTTGTTAAAAACTTTATTTGAAGGTGGTTTTATTCACGGCGACTGTATGACTGTTACTGGTCAAACTATGAAAGAAAATTTAAAAAATGTTGAATTTAATCCTAATCAAAAAGTTTTGAGAGCATTTAATAATCCTTTGTCTCCAGATGGCGGTGTTGTTGGATTAAAAGGCAACTTAGCCCCTGAAGGAGCAATTGTAAAAATAGCGGGTTTAAAAAAATTACAATTTACTGGTAAAGCTAGATGTTTTGATAATGAAGAGGACGCAATGAAAGCAGTTCAATCTAAGAAATATAAAGATGGCGACATAATTATAATTAGATATGAAGGGCCTAGAGGGGGACCAGGCATGAGAGAAATGTTATCAACAACTGGTGCAATTTATGGCCAGGGAAAAGGAGAAAAAGTTGCATTAATAACAGACGGAAGATTTTCTGGAGCCACTAGAGGTTTCTGTGTTGGCCACGTTGGTCCAGAAGCAGCTTTGGGTGGTCCAATAGCTCTTCTGAAGAATGGAGATATAATTGACATAGATGCAAAAAAAGGAGTGATAAATGTTAGATTAACTAAAGCCCAGTTAGCTTCCAGAAAGAAAAAATGGAAAGCCAAAAAAACCTCTTTTGGTTCAGGTACGCTTTGGAAGTATGCTCAAACAGTTGGTCCGGCTTATCTTGGTGCTCCTACTCATCCAGGAAAGAAAAAAGAAGTTAAAGAATACTCTAAGATTTGATGAAGATTAGACCCGTTATTTTATGTGGAGGGGCTGGAACAAGGTTATGGCCTAATTCAAAAAAAAAACAAGCTAAACAGTTTATAGATTTTGGAGGCTGGACATTACTAGGAAAAACTTTAGAAAGAACTAAAATTTCCTTATTTGACTCTCCCATAATTAGCACTAATTCAAAATACCTTAAAGAAATTAAAAATCACTTGAGGAGACATAAGATCAGAAAATATAAAATTATTTTAGAACCAGCAAAAAAAAATACAGCTCCAGCTATTCTTTCCTCAGCTCTTATAAAAGATATTCCCGACAAACAGCCTCTAATTTTCTTATCTGCTGACCATTTAATTGAAAAAACAGGTTCATTTAATAATGAAATTAAAAAAAATAAAAAATATCTCACAGACAAAAATATTTTTATTTTTGGTATAAAACCAAACATGCCGTCTGATCAATTTGGATATTTTATGACAAAAAAATATAAAAAAAACTTAAATAAGGTAACTAAATTTCTTGAAAAACCCAATAGCTCAAAAGCTAATAAAATAATTAAAAAAGGAGGTTATTGGAATTCTGGAATGTTTTTCATTAGAAAAGACTCTGTTATAAATAATTTTAAAAAGTATCAAAAAAATATGTATCGTTATTCTCTCAAGTCCATAAACAAAAGCAAAACTAAAAATAATATTTGTTATTTAAATAAAAATGCATTTATTAAAAATCAATCAAAATCTTTTGATTTTGCAATTTTAGAAAAAATTAAAAATATAAATGCCATTAAACTAAATATTAATTGGTCTGACCTAGGAAGTTGGAGAGAAATTCTTTTAATGTACAATAATAATAAAAAAAAATATTTTAATAAAAAAAATATCTTTTACAGACCATGGGGTAAATATACCAATTTATTTAATGGAAATAATTTTTTAATAAAGGAGATTTATGTAAAACCAAAAGGAACTTTGAGTTTGCAAAAACATTTTCATAGATCTGAGCATTGGGTAGTTACACAAGGCATTCCAAGAATTACATTAAATAAAAAACTCATCTTACGAAAACCTAAAGAAACAATATTTATTCCTCAAGGAGCAATTCATCGAATTCATAATCCCAGTAAAAAACCAGTAAAGATAATGGAAGCTCAATTAGGTTCGATTCTTAAAGAAACCGATATCGTGAGATATAAAGACATCTATGGTAGAGTTAACTAATCTCTATTTCAATTGGAGTGTGGTCTGACGGTTTGACTTTACCCCTTGGTTTTTTATTAATATTTACTGTTTTAATTTGACTTAATAGGCTGTTAGATACCAGAAAATGATCAATTCTCATGCCATAATTTTTTTGCCAAGAACCGGCCATATAATCCCAAAATGTATAATCCGTTTTTTCTTTATTTAAAAACCTATAAATATCTTGAAACCCTAGATTAATTAATTCTCTAAATTTTTTTCTTATTTCGAGTTTAAAAAGAGCATCATTTTCATATTTTTTATAATTATAAACGTCAATTTCCTCTGGTATTACATTGAAATCACCACCTATAATAATATTTTTATTTTTCATAAGCTTATTTTTTATTTCCTTGATAAAAGTATTTAACCAAATTTTTTTATATTCGTACTTTTCAGTATTTATTGGATTTCCATTTGGGACATATATATTAATTAATTTAATTTCCTTTGATTTATTTTCAATGTTGGCTTCTATTATTCTTGATTGATTATATTTATCTTTAAAAGAATTTTTATTAATTTTATCTATTTTCTTTTTAGACAAAAAAGCTACTCCATTATAACTCTTTTGTCCAAAAACGTAGCTTTCATAACCTGAGTCTTTAATAACTTCATACGGAAAATTTTTATCTTCAGTTTTGATTTCCTGAATCATTAGTACATCTGGAGAGGAGTCTTTTAAATATTTTATAATATTTTCTATTCTTGCTCTAACAGAGTTAACATTCCAAGATGAAATTTTCATCAAACAGAAAAAGATAGACCACAACCACAGGAAGACTGAGCTTTTGGGTTTTTAATTATAAAAGAATTACCGATCATCTCTTTTTTATAATCTACTACTGATCCATTAATTAATTCTAATGAATTATTATCAATAACGGTTTTTTCGAAAATGTTATCATTTGGTTTGAGCTTCTTATCAAAAGTAAAACTATATTTAAATCCTGAACAGCCACCACCTTTTACAGAAATTCTAAAGTATGTTTTAGATCCGTTTTCTAAAACAATTTTTTTAATTTGTTCAGTTGCACTTTTAGTGAATTCTATTTTTTTAGTCATATTAATGTAGTATACAGTTTAAGGTCAGTTTATGCAAAAAAAATCAAAATTATCTATCCCGCTTAATTCAAGAAGAATATATTATGAGCCAAAAAGTCATTTCAGAAATGATTTTCAAAGAGACAGAGATAGAATCATACATTCAACTGCATTCAGAAGACTTAAACATAAAACTCAAGTTTTTGTAAATACCACAAGTGATCATTATAGAACAAGAATTACCCATTCACTTGAGGTTTCACAAATTGCTAGAACTTTAGCAAAAATATTCAAACTTAACGAAGACTTATGCGAAACTTTAAGCCTTGCTCATGATTTAGGTCATACTCCCTTCGGTCACGCTGGTGAAGAGATATTAAATGAATGCATGCACGTTAATGGAGGATTTGACCACAATGTTCAAACCATAAGAATAGTAACTTTGTTAGAAAATAAATATTATAATTTTAAAGGCTTAAATTTATGTCTTGAAACAATTGATGGATTGGTCAAACATAATGGACCGGTTTATGATCTAAAACCTATTAATCAAATCTTAGGAACAAATTTTTTTAAAAAAAAAATTAATTTTAAGAATCAACCTTCTCTTGAAGCTCAAGTTTCATCATTATCTGATGATATTGCCTATAATAGCCATGATCTGGAGGATGGGTTAAAGGCAAAATTATTTAAAATAGAACAATTAACTGACTTACCCATAATCTCAGATATAGTTTATAAACATAAAAATAAATTGAAGAATAAAAATAAAGATTTAGTTTTAAGACAAATAATAAGGGATATAATTAATGAAATGGTAAAAGATGTTGTTGTTAATACAAAAAAAAATCTCAAAAAGGCAAAACCTAAAAATATTCATGATGTCTACAAGTCAGAAAGTTGCTTTGTATCTTTTTCATCTAAAATGCTTGAATTTGACCAATCTCTAAAAGAATTTTTGAAGTATAATATGTATTTTAATAAAGATGTTCTTAAAAAAACAAATAAAGGAAAAAAGATAATATCTAAACTATTTTTTTTAATAAAAAAAAACCCAAATAAATTCTTTAAAGAAAAAGTTATTTCAAAAAAGAATAAAGAAAGAAGCATATGTGATTTTATAGCTGGAATGACTGACAGATATGCAATTGAGCTTTATAATTCGATAAAATGAATATTTTTAAACAATACCTAAATACAATAAAAGACTTAATAACTAAAAATGCTAAAAAATTAGAACTAGTTAATATTAATGCCCTAAGTGGCATAACTATAGAAATACCACCTGATAAGTTTGATTATGATCTGTCATGTAATGTTGCAATGGTTTTGGCAAAAACCAACAAAAAAAATCCAGAACTTTTAGCAAAAAGTATGAAAGATTTATTATTAAATAATGTGAAAAGTTTTTCAAAAGTAGATATTGCTAAACCAGGATTTTTGAATATCAATATTAGTAAAGAAGCTTTGTCTCAATTAATAAATAAAATTATTAAAGAAAAAAAGAATTATGGTTCAAATCTAAAAGATGATAAATATAACCTAGAATTTGTCTCGGCAAATCCAACTGGGCCAATGCACGTCGGTCACTGTAGAGGAGCTGTATTTGGAGATGTTTTAGCAAATTTATTAATTTTCAACGGCAACAAAGTTACTAAAGAATATTATGTTAATGATCACGGGAATCAAATAACAAATTTTGTTCAGTCAGTTTTTCTTAGATTAAGAGAAATTAAGTTCAATGAAAAATTTAAAAATAAAAAAGATCTTTATCCTGGTGAATATATCGTAGATATAGCTAAAAAAATTATAAAAACCAAACCAAAAATCAATCTTGGAAATTTAGATGATATTTATGACGATCTTCACAAACTCTCAATTACTTTCTCTCTTGATATGATTAAAAATGATCTAAAAAAACTTGGTATTATTCATGACATTTTTGTTTTTGAAAGTGATTTAATTAAAAATAAAATTGTAGAAAAAGCTGTAAATAAACTAAAAGATCGCGACTATGTAGTCGAAGGCTATCTTGAGGCACCTAAAGGAGAAAAAGATAAAAATTGGAAAAAGATTAAAAGATTAATTTTTAAATCAAGTGTTTTTGGCGATGATACAGATAGAGCTTTACAAAAAAATGATGGTTCTTGGACTTATTTTGCATCTGATGTTGGTTATCATTCGTTTAAGATTTCTAGAAAATTTAATTCTCTTA
Organism: Pelagibacterales bacterium MED-G40; assembly: GCA_002457515.1. Lineage (GTDB taxonomy): Bacteria > Pseudomonadota > Alphaproteobacteria > Pelagibacterales > Pelagibacteraceae > Pelagilacustribacter. The sequence goes on along the minus strand of NTJN01000007.1, from coordinate 9,005 downwards.
TAAATATTCTTGGTGCTGATCACACTGGATATATTAAAAGAATTAACGCAGCAGTAAAAGCGTTAACTGAAAACAAAGCAACATTAAATTGTAAAGTATGTCAGTTAGTAAAATTATATAAAAAAGGGAAACCTTATAAGATGTCAAAACGATCTGGTGATTTTATATCTGTTAAAGATTTATTAGGTGAGGTAGACAAAGATTCCATTAGATTTATGATGTTAAGTAGAAGCAATGATGTGGAACTAGATTTTGACTTTAGTAAAGTTTTAGAAAAAAACAAAGACAATCAAGTTTTTTATATTCAGTATTGTTATGCTAGAATAAATTCTTTATTCAGAAATCTTAAGCTGAATTTAAATAATACTTTTGAAGTTGATGCAAAAAATTTCAATCTTAATATTTATGAAAGGAAAATTTTACGTAAAATTTTCGATTGGTCAAAAACAGTTGATCTTGCATCATTAAAACAAGAACCACATAGAATCACTTTTTATTTGTATGATTTAGCAACTTTATTTCACTCTTATTGGAGCAAAGGAAATGATAATGAAGAATTTAAATTTGTTAAAGACAGTAAAATAAAGAATTTAAATTCACTGATAATTATTCAACTTGTTGCTATTGTAATTGAAAATGGAATGAAAATTCTCGGAGTTTCCTTACCTATTAAAATGTAATGATAAAAAATTTAATTTCATTATTTATGATTATATCAATTTGTTTATTTTTTTACTTTGTAGTAAACGAATATTTATCGAAAAAAAATAAAAAATTAATTAGTTTAAATCGACTAAATATAAATCAAGAATTAATCAAACAAACTAATAACTTGTCAGTTTTAAAAAATGATACTGATAATGTAATTGAATTTAACTCAGGTTACAATCAAGATGATAAATCAAAGTCACAAAGGAAATTTTGGAAATTGTTTAATAAAAATAAATGAAAACAAAAGCGTTAATAACAAGTATTGCAGGTACTATTTTATCAAAGAAAGAATTGAATTTATTCAAAACTTATAAACCTTGGGGTATAATCTTATTTAAAAGAAATATTAAAGATTTTTATCAAACAAAAAAATTAATTGAATCTATTAAAAATATTTTTAATAATAAAAACTACCCCATTATAATTGATGAGGAGGGTGGTACGGTTTGCCGACTAACCTCATTTATTGATAATAAAGCATATTCTCAAAATTTTTTTGGGTCACTTTATAAAAAAAATAAAAGTTTAGCGATTTCTGTTTATAAAAATTATATTTTTTCATTATCTTCAGTTTTTAAAACACTAGGAATAAATATAAATACTGTTCCAGTTTTGGATATTTTAAAAAAAAATACTCATAAAATTATTTCACCAAGAACTTTTTCTGATGATCTAAATATTATAAAAATTTTAGGTAAATTGTGCATTAAATCCTATAAAACAAATAAAATTGGTACAGTTATCAAGCACATTCCTGGCCATGGAAGCGCATCTTCTGATAGTCATTTGACTCTACCAATTGTTAATAAAAGTTATAAAAACCTTAACAAAACTGACTTTAGTTGCTTTAAAACAATGGACTCTCATTTTGCAATGACTGCCCACATTTTGTTTTCTAATATAGATTCTAAAAATGTAGTTACTCATTCTCCTTATTTAATAAAAAAAATTATTCGTAAACAAATTGGGTTTAAAGGAATTTTAATTTCTGATGATATTTCAATGAAAGCATTAAAATTTAATCTAATAGAAAATGCAAAAAGGTCATTGGCAGCAGGCTGTAATTTAGCCTTATATTGCTCAGGCAAATATCAAGAGTCAAAAAAACTGTTAAAAGAATTGCCTCTAATTGACAATTTTACTATTAAAAAAACATCACAATTTTATAAATTTTTGAGATAAAATAAGACTATGGAATCAACTGTAAAAAATTCAATTTCTGTAAATATCCCAAATTATTCTGGACCTTTGGAAGTATTATTAGATCTTGCCAAACAGCAAAAAGTTGATTTGGCGCAAATTTCTATTACAAAACTTGCGGATGAATTTCTTATTTATATTAAAAAAGAGTCAGATAGGCTTAATTTAGAAATTGCATCTGAATATTTATTGATGGCTACCTGGTTGGCCTATCTTAAGTCAAAACTTTTATTACCAGAAGATGAAGATGATGACTTTAAAGCTTTGGAGGTAGCAGAAAAATTAAAGTTACAACTTAAAAAATTAGAACTAATTAGGTTATTATCAGACCAAATGCTTAAAAAAAATAGAATAGGAGTAAATATATTTTATCGAGGTATGAAAGGCGGAATAAGATCAGTAAAAACCCCAATCTACGATGTGACTCTTTATGAGCTTTTAAAATCCTATGCTGTCATCAAAACTCAAAAAGCATTTAAATCAATAAATATTCCTAAATTACCAGTCTTGACTACTGAAGAAGGAATAAAACAAATTCAAGAGAATTTTAAAGAATTAAGCAATTGGAAAGATATTAAAGATTTAATTCCAAAAAACTTTTTTATGAACAAAAATATGCGAAAATCAGGTTATGCAGGGATTTTAGCTGCAAGCTTAGAATTAACAAAACAAGGATCAGTAAACTTAATGCAAAAAAATATATTTGAAACTCTTTTAATTAGAAAGTCCAACAAATGAACAAAAAGACAAAAAAAGATAATATTATAAAATTTCCTAGAAATTTATCTAAATTAGAAAGACAAGTTGAAGCTATTTTATTTGCAGCAGAAGAACCAATTGATTTAGAAACTATTGAAAAAAGAGTACCCAATGCAACAAATGTAAAAAAAATTTTAAAAAATATTCAAATTGACTATCATAATAGAGGAATTAATTTAGTTTGTTCTAGAAACAAATGGTCTTTCAGAACACCAGAAGACCTTTCAAAAACTATGTCTTTACAAAAATCAACTCATAAGAAATTATCAAAAGCAGCTGTAGAGACTTTATCTATAATAGTTTATCATCAACCAGTAACACGGTCTGAAATTGAAGAAATTAGAGGCGTAGCGTTCGCTACCAATACATTGGAGATTTTACTTGAACTTGATTGGGTAAGACCTGCAGGAAGGAAAAATGTTCCAGGAAAACCCATTCAATATGCTACTACTGAAAGCTTTCTTAATCATTTTAATATTCAAAATTTATCTGATTTACCATCTGTAGAGGAACTTAGTTCGGCAGGTCTTATTGATACCTCTTCAATAGACGCATCGATATTTGGTACAGGAAAATTTTACAAAGAGAGCTTAAGTAAAGAAAAAGAAGATATTTACTCAGAAATTGAAAAAGCCATAGATCAAGCACCCAAATCTGACAATTAAATTATTTATTTAAACAGATTAATTGTATATAAGTTTAGTCATGAGTATAGGTTTTTGGCAAATAGCAATAGTTGTAATTTTAGTAGTCCTTTTGTTTGGTAGAGGTAAAATATCTGATTTAATGGGCGATGTAGCCAAAGGCATTAAAAGTTTTAAAAAAGGTATGTCAGACAAACCAGAAACTTCTAGCAAAGAAGAGTCTGACGACAAGGATAATCCTAGCAAGAGCTAATTCAGATGCCACAAATTGGTTGGTTTGAATTACTTATCATAGTAGTAATTTCAATATTAGTAATAGGTCCAAAAGATTTTCCAATAGTTTTAAAAAAGCTAGGTTCTTGGATAGCTTCAATAAAAAATTTTTTTACAAATGTTCAATCTAACATTGAAGAGGTAACAAACCTTGAAGAAAATAATCAAGAAAAAATTGAAAATAAAAATAAAGTAGAAAAGAAAGATGAATAAGAAAAGTTCAAATGAAAATCTTAGTTTTGTAAGTCATCTTACTGAATTAAGATCACGTTTAATTAAGTCTTTTATATTTTTATTATTTTCTTTTATAATTTGTTATATTTTTTCAGCTGAAATTTACGATTTCCTTGTTAAGCCTTATTCAACTGCTATTATTGAAAATAATTTAGATAGAAGATTAATATTTACTGCTTTACATGAAGCTTTTATTACATATTTAAAGGTAGCTTTTTTTGCTTCTTTTTTTATAACAAGTCCAATCTTTTTAACTCAAATTTGGAAATTTATTGCGCCAGGACTTTATAAAAATGAAAAAACTGCACTTTTACCATATTTAATTGCAACACCAGTTCTTTTTATTTTAGGAGGCATTCTTGTTTATTATCTAGTCATGCCTTTAGCTATAGAATTTTTTTTAAGTTTTGAATCAGTAGCAAACTCCGGTTCTATTGCAATACAGTTAGAGGCAAAAGTAAACGAATATTTATCTCTGATAATGAGATTAATTTTTGCATTTGGTATAAGCTTTCAATTACCTATTATTTTAAGTTTATTAGCGAGAATTAATGTTATTGACTCGGTTTACTTAAAAAAAAGAAGAAAATATGTAGTTGTAATAATTTTTGCTGTTGCAGCTTTATTAACTCCACCGGATCCAATAACTCAAATAGGTTTAGCTTTACCGTTATTAATGCTGTATGAATTATCAATATTCGTAGTTAAATTTATAGAAAAAGGAAAAAATGCATAATTTAAAAGATATTAGAAAAAATTTAGAGCATTTTAAAAAAAAGCTAAACAATAGAAACGCAGATGTAAATTTTGATAATTTAACTAAATTAGATATAGAAAATAGAGATTTAATACAAAAAAAAGAAACCTTAGAACAAGAAAAAAAGTCTTTGTCTAAAACACGAAAAGAAGAAAATTTTAAAAAATCAAAAGAAATTTCTCAAGAACTAACCAGTATAGTAGACAAACAAATTATCATAAAAGAAAAAATTGACTATTTATTAGCCACTATACCCAATATCCCCTTAGATGAAGTGCCTGAAGGTAAAGATGAAACATCAAACAAAATAATAAAAAAAGAAGGTAAGATAAAAAATTTTAAATTTATTATAAAATCGCATTTTGAACTTGGAGAAAAAAATAATCAAATTGATTTTAAAACTTCATCAAAATTATCTGGTGCGAGATTTGTAGTATTAAAAGACAAAATAGCTTTATTAGAAAGAGCCTTAATTAACTTTATGATTGATACACACACTCAAAAGTTTGGTTATATTGAGATATCTCCACCTCTTTTAGTCAATGAAAATATCATGTTTGGAACTGGTCAACTTCCAAAGTTTGAAAATGATCAATTTGAACTAAAGCTTGACAAAAATGAAGAAAGGAAATTTTTAATACCTACTGCCGAAGTAGTTCTAACAAATCTTGTTCGAGATAGCATAATTAATAAAAAAGATTTACCCATTAGAGTTGTTGCAGGAACACCTTGTTTTAGAAAAGAAGCAGGAAGTTATGGCAAAGATACAAAGGGAATGATCAGACAGCACCAGTTTTACAAAGTTGAGCTTGTGAGCATTATAGAACCGTCGCTTTGTAAAACCGAACTTGACAGAATGTTAAGTTGTGCTGAAAATATACTAAAACAACTAGATTTGCCTTATAGAGTTGTATTGTTGTCTTCAGGAGATATGGGTTTTAGTGCGGAGAAAACTTATGATTTAGAGGTCTGGCTGCCATATGAAAAAAAATACCGAGAAATATCAAGCTGTTCATCTTGTGGAAGTTTTCAAGCAAGACGAATGAATGCAAAATATAAATCTGATAAAGGATCGGATTTTGTTGGAACTTTAAATGGTTCAGGTCTTGCTGTAGGGAGATTGTTAATTGCAATACTTGAAAACTACCAAAACGAAGACGGATCCATTTCCATTCCTAATTCTTTAAAAAAATACATGAATAACATCGATAAAATCTAAGCATTTACATCAAATATTTTCTTGTTTAAATTATTCATTTATTATACTTATTCTTAAATTATGGACAGTCAATTTGCACAATTTATTCCACTAATATTAATTTTTGTAATCTTTTACTTTTTTTTAATAAGACCTCAACAAAAAAGAGTTAAAGAACATAAAGATATGGTTGCATCACTCAAGAGAGGAGATGAAGTTATTACTTCAGGAGGTATCATTGGAAAAGTAGACAGAGTACTGGAAGATGATAGAATTGAGGTAATTTTAACTGACAACGTGAAAGTTCAAATTATTAAATCTACAATCACCAGTTTGTTAAAAAAAGAAGTTAAAAAATAAATCTTTTTTGTGTTAAGTTTTTCTAAAATAAAAGTTATCTTTATCTATATACTATTTATTTTTATCAGTTTATTTGCATTTTTAAATTTACAAAAAGAAAATAATCTTATTATAGATAAAAAAGTCAATTTAGGTTTAGATTTACAAGGTGGTTCTTATTTGTTGCTAGAAATTGATACCGACCCTTTAATTAAAGAAAGAATTCAAAATAAAGTTGTACCATTAAAAAAATTCTTAAATAAAAATAATTTTTCTTATAAAAACTTTAATATATCATCAAAAAAAATATCTTTTGATCTAGATAATCAAGAAATCAAGAATTTTGATAAATTGTTTTTTTCTGAAAAAGATAATCTTTTAAATTTATTTATTCAAAAGTATAATGCTTACGAATTAGAATATAAATTAGTCGACAATTCAATAGAAATTTTTTTTTCTAAATTTGGGACTTTAAACATAAATAATTTAGCTCTAAGTCAATCAATAGAAATTGTACGAAGACGGATTGATGATACTGGTACAAAAGAGCCTACAATTTTGCAACGTGGAGACAAACGTATATTAGTAGAATTACCAGGTATTAAGGATCCTGAGCGTATAAAAAATTTGTTAGGTAAAACTGCTCAACTAAATTTTAGATTAGTGTCTGATGAAAAATCAGAATTTGGATTTGATGAATTAATTTCTGAAGTAGGTGAGAAATTAATTGTAAATAAAAGAATTATATTTAGTGGTGAAAATCTTGTTGATGCTCAACCAAGAATGGATAATGAATCAAATCAACCAATTGTATCTTTTACTTTAGATAGATTGGGCTCTCAAAAATTTGGCAAATCTACTTTAAACAATGTAGGTAAAAGAATTGCTATTGTTTTAGATAATAAAATAATAAGTGCGCCATCTATAAGAGAACCAATTACTGGAGGAAGTGGAATAATTTCTGGAGATTTTAGTTTTCAGGAAGCAACAGATTTAGCTTTGTTATTAAGATCAGGAGCATTGCCAACCCCACTTGAAATTGTTGAAGAGAGAACTGTAGGGCCAGATCTGGGAAAAGATTCAATAAATTCGGGCGCAGTTTCTTTGATAATTGGTTTTGTATTAGTAATATTTTTTATGATTTTCAAATATAGAATCTTTGGTTTAATTGCCAACTTTGCTTTAATAGCAAACCTATTAATGCTAGTTGGTATTTTAACTATTTTAGAGGCTACTTTAACATTGCCAGGTATTGCTGGAATAATATTGACAGTTGGCATGGCTGTAGATGCAAATGTGCTAATATTTGAGAGAATAAAAGAAGAATTGAGAACAGAAAAATCAATTATACACGCTTTTGACTCAGGTTATAAAAGAGCAAAAATAACTGTATTAGACGCAAATATTACAACGTTAATTGCAGCAATAATTCTTTTTATTTTTGGATCTGGGCCTATTAAGGGATTTGCAGTTACATTAGGTATTGGAATAATAACTACACTATATTCAGCTTATTTTATAGCTAGACATCTTACATCTTTGATTATTTTAAAAAATAAAAATGATAAAGTAACCTTATGATTAAAAGAAATTTAAATTTTGCATCATTGTTTAAGAAAACTGGCATCTTATCTTTAATTTTTTTTATGATAAGTTTATTTTTAATTTTCTTTAAAGGTTTAAATTATGGGATAGATTTTAAGGGTGGAACTTTAATTGAAATTAGAGTGGAAGATAAAAATATCAGCATATCAGACATAAGATCATCTTTTTCTAAGTTACAACTTGGTGATGTTAACATCAAAGAATTTGGAAAAAAGAGAGATTTTTTAATAAAGGTTGAACAAAAAAACAACAAAAATGAGCTAATAAAGTTGATAAAAGATAATTTAAAAAAAGATCTACAAACAGAAATTAATTTTAGAAGAGTAGAAACTGTTGGTCCAAAAGTGAGTAAAGAATTGCTAGAGTCAGGCTTAATTGCTATAGCCTTATCACTTTCAGCGATGTTATTTTATATTTGGGTACGTTTTGAATGGCAATTCAGTGTTGGCTCTATTATAGCTCTAGTTCACGATGTTGTTATTACAGTTGGAATATTTTCATTGTTATCTTTTGAAATTAACCTCTCTATAATTGCAGCCGTTTTAACAATCGTTGGTTATTCAATGAATGATACGGTAGTAATCTATGACAGGATAAGAGAAAATTTAAGCAAATACACACAAATTAATATTACTGAAATAGCTAATTTGTCAATTAATGAAACATTATCCAGAACTGTTATCACTTCAGTGACTACGCTATTAGCTTTACTATCTATTTTTATTCTTGGCGGTGAAATTCTAAGAGGTTTTTCTTTTGCAATGATACTTGGAGTAATAGTTGGTACTTACTCATCAATTTTTGTTGCATCACCGTTACTCAAATATTTAAAAGTTAATTCTAAAACTATGGATAAGAGTGAAGAAAAAATTATTCCTTAATAAAGGTTCTGAGCCATCACCATAGATAGTAACATTGGTAATGATAATAATGTATTTATTCTTGATGTTATCATTGCAGTTTTTGCTGATTTTGCTTTTTCTTCAGGTGAAGCCTCAACTATACCCAATGCTTTTTTTTGGTTTGGCCATATAATAAACCATACATTGTAAGCCATAATCAATCCAAGCCACATTCCTATTCCTATTGCAGTATATTTGCCATAACCACTTCCTATTCCTAAAGTCATTGCTTGGTGAACGTATCCATTTAAGTACGCTACAATTAGGCCTGTTACTATGGTACCGAAAGCTGCCCATCTAAACCAAAAAAGTACAGCAGGGGCAATAACTTTACCTATTGCAGGCTTTTGTTCATCTGGTATTTTTGGCATGCTAGGTATTTG
>NTJN01000006.1 GCA_002457515.1 Pelagibacterales bacterium MED-G40 | reverse complement strand
ATAAAAGTAGTTGTATTTATAAAGACAATAATTCAATAGTTGAAATAAAAACCTCAATCAAAAAAGACTTAGACAACTTAATTAAATTATTTCCTTTTCAGAGAATAAGATTCTCCAAATATTGTTTTGCTGTTGATAGCTTATCTTATAAATCAACTAATTGGTCTGGGTTAAATTACTAAAAAAATTGATTGTTAAATAAATAATAACTATTATAAATTAACTTTAATGGCGAGGTAGCTCAGTTGGTTAGAGCACAGGACTCATAAGCCTGGGGTCGGCGGTTCGAATCCGCCCCTCGCTACCAAATAAAATCGAATGTTAAAAAGAAAACTTAAACGAAGCAATTTTTTGTACTGGCCGTACCTTTACTATAATTTATTTTTTCATCATAAAGGTTTAATAAAGCGTAAAAAATATTCTCAAGGAGAAGAAGATACGTACATAAATAATTATTTTAAAAATAACGATAATGGATTCTATTTAGATATTGGATGTTTTCATCCCTTATTATACAGTAATACTGCACGTCTTTATAATAGAGGTTGGTCAGGGATTAATCTTGATTTAAACAAAACATCTATTGATCTTTTTAATATTTTAAGAAGGAGAGATAAGAATTTTTGCGTAGCTATATCTGATAAAAATGAAGAAGTTGAATGTTATATTGATGGTAATTTTAGTCCCTTAAACTCTTTGAATAAAAAATATTCAGAATTCACCGTAAAAAATTATTCTAAAAGTGAAGTACAAAAAAAAAGAATAAATACTTTTAAATTATTAGATTTTTTAAAAGAAAAAAAAATAGAATTAAAAAATTTAGACTTTTTAAATATAGATGTAGAATCTCATGATTTAAAAGTTTTAGAAGGAATTGATTTAAATCAAATAAAACCCCGACTAATTTGTATTGAAATGTTTGATGAAAAAGGAGAAATAAGACCAATAAATTTTATTAATTATTTGAAAAAATTTAATTATACTATGATTTACGAAACAGCTGGTAACGGATTTTTTGAAAGGAAATAAACGTGGAAAATATGAATATGTTTTGTATAACTTTGAATCCTGATCATCTTGAAAAAATTAAAAAGATGAACTATTTACCAGTTGGTTTAGGCGACCAATCATTCGGTAAATCATGGTATAAAGATAACACTGGGTTAAATATTTCAAAAAAAAATAAATTTTATGGTGAATATACTTTTCATTACTGGATATGGAAAAATTATTTAGATTCTTTAAATGACGGATGGATTGGATTTTGTCAGTATAGAAAATTTTGGGGTAAAGAAAATATTGATATAAATAACTTATCTTTTGAAAAACTAAACGAATTTTCACTTAAAAAAATACCAGATGAATTTCTTAATTACGAAAGTATTTTAGGCGAACCTTTTTATGTGAATCAATTTAGATTTTCAAAATTCTTAAAAAAGGGACTAAAAAAAATTATTTCATCACCTTCTTTGCTCTTTGATAAAAATAAAAGAAATATAAAATTTCATTTTGATCTTTTTCATGGCAATGGAAATCTTGAGAAAGCGATACAGTTATTAGGCGATGATGACAGAGAAGATTTTAAAAAATTTGTTGAAAAAAATGTTTCTTTCAATCCACACAACATGTTCATTTGTAAATCTAAGGCAATATTAGAAAATTATTATAAATCAATTTTTCCTTGGCTCAAAAGATGTGAAAAAGAATTTGGTTTTGATAATTTAAAAGGTTATGGATTGAAAAGAATTTATGGCTTCCTTGCTGAGCGATATATGTCTTTTTGGTTTCAGAAATACACTAAATTTGGAATTTTACCTATATATTTTAAAGATATCACCCATCTATAATTTTAAACCAAGCCTTTTGTAATTCTCTTTACCTATTTTTTTAAAATATCCCTTGTTTTCCTCATACCACTCAAAAGTTTTTAATAAACCATGTGATAGTACCGTTTTATGTTTCCATTTTAACCTTTTTCTTATTTTATTTGAATTTAATGCGTATCTTACATCGTGGCCAGGTCTATCTTTAACAAAAACAATTTTAGTTTTTCTTCCAATTTTTCTTTTTTTAAGTTTAGCAATTTTTAATATTTTCTTAATTATTTCAATATTTGTTAAATTTTTCCCCGTTCCAATGTTGTAGTTTTCACCAATTTTGCCTTTTATAAAAATCTTTAATAAAGCGTCACAGGTGTCTTTTACATACATCCATTCTCTAGAATTTTTCCCTTTACCATAAAGTGGCAGACTCTTATTATTTAAAACACTAAATATCATTTTAGGAATAAGCTTTTCTGGGAATTGCTTAGGACCATAATTATTACAAGGGTGAGCAATTAATGCATTGACTTTATAAGTTCTTAAATATGCTTTTATCATTTGATCTCCACTTGCTTTTGATGCTGAGTAGGGCGAGCTAGGGTTATACTTAAAGTTTTCATCTGCTTTTTTGCTTCTTGGTAAATCACCGTAAACTTCATCAGTCGATACATGTAAAAGTTTAATTTTGCTTCTTTTTTTTTTAAATTTTCTTAATGACTCGAGCAAACTGTAAACTCCTATAATATTTGAATCTAAAAAAGCTTTTGGATTATCTATTGATCGATCGACGTGAGTCTCAGCAGCTAAATTAATAATCCCAATAGGTTTAAATTTTTTGAGAATTTTGAAAATTCTCATTTTGTTGCTTATATCTAATTTAAAAAATAAATAATTCTTTTTTTTTTTAAAACTTTTAACATTATATGGATTTGCCGAATAACTGGATTTATCGATATTGATAACAAAGTATTTTTTTTTCAATAAGTAATCAATTAAGTTACTTCCTATAAAACCTGATCCTCCAGTTACAACAATTTTTTTCATATTCGTTTTACAAAAAAGGTATGATCTATTAAGTTAAGTATTAAAATAATTATAGTATAAAAGCAATTATGTTTTAATGATGTCAATTAAAGATATAACAATAGTCATAACTTCATTTAAAAGTGAAAATAAAATCAAGGAATGCCTAAATTCTATTGATAAGCAATGTCAAATAATTAATGTCGAAAATTCTAATAATCAAGATTTTAAAAGCCAAATCGAGAATGAATTTGAAAATGTCAAATGTATATTGACTGGAGAAAACCTTGGATATGGAAAAGCAAATAATATTGGACTTAAAGAAGTAAAAACCAAATATGCTTTAATTTTAAATCCTGATACAAAACTTTATCCAGAAACATTAAATAACTTTATTAAATTAGCAAATGAAATAAAAAATTTTGCTATTATAGGTCCTGGTATAGTTGAAGGAGACGATTCCCATAAGAGCTCTATTAAGAATGCGACCAAGCAAACGAGTGAAGTAAAAGGTTACGCAATGTTAATGAATTTATCTCAATTCGAAGACATCGGTTTTTTTGATGAAAATATTTTCTTTTTTTTGGAGGAGATAGATCTATGCAAAAGATTAAAAAGAAAAAACAAAGCAATTTATTATTCACCAACTACTAGGGTTCGACACGAAGGAGGAAAGTCTCATGATAATTCATTTAATTATGAAATGGAGCTATCTAGGAATTGGCACTGGATGTGGTCAACTTTTTATTATAATAAAAAACATAATGGTTACTTAATTGCATTGTTAATAGTATTGCCAAAACTATTTAATGCAATTTTCAAATTTTTTACTTATTCAATTTTTAGAAATAAAGAAAAAAAAGAAATTTATAAACAAAGATATTTAGGTCTGATTAACTCAATATCAGGTAAAACTTCATGGTACAGACCTAAAGTTTAAAATTATTGATTTGTCTCAATTTTTAAATATAAGTAGTTGATGTCTTCAAAAAAAATGAAAATTTTAGTTACTGGCGCAGCCGGATTTCTTGGTTCGCATTTAGCAGATAAATTATCCATTCAAGGTCATAATGTAATTGGCATAGACAATATGTTGGGTGGCTATGAAGATAATATTCCAAAAAAAATTAAATTTTATAAAATAGACTGCTGCGATTTTAATAAAATAAAAGATGTTATGACAGACGTTGATATTGTCTACCATTGTGCTGCTACTGCGCACGAAGGTCTGTCAGTTTTTTCACCTTATGAAATTGGAAAAAATAATTATTTAGCTTCTGTATCTATATTTTCCGCAGCTATCTCAAATAAAGTTAAAAGAATAATTTTCTGTTCATCAATGGCAAGATATGGTTCTCAAAACTATCCATTTACAGAAGATATGAGCCCAAACCCTGTAGACCCATATGCTATAGCAAAAGTTGCTGCTGAAAAAACTTTGGTTAATCTGTGCGAGCTAAATAAAATTGAATGGGTGATTGCTGTTCCACACAATATAATAGGACCAAGACAAAAATACGATGATCCTTTTAGAAATGTTGTATCAATAATGATAAACAGAATGCTACAGAATAAAGCTCCGATAATCTATGGTGACGGAGAGCAGAAAAGATGCTTTTCTTACATTGACGACTGTTTAGATTGTTTGATTCCAATGTTAGACCAAAAAAATCTTAATAAACAAATCATTAATATTGGGCCTGATGAAGAGTTTGTAAGCATCAATAAAGTAGCAGAAATCTGTTCAAACATTACCGGTTCAAATTTAAAACCAATTTATAAAAAGGAAAGACCTCAAGAAGTTAAACACGCAACTTGTTCAGCTAATAAAGCTAGAAAACTTTTAAATTATCAAACTAAAGTGAATCTAAATGACGGTATACAAAAAACTTTTGATTACATAAAAAAAAGAGGAGTAAGACCATTTGATTATAATATTAATATAGAAATTAATAACGATTTGACACCTGAAACATGGAAAAAAAAGGAAATTTAATTAGTGTCCAGGAAATTTAATTAAACTTTCTACAAAATAAGACTTATCTTTAAGCAACTTTTCACCTGGCAGATCAAACAAATTAATAACAAAAATAAATCCAGCTACTTTACCACCAGAAATCTCAATCAATTTTGCTGCCGCTTCTGCTGTTCCACCGGTAGCAATCAAATCATCTATAACTAATATCTTTTCATTTTTACTTATAGAGTCTTTATGAACTTCAATAGTAGCTTCTCCATATTCAAGTTTAAAATTAATAGAATGGCGATCAGCTGGAAGTTTATTTTTCTTTCTTAAAAGAATTAAAGGTTTTTTTGTTAAATATGATATTGCTGATGCAAAAATAAAACCTCTAGACTCTATAGCTGAAACTTTATCAAAAGTTATTTTTTTTGAAATATCGTTGATTTTATCTATGGTGTATTTTAACGCCTCAGGATTTTTGATTAGTGTAGTTATATCCCTGAATAAAATTCCTTTTTTGGGATAATCCTTTATAGATCTGATATATTTTTTTAAATCCATATTTAACTTCAATATCTAACAAAAAAAGGCTAGATTTTAAATAATGAAAAAAAGAATTCTCGGGATAATTGGTGGAAGTGGTCTTTATCAAATAGATGGCCTTCAAAACGTGAAGTGGAAAAAAGTTAATACCTCCTGGGGAGAACCATCAGATAAGATTTTATCAGCAACTTTAAATAAAAAAGAGGTTTATTTTTTACCAAGGCATAAAAGAGGTCATAGAATTAATCCGACTAATATAAATTTTAGAGCAAATATTGAGGCTTTTAAAAAAATGGGTGTTACTGATATTGTTTCAGTATCTGCTGTAGGCTCTCTTCAAGAACACTTAAATCCTGGATCTTTTGTAATCGTCGATCAATTTATTGACCGAACCTTTTCGAGAGTTAAAACTTTTTTCGATAAAGAAATAGTAGCACATGTTTCAATGGCTAAACCTACTAGTCCGTCATTAATGAAATGTTGTGAGTCTGCCCTAGTTAAATGTCAAATACCTCATCAAGTTGGTGGGACATATTTAGTAATGGAAGGGCCTCAATTTTCAAGCTTTGCAGAATCAAAATTGTACAGAGCTTGGAAAGCTGATGTAATTGGAATGACTAATATGCCTGAAGCAAAGTTAGCTAGAGAAGCAGAAATTAGATATTGCACTGTAGCAATGGTTACTGATTTTGATTGTTGGCATCCTGATCATGATGAAGTTGATGTACCAACTGTAATAAAAACTTTAAATCAAAACGCATCTAATGCTCAGAATATGATAATTGAAATTATTAAAACTTTTGAATCATTTAATCCAAAAGGAGATCCTGCTAACGATTGTTTAGATACAGCAATAATTACACAACCTAAATTTCAAACAAAAAGTACAGTAAAAAAATTAAAACATATTGCTGGTAGAGTTTTAAAAAAATGAAAATAGAAGGAAAAGAATATCGTACAATATGGTTTGATGAAAAAAAACAAACTGTAAAAATTATTGATCAAACAAAACTTCCTCATCAATTCATTATTAAAGATCTAAAAACAGTAAAAGATGCTATTAATGCAATAACAACTATGGAGGTTAGAGGTGCGCCATTGATTGGTGCCACAGCAGCTTATGGTTTGGTATTATCTATAACTGAAAAAAATGATTTATCTTATTTAAAGAAATCCAGTGAAAATTTAATTAAATCAAGACCAACTGCAATTAATCTTAAATGGTCAGTAGATAGAATGATGAAAAAATTGTCAGGCGTTAATGACAAAGATATTTTGAAGATCGCTATAGACGAAGCCAAATCTATCACCGAGGAAGATGTTAGATTTTGTAAAAATATCGGTTTGAATGGTCTAAAAATAATTGAAGAAATATTTGATAATAAAAAAGATACAGTTAATATTTTAACTCATTGTAATGCAGGTTGGCTGGCCACAATAGATTGGGGTACCGCTACTTCACCAATATATCATGCTCACCAAAAAGGAATTAAAGTTCATGTTTGGGTAGATGAGACTAGACCAAGAAATCAAGGTGCAAACCTAACTTCATACGAATTAAATGAGGAAGGTGTTTCAAATACTGTTATTACTGATAATGCAGGAGGCATTTTAATGCAGAGAGGCCAGGTAGATATGTGTATTGTTGGAACTGACAGAACTTTATCTAATGGAGATGTCTGTAATAAAATAGGCACTTATCTTAAAGCTCTTTCAGCGAAAGATAACAAAATTCCTTTTTATGTAGCGCTGCCTAGCTCAACAATTGACTGGAATATTAAAGATCATAAAGAAATACCAATTGAAGAAAGAAATTCTGAGGAATTATCTCACGTAGAGGGAGTAGATGAGAATAATAAAATTAAAAGAATAAGAATTTACCCACAAAAAAGTAAGTCACTAAACCTAGCCTTTGACGTAACACCTGCTAAACTAGTAACAGGATTAATTACAGAAAAAGGAATTTGCGAAGCATCAGAAAAGGGATTGAAAGGATTATTTAAATGAAAAAAGTTATATTAGTTTTATTTGCAATTTTGTTTTCTAATAGTTTATTAGCTCATTCAACACCGCAATTTAATTTCAAAGATAATTTACTATAGTGAACAATTTAAGATCTGAAGTAATCAAATATTCAAAAAAATTAAACATTACAAATCTATCAGCTTTAAGATCTGGGAATATTTCAGTTAGAGCAAAAGAGAGGGGTGTAGATGGCTTTTATATTACTCCATCTGGTATGAAATATTCTTCATTAAAAAATAAAGATATTGTTTTCGTTTCTTTAAAAGGAATCTTCGATAGAAAAAAGAATAAACCTTCCTCGGAATGGAGATTTCATCAAGATATATATGTGAATAAGAAAGAAGCCAAAGCCATTGTACATGCCCACTCTACTTGCGCTACAGCAGTTTCAACTCATAAAAAAAATATTCCAGCTTTTCACTATATGGTTGCAGTTGCTGGTGGAGAAGACATAAAATGCACAAAATACGCTACATTTGGAACCAAAAACTTATCCAAAAATATTATTAAAGCTCTCAAAAATAGAACAGCATGTCTGATTGCTAATCATGGTCAAGTTGCCTTTGGAGAAAATTTAGGAAAGACTTTTGAGCTTGCCCAAGAGATCGAAAATATTTGCCATCAATATATAAATGCCTTAAGAATAGGAGTACCTAAGATTCTTTCTAAAAAAGAAATGAAAATAGTCTTAGGAAAGTTTAAAAATTATAAAAAAGGATAACTTTTTATGATTAAAGTTGGTGAGCATATCACTATAGATTTTCTAGGTGTAAAAAAGAATTACACATCCGATTTTTATGAAAAAGTAATATACAAGATTGCAAAAGCTGCAAAGGTTGAAATACTTAATGTATCATCTCATAAATTTGAACCACAAGGATTTACTTTGGTTGCTTTACTCGCTGAAAGTCATTTTAGTTTTCACACCTTTCCAGAGAAAGGTGTGATAAGTTTTGATTTTTTTACCTGCTCAAAAGTAAACCCAAAAGTCGCTTTAAAAATATTAAGAAAAGAGATCGATCACGAAAGGGTTGTAACACACTCTTTTGATAGAAGTAGTGTAGGTTTATACGATGATATTTACAGCACTCCGGGCCAAAAAAAGTTTTATGTTGTTAAAGATGTTTTAGAAAAGTTTACATCTAAAGTAGGTCAATATGTTGAAATAATGGATTTAGAAGAATTTGGACACGCATTATTCATTGATCACGAAATCCAAGTCGCTGAGAAGGATGAGAAAATTTACAGTTCGAATTTCTTTAAGTCCAGTTATGAACTTAGCAAAAAAAATAATAATGTAGCAATTATTGGCGGCGGTGATGGTGGAGTGGCCAGAGCATGTTTAGAAAATAATTCTAACTATATAGACTGGTTTGAACTTGATCCAGAAATAGTAGATGTATGTTATCGTCATTTACCAAAAGTTTGTTCAAAAGTAAAAAAAAGCAATAAGATAAAAACTTTCTGGGGAGATGCTTTTGAGAGTATAAAAGGCGTAGAAAATTCAAAATATGACAAGATATTTGTAGATCTTAATGACGATCAGTACTGTATCGACTTAGCGAGAAAAAATATGAAAAATTTAAAGAGAATTTTAAAAAAAGGCGGGATCATAACTGCTCAAGTTGGTTGCCAAGATAAAAAACCAAAACAGGTTAGTAATTGGTTCAAGGTTTTAGAAAAAAATTTCGGCAATGTAAAACTAACAGGTGCCTTTATTCCAAGTTTTGATTGCAAATGGAATTTTGCCTCTTCGATTATGAAGTAAACTTAAACTTGATTGAGTAATTAAATGTTTAAAGTTTCCTGCATTCAACTCTGTAGTAACAATAACATCAAAAATAATTTTGAAAAAACTAAATATTATATAAACAAAGCAGTTAGACAAAATGCTGATTTAATTATTACTCCAGAAATTTCATCTTTTTTCTCACTTAAAAAAAAAGAACTATCATTAAATGTTGGTAACATGAGAAATGATATTTATCTTAAAGGCATTAAAGATTTATCAAAATCATATAGAAAGTGGATTTTGATTGGTTCATTAGTTACTAAAATTAAAAATAATAAATTTGCGAATAGATCAGTTTTAATAAATCCCAAGGGAAAGATTCATTCATACTATGATAAAATACATATGTACGATGCGCGGTTAAGCAAAAACGAAGTTTACAATGAATCAAAAACTTTTGTTCCTGGAAATAAGATCAAAGTAGCGAAATTACCTTGGGGTAAATTGGGTATGTCAATTTGTTATGATTTAAGATTTCCAAAAATGTATAGAACAATGTCAAAACAAGGTGCATTATTTCTTTCTATTCCATCGGCATTTACAGAAACCACAGGAAAAAAGCATTGGCATATTTTATTAAAAGCAAGAGCTATAGAAAATTTTTGTTATATTTTTGCACCAGCTCAGAGTGGAAAACATTTTAATGGTAGGAGAACTTACGGTCACTCAATAATAATTTCACCTGATGGCAAAACTATAAAAGAACTAAAAAAAAAAGAAGGTATTATCTCCGCAAATATTGATCCAAGCTTTTCAAAGATTTTGAGAAAAAAAATACCTAGTTTGTATAGAGAGTAATTATTAATAAGATTTAACTTCTTTAATGTTGGATCCCAAAATTCTATTTATTTCAGATTTAAGTTTAGCTCTCTCATCATTAAACTTATAAACGTTTCTGGCTAATTTTATAAATTCTCCACCAAAATCTTTTTTTTTCTCACAATTTCTTTTTTCTTCTTCAATATCCCAGAGCTTACCATTAATCTCTTTTAACTTTTCTTTTTGAATTTGAATAAGCTTTTCTTCCATTATAGATTTTTTAAATGTTTTATTTAGCGATAAAAGTTCTTTTTGAATTTCACTCAATTTTTCTTTTTCAGAAATCTTATTTTTTTTGATTTCAAGTATTGTTATTTTATCAACTAGCTCCCCTGCTGAAATTTCAGTAAATATTTTGTCTATTTTTGTATTCATAATCTATTATTTGACTATACTGGGTAAATAATTATATGCAGATAAAATAAAATAATGTCAAATATTTTAATAATAAAACATGGTTCTTTAGGAGATATAATACAAGCTAATGGCGCTATGGAAGACATTAAGAAGAGCTATACGAATTCTGATGTAATATTATTAACTTCAGTAAATTACAGTAGTCTTATGTCTCAATGTCCTTATTTAGATGGTGTATTGATAGACAAAAGAGAACCAAGATGGAATTTGATGTACCTTTTAAAGCTTAAAAAACTTTTAGAAAAGTATAATTTTACGCATGTATATGATTTGCAAAACTCCAGTAGAACAAAGTTTTATCGTAAATTTTTATTACGTAATGCGGTTTGGTCTTCAACAGATACTTCATTAGAAGTTGGGCAAAAAAAAAAAGATTTTGATCAAGATCCTGTTCTAGAAAGAATGGAAGTTCAATTAAGAAAGAGCGGTATAAAAACTCTAAATACCAAAAAAGCAAATTTATCGTGGGCTTTGACTGATACTAAAAGTTTAACAAATAAATTATTTAAAAATAATTATATTTTAATTTTCCCTTTTTGTTCCAAAAAACATATTAAAAAAATGTGGCCGTATTATAGAGAGCTAATAGATGAATTAAAAAAAATTTTTAAGAATTATGAAATTGCTTTAGCGCCTGGAAATGGTGAAATTGAAGCCTCAAGAAAATTTAATGCTCATGTAATTTTGGATAAAAATAATATTTTAAACTTAAATCAGTTAATTTCATTAATTAATAACGCTAGTTTCATTATTTCAAATGATACTGGACCCGCACATATATGCTCTCATTTAAACAAGAAAGGTTTGGTGTTATTTGGAAGCCATACTACAGCAAAAAAAGTCAGTATAGAAACTACAAACTTAAAAACATTATCAGTAGAGAATTTAAATGATTTAGATGTAAGTACTGTTTTAGGAGAAGTTAAGAAATACTTAAATTAGTTTTAAATATTCTTTTATAATTTTATTCCATTTAAATTGTTTTGAAAATTCTTTTGCTTTAGATCCTAAACTTTTATATCTATTTTCTTCAAAAAATTTAATTACAGTTTCATATATTGAATTAAGATCACTCCCATCGCAAATATAACCTGTTATACCATCTTGAATGGCATCGTTAGCTCCTCCATCTTTTCCACCAATAGAAGCTTTTCCATATGAAGCAGCTTCAATGTATGAGATCCCAAATCCCTCAACTGATTTTCTGTAGGAGATGGATGGCATTAAAAATAAATCAGATGAATCTAAAAGTGCAACTTTTAATTCCTCATTTGATTTATTGATTAACATAACTTCATTGTTTAAACCTAATTCATCTTTCAATTTTTCAAGATTTTGTCTTTCTTCACCATCGCCGATACTAATATATTTTATTTTTGGATATTTAGATTTTAAATTTTTAATACTCATTAGAATATTTTGGTGACTTTTTCTTTTATCTAACCTTGCAATGGTTATTATTTTTGGAAAACTATCATTGAATATTTCCTTGGCTTTAATTTTATATTCCTCCTCTACTTTTATTGGATAATTACATCCAGGATGAATGATAGTGATGTTTTGATTGCTTATTCCACATTCTATAGCTAATTTTTTAGTAAAATTGGAATTTGCAATAATATGTTTTGCTTTTGATAAAGATTTAATCATTCTATTATTAAGCGATGTGCCAATGTTGTGATTAATTTCTTTGGAATGTATTAAACAAAAACTTGGTATATTTTTAAGATAATCCTTGTTTATATTTTCTAAACTTTTCCAATGATCGAAAAATACTGCTCTAATGTTATTATCTTTTATGAAAGAGTTAACTAAATTTGCTTTTCTATATTTTCTAAAAATCTTAAAGCCCGAAACCCTTTGTATCGATAATTCAGACCTATCATCATATTTTTCACAATCAGTAAAATTATCAGCGAAAATTTTAACAGGTCCATGATTTGTTAAAGCCTTGGCTAATCCTTCCATTAGGTTTTGTATGCCACCCACATCAGGAGGAAAATTTCTTGTTGATATCACAAACATTATTTAGCCCACTTAATATTACAACCCATACTTGGTATTTGATTTTTGGGTCCTTGTCCTGTTTCGATAATTAATCTCATAGCTTTTAAAAGATCACTTTTAGAACTTGTTACTGGTTTTAAACCTTTAAGTTCTCGTATTCTTCCTCTGTATTGCAATTCTAGTTTATTGTTATAACCAAAAAAATCTGGCGTACAAACCGCGCCATACTTTTTAGCAATATCTTGATTTTCATCAATTAAATATGGAAAATTAAATTTATATTTATTACTAAAGGCGATCATATTTTTAAAAGAGTCCTCAGGGTAATTTTTAGTATCGTTTGACATTATCGCTATAGATTTTATACCTTCTTTTTCTAAAGACACACAATCATCTACAATATCAGCAACTATAGCTTTTACATAAGGACAGTGGTTGCAGATAAACATTACAAGCGTTCCATTTTTGCCCAAACAATCCTCAAGTCTATATAATTTATTATCAACACCTTTTAATTGAAAAGAATGTGGCTTCTCACCAAAATTGCATATTGGAGTTTTTGTTAAAACCATAATATATTATAAATATAATAATGATTTATGATTTCAACAATATAAGTCCGAAGTTAGACAAAGATAGTTGGTTTGCACCTAATTCAGTTTTAATTGGTAATGTAACTTTAAAAAAAGACGCAAATATTTGGTTTAATGCAACTCTAAGAGGAGATGTGGAACCTATAACAATTGGTGAAGGGTCTAATATACAAGATGGAAGTGTAGTACATACCGATCCAGGATGTCCGGCTATAATAGGAAAAAATGTAACTGTAGGACATCTAGTAATGTTGCACGGGTGTGTGATCGAAGATGATTGTTTAATTGGCATTGGAAGTACAATTTTAAATAAAGCCAAAATAGGAAAATATTCAATTATAGGAGCAAATGCTTTAGTAACAGAAAATAAAGTGATTCCTGAAAGATCATTAGTTCTTGGTAGTCCTGGAAAAGTGGTAAGACAAGTAACTGACGAAGAGATTAAACACATAAAAGAAAACGCAAAACATTATGTGGAAAATTATAAAAAGTATAAGAAATAGTTTTTAAGGAACCAACCAAGTAAATTTTTTAGATTCGTTTAGGTCTAATAGTGCTCTTCTATGACCTTTGGCCGCTAAATAAAGCCACTCTATACTTTTAATTTTACATTGTATTACACAAAAATTTTTATAACCCTCTTCACTTTCTTCTTTAGTAAAATTAAAATTATCAAATTTATTGTCTAAACCTGAAGTCGGTTCATCCGACACTGTACCCGGGCCGTTGGTAACCAAATAGCATTTTCTACTTATATGACCAGTTTTTTTCCAAGACTCTTTAGTTACATCATTATTATAATTTACTTCACATTTTGCTTTAACTCTTAACTGTATTTTTTCATCTTTACCGTAAAATAGTATTGAACAATTTGGATTTTTTCTAATTCTTTCAATTTTGGATGATCTTATATCACTATGATATTGAATAAGACTGCTTTGCTGATCTGCTTTTCTTAAAACCACGACTCTTCCATCTAGATCTTCATCATTACCACAAATAAAAACAGGAGTTCTAAACTCAGATGACCTATCTTTAACCGCAATAGTCAAAAGACTCCAGATTTTTTTTTCTATTTCCTTAGGACTTTCGTAGTAACTTACTGTTTCAGACACAATTTATTTTCTAAATCTTTTAATTAAACTTGAGGTGTCCCATCTTTGACCACCCATCTTTTGAACTTCTGCGTAATATTCGTCAATTATTTTTGTAACAGGCAAAGGTGAATTATTTTTTTTTGCTTCATCCATTGCAATTTTTAAATCTTTTCTCATCCAATCAACAGCAAAACCATAATCAAATTTGTTTTCAATCATTGTTTTATGTCGATTTTCCATCTGCCAAGATTGAGCAGCTCCTTTTGATATAACTTCAATTACATCAGTCATATTTAAACCTGCATTAATTCCAAAGTTAATAGCCTCTGATAGGCCTTGTACAAGACCAGCTATACAAATCTGATTTACCATTTTAGTTAATTGACCACTACCAGATGGACCGAGTAATTTTATTTTTTTACTATAACAATCAATTATTGGTTCAGCTTTTTTATACGGTTTTTCATCACCTCCGACCATTACTGTTAAAGTTCCACCTTCGGCTCCGGCTTGACCGCCAGAAATTGGTGCATCTAAAAAATCAAATCCTTTTTTTTTAGCTTCTTTATAAAGTTCTCTTGCTATAGATGCCGAGGCTGTAGTGTTATCTATGTATATAGAACTCTTTTTTGCTGATTTAAATAAACCTTTCTCACCTAAAGTAACTTCTCGTAGATCATTATCATTTCCAACGCAGGTAAAAATAAAGTCACTATCTTTAGAAGCTTCCATTGGAGTATTTGCCAACTTACCCTTGTATTCTTTTACCCATTTTTCTGCTTTCTCTTTTGTTCTATTAAAAACAGTTACATCGTGCCCAGCTTTTGATATATAACCAGCCATGGGAAAACCCATAACACCTAAACCGATGAAAGATACTTTACTCATAAATGATTAACCTTAGCTTAAATAAAAAAGTTATAATATTTGGGTTTATATTTACATTTTTTTCAAGTTTTGGACAGAGTTTTTTTTTAGGATTGTTTAACTCAAGTTTAAGAAATGAATTAAATATAACTCATGGACAATTTGGCACAATTTATGCTGGTGCAACTATATGCTCTAGTCTAGTTTTAGTTTGGTTTGGAAAAAAGATAGATGATATCAAACTTTTTAAATATTCATTAATAGTTATTTTTATACTTTTTTTTTCCTCAGTTTTTTTTTCATTTATAAGTAATATTTACTTTCTTGTAATAGCAATTTTTTTGATGAGGTTTTCTGGTCAAGGCCTTATGTCTCACACTTCATCAACTACAATATCTAGGTATTTTAATAGACGAAGAGGTCGGGCACTTAGTGGTATTTGGTTTGGTTTGTCTTCAGCTGAATTTATTTTACCAGTTATGGTAGTTTTTCTTCTTAATATATTTTCTTGGCAAACAATTTGGCATTTCATATCAGTCATTATAATACTTATTTTACCTTCAGTAGTTTTTTATACTATAAAAAATATAACTTTTGATTCTCGTGAAAGTTTAAATTTTGACCAAAGTCAAAAAAATTTTACAGAAACTAAAAATTGGAAAAGATCGGAAGTTTTAAAAGATTTTAAATTTTATATAATTTTATTAAATATGTTGGCGATGCCTTGGATTGTTACCGGTGTTTTTATTTATCAATCTTTTATTTCCGAGTCTAAACTTTGGGGTTCTTACGTTATTCCTCAATCTTTTATGATTTATTCTATAACTTCAATTTTAACTTTGATATCATCAGGTTTTTTAGTAGACAAATTTACAAGTAGAAAGTTGATACCATACATGAATATTCCATTACTACTAGGTTTAGTGATTTTATATATCTATGATTTTAAATATTCGGCTTTTTTGTTTTTTGGTTTAATGGGCATATCAAACGGCCTGTCTAATGTTTTGGGATCATCTACATGGGCTGAAATCTACGGTGTTAGATTTTTAGGTAGTATAAGGGCCTTAACCACTGCGTTTATGGTTTTTTCCACAGCTTTTGGAACAGCAATTTTTGGTATTTTCATAGATAATGGATTTTCTATTGAATTTATATCGCTAGTAAGCATTGCCTACATAAGCTTATCTTTATTTGCTCTAATCTTAATAAAAAGATATGTTGAACCTGTAATTATTACAAAAAAAACTTGATTTTATCAGAGGTTTTTAATAATTGTTTCGAATTCCTATGGCACGTATCACAGTAGAAGATTGTCTTGAAAAAATCGATAACCAATATGACTTGGTTCTCTTAGCAAAAGAGAGAACCGTTCAACTGAATGCCGGCATCCCAATGCTAGTCGAAGAGGATAACGATAAGAAAACTATTATATCTTTAAGAGAAATTGGAGACGGAAAGGTCTCTCCTAAAGAATTAGCAAAAAGCGCTATAACAAGACTAAGAAAAGAACCCGACGAAGGCGTTGAACAGGAAGAGATTGAAGAAGAAGAAAATGACGATTTTGAAAAAATTTACAAAGGTCAAATCTCAAAAAGTGGCGTAGCTATATTACCTTCAAAAAGAACAAGAAAAATTCCTGAAATAAAGAAAGCCCAACCTTCTGAAGAAGTTAAAAAAGAAGAGCAATTAACAGAATCACCATTAGAATTAAAAGAAGAAGCAAAAAATACCACAGAAGAAAATAAATAATTGAAAATCAATAGAAAAGTTTCAGTTGCTCCTATGATGGATTGTACGGATCGACATGAAAGATATTTTTTAAGACTATTAAGTAAAAATGTTATGCTTTACACTGAAATGGTGGCCACGAAGTCAGCACTTCATGGAGATAGAGAAAAAATACTAGGCTTTAATGAAATTGAAAAACCACTTGGTCTGCAAGTAGGAGGCTCAGATAAAAAGGAGCTAGCATCAGTTTGTAAAATAGCCGAAGACTTAGGTTATAATGAAGTTAACATCAATTTGGGCTGTCCGAGTAAAAAAGTACAAAAAAATAAATTTGGAGCATGCTTAATCAAAGAACCTGACTTAGTTGCAGAATGCATAAATGAAATGGTGAATTCTTGCAACCTTCCTATTACCGCAAAAACAAGAATAGGTTTTGATAAAATAGAAAACTTTGATTATTTAAATAATTTTATAAATAAAATTTCTAAATCCGGTTGTAAAACAATAATTTTACATGCAAGGAAAGCAATTTTAAAAGGTCTTACTCCTAAAGAAAATTTAAAAATACCTAAATTAAATTATCCACTTGTTTATGAAATTAAAAAAGAAAATAAAGATTTAGAAATTATAATTAATGGAGGAATAACAAAAGTTGAAGAAATTCAGAAACACTTAATCAATTGTGATGGCGTTATGATTGGAAGGGCTATCTATCAAAACCCTTATTTCCTTGCTGCTATTGAAAAAGAAATTTTTGGTAACGGAAATGTTTTAAGCAGATCTGAAATAGCTGAAAAATTAGTTGCATACGTAAAAGATGAAGTAAAAAAAGGTACTAGAGTAAATCAAATTATGCGACATACTGTTGGTTTATACCATGGTCAATCTGGAGCCAATAAATGGAAAAGATATTTAAGTGACAATATGATGGCACGTGACTCTGATTTTCAAAAAGTAAACCACATAATGACTATTGCTCAAAATAACGAAAAGGCTAACCAAATTACCAAATGACAGGAAATCTACAGTTAGATCAAATTCTATTTTTATTAATTATTATGATCTTGACTGCTTTCCCCGCGGGTTTTGCTGCAGGATTGTTTGGTATAGGAGGAGGTTTGATTACTGTGCCAATATTATTTTATATATTTAGTAATTCAGGTATAGAATCTTCTTACTTAATGCATTTAGCTGTTGGAACGTCTTTTGCAATTATTATACCCACTTCAACAGTTTCAGTTATGACACACCACCAACATAAAGCTGTCGATTTTAGTATTGTCAAAGGTTACGGAATATTCGTTATTACAGGAGTAGTATTAGGAACTATTTTTGCAGCCAACCTGAAAACAAAACCATTAATCTTATTTTTTTCATTAGTCGTTTATATGCTTGCATTTTATCTACTCTTTTTAAAGGAGAAAGAAAAAGATATAAAAATTAATATGGGTTTACCTTCAAAGATCGTAAGCGGTTTAATTACGGGCTTTATTTCTGCACCTATGGGCATAGGTGGAGCTGTAATGAATGTTCCAATCCTTAAATTTTTTGGCTATCCTATCAATAAAGCAATTGGTAGTGCTGCTGCAATTGGTTTTATAATAGCTTTATTTGGTGCAATTGGTTTTTTTATTTCAGGAAACTATTTAAAGGCAAATTTACCGTTAAGCGTAGGCTTTATTAATATTCCAGCATTTTTAATATTTGTTCCAATAACAACATTTATGGCAAGATTAGGCGCTAAAAAAAGCCATAGAATTGATAAGAAAAAACTAACTAAATATTTTGGTTTTTTTTTAATAATAATAGGATCAAAATTTTTATTTGACTATTTCCAATTGTAATTTATTTAATTGGTATTAAATTTTCTGATCATATTCACCAATTTTTCCAGTTTTCTGTAAAAGGTTGTCAATAAAATCAAATATTTTTTTCTTTCTAACATCCGACGATGGACTTTCAGTAACTACAACAAGCGAAGGTTTGTTGGAAGAAGCTCTAATCAAGCCCCATGAACCATCCTCTAAGACAAATCGTACACCATTAACAGTTAATATTTCAGTTATTAATTGATTATCAATTTTTGTGTTTTCTTCTTTAAGTTTTTTTACTTTTTTAACCATTTCTGCAACAACTTTGTATTTTTCATCATCTTTACAAAAGGGAGCCATAGTTGGGGTTTGAAAAGTTTTAGGAAGGTCATTCATAATCTCGCTCATCTTTTTATTTTGATTATTGAGCAAATGACATACTTGAATAGCAGAATTAATTCCATCGTCATAACCATATCCAAGAGGTTGACTAAAAAAGAAGTGTCCACTTTTTTCAAATCCTGCTAAAGCTTTTTCTAAATTTACTTTTCGTTTAATATGAGAATGACCAGTTTTCCAATAAATAGTTTTACACTTATTTTCAGACAAAACTTTGTCTTTTGAATAAAGACCAGTGGATTTTACATCTACAACAAATTTAGAATTTTTATATTTGGGCGCTAGATTTCTTGCTATTAATAATCCAATTTTGTCAGAAAAAATTTCGTTTCCTTTTTCATCTATTACTCCGCATCTATCACCATCTCCATCAAAACCAAATCCTATATCAGCGTTATTATCTTTTACAGCTTTAGCTATTGCATGAAGCATCTTTAAATCTTCAGGATTTGGATTGTACTTTGGAAAAGACCAATCCAGTTTACAATCTAATTCAATAACTTCACAACCTGCACCTTTTAATATTTCAGGGGCAAAGATACCGGCAGTACCATTTCCACAAGCTACTACTGCTTTTATTTTTTTTTTAATTTTGTTTTTTTTAATTAAATCTTGAATATAGACTTGTTTAAAATTATCTATATTTTTATTAGATCCTTTTCCTTCAATAAATTTTTTATTTAGTGTTATTTCTTTTAGTTCGGACATTTCTTCAGGAGCATGAGTTAAACCTCTTTTTATACCCATCTTTACTCCCGTCCATCCATTTTCATTATGACTTGCTGTTACCATAGCTACAGCATCTGCATTTAAATTAAATTGAGCAAAATATACTGTTGGAGATAAAGAAAGTCCTATATCTTCTATAAAACAACCTGTAGAAATTAATCCCTTTTTTAATGCAGATTTAATTTTTTCACTATAAGATCTGTAATCGTGCCCAACGATTACCCTCGGATTACTTTTTTTAGTGTGTTGAATAATTTGTGTGCCAAGACCTTTACCAAGATCTTCAATTCCGAGAAGGTCTATCTCTTTCTCATATAGCCATCTCGCATCGTACTCTCTAAAACCATTTGGATTTATCAGCATTAATATTCTCTTTTATATGACCTTCTTTATTAACAAAACTTTCTACTTGAAAAAAAAAACAAATGTTCGTATAATGTTCTATTGAACTAACGTATTATGTAGTATATTAACACTAATGTAACACAACATATAGTTGTTTATTACTATTTAAGCCGTTAAGTAACTAAATTTATGAATAAAAATGTATCTTTGGCAATAAAAAAAGCTGTGGGCAGCATAGGTTCTAACGCCGTATCTAAGTTTAAGGATAACGGTCCAAAAAAAACAGATCTCTTTTCTCTTTCAGGAGAGACAGAACTTTTTCAAAATGAAAAAGGTATAACAATTAAAATTGATCGATCTAGAGATTCAAATCTTACTGATTTTGGTAAAGCTACATTGACTGATAGATACCTAGGTCACAATGAGTCTTTTCAAGATCTGTTTGCAAGAGTTGCAAGTACATACGCAGATAATAATTTACATGCTCAAAGACTTTATAATTACATTAGTAATTTATGGTTCATGCCAGCAACTCCAGTTTTATCAAATGGTGGAACCGAGAGAGGTTTGCCAATCTCATGTTTCTTAAATGAAGCAGGGGACAGTTTAGAAGGCATACTAGATTTATGGAGTGAGAATGTTTGGTTGGCAGCTAGAGGCGGTGGCATAGGAAGTTATTGGGGTAATTTAAGATCAATAGGAGAGAAAATTGGAAAAGTTGGAAAAACTTCAGGAATAATTCCATTTATTAAAGTGATGGACTCTTTAACATTGGCGATAAGCCAAGGTTCATTGAGAAGAGGCTCTGCAGCTTGTTATTTACCAATTGATCATCCAGAAATAGAAGAGTTTATTGAAATGAGAAGACCAACAGGTGGAGATGTTAACAGAAGGTCATTGAACCTACATCATGGAGTTTTAGTTTCGGATGCATTTATGAGAGCTGTAGAGACAGATTCACAATGGGCACTTAGAAGTCCTAAAGATGGTTCAGTGCAATCAAATATTTCAGCAAGGAACTTATGGATAAGACTTTTGACAGCGAGAGTAGAGACTGGTGAACCATATATTATTTATATTGATACAGTTAACAGACAAATACCTCAACATCACAAATTAGCTGGTCTTCGAGTTAAAACTTCCAACCTATGTAGCGAGATTACTTTACCGACAGGATTAGATAACGACGGAAAAGAGAGAACAGCGGTTTGTTGTCTTTCTTCTCTTAATTTAGAAAAATATGATGAATGGAAAGACGAAGAAAAATTTGTTGAAGATGTAATGAGGTTCTTAGATAATATCATGTCAGATTTTATAAATAAAGCTCCAGACTCATTCGAAAATGCGAAATATTCGGCCATGAGAGAACGAAGTGTTGGACTTGGAGTTATGGGTTTACACTCTTATTTTCAAAAGAAAAAAATTCCTTTTGGATCTGTTATGAGCAAGGTTTGGAATAAAAAAGTTTTTAAAGATATTCAAACAAAAGTTGACGCAGCTTCAGTAACTCTTGCTGAGGAAAGAGGAGCATGTCCAGATGCAGAAGAATACGGAGTAAAGGAAAGATTTTCGAACAAAACTGCAATCGCACCCACAGCATCCATTTCAATTATATGTGGAGGGACATCCCCAGGGATAGAACCAATTTCTGGTAACAGCTATACTCACAAAACTCTATCAGGATCTTATAATGTTAGAAATAAATATTTAACTGAAGTTTTAGAAAATTATGGAAAAAATAACGATGAAATTTGGTCTAGCATTACAACTAATCAAGGATCTGTTTCTCATTTAGATTTTTTAACTATTGAAGAAAAGGAAACTTTTAAAACCGCCTTTGAAATAGATCAAAGATGGATAGTAGAGTTAGGCGCAGACAGAACACCACATATATCTCAAGCTCAATCTGTTAATGTTTTTATTCCTGCAGATATTCACAAACGAGACCTTCATAATATTCACTTTCAAGCTTGGAAAAAAGGACTGAAAAGCCTTTATTACTGTAGATCAAAATCTATTCAAAGAGCTGAAAATGTTAATACCGGTTCTTCAACAGATGTGACAAAAAATGTTTATAAAACAGATAAAGAATCAACTAATGAAGAAAACAAATATGAGGAGTGTCTATCATGTCAGTAGTAAAAAAAGATAATAGTAAAAAAGAAGAGCCAAAAAAAATGGGCTTACTAGTAGAAAATCCAGTTTACAAGCCCTTTAGATATCCGTGGTGTTATGATGCGTGGTTAACTCAACAAAGAATTCATTGGCTGCCGGAAGAAGTACCGCTAGGAGATGACGTTAGAGACTGGCAAAAAAATTTATCTGAACCTGAAAAAAACTTAGTCACACAAATTTTCAGATTCTTCACGCAAGCAGATGTTGAAGTTAATAATTGCTATTTAAGACATTATACGACTGTGTTTAAACCAACTGAAGTTTTAATGATGATGACTGCTTTTGCATCTATGGAAACCGTTCACGTAGCGGCTTACTCACATTTATTAGATACAATAGGTATGCCTGAGTCTGAGTATTCTGCTTTCATGAAATACAAAGAAATGAAAGATAAATACGATTACATGCAAGGTTTTAATGTTAATTCCAAGGAAGATATAGCAAAAACTGTAGCAGTCTTTAGTGCTTTCACAGAAGGATTACAATTATTCGCTAGCTTTGCTATTCTATTAAATTTTCCAAGACACAATAAACTTAAAGGCATGGGTCAAATAGTAACTTGGTCTGTAAGAGATGAAACTTTACATTGTAATTCAATGATAAGAATATTTAAGGAGTTTATAAAAGAAAATCCTGAAATTTGGACACCTAAATTAAAAAAGGAGCTTTACGAAGCTTGCAGAACAATCGTTCAACATGAGGACTCGTTTATTGATTTAGCCTTCGAAATGGGTCCAATGAAAGGCCTAACAGCTCAAGAAGTAAAAGATTATATCAGATTTATAGGGAACAGACGTCTAGTTCAATTAGGATTAGAGCCAATTTACGATGTTAAGAAAAACCCATTAACATGGTTAGATACTATGCTTAACGCTGTGGAGCATATGAACTTTTTTGAAGGTAGAGCAACAGAATATTCTAAAGCTTCAACTAAAGGAACATGGGTTGAGGCATTCTCATAAAGGTTTTACAAACTGGCTGAATTTGGTTTTATATCTATAGGTTCCCACACAGGTTATTGGTTGCAAGACGAACTAGAAAAATCGATTGGTAAAAAAATTCTTTTAATTGAACCAGTACCTTATAATTTGAAGGAACTTAAAGAAAGAGTAAAAAAATTTCCTGAGGTAATAATCGAGCCAACTGCAATTAGCGACAAAGATGAAATTATACCTTTTTACTATATCAAAAGAAGCTCTATTGAAAAATTAAAAAAACATTGGGCTAGTGGAATTGGCTCTTTTGAAAAAGATCATATTTTAAATCATAAAAATAAAAGATTTAAAGTTTCTGAGGAAGATATAGAGGAAATTAAAATACAGTGCCTGTCTCCACAGTCTTTGATTAAAAAATACTCTATTGAAAAAGTTGAAAAATTAATGATAGATGTTGAGGGTTCAGAATATAAAATTCTTAAATCAATTGATTATAAAAAAGTTAGAATTAACAATATAATATTTGAAAAAAAACATTTTGATGGAACTTTTAATATGGGGCCTAAATTAAAAGAGATTAAAGATCTATTAGCAGCTAATAATTATGAGCTTTTCGACCTTGATGAGGAGAATATTATCGCTAAAAAAACAAGCTAATTTATCTTTGATTTAAAAGCATTACTTCTCTAACTTCTTCACCTTTGTATTTTGACAAAGGTCTTATCAGCTTGTTAGAAGCATGTTGCTCCATAATATGAGCAGACCATCCAGTAATTCTAGACATCACAAAAATTGGTGTATAGAAATCTATATCTATCCCCATCATGTAATATGTTGGTCCACAAGGAAAATCTACATTTGGGTGAATATTCTTTTTTTCAATCATAACTTTCTCTAAAATTTCATACATTTGAGTATATTTTTCTTTTTTTAAAAGTTTTGCCACTTTGAACATGTAATGTTTCATAGTTGGAACTCTTGAGTCTCCTGTTCTGTATACCCTGTGACCAAAGCCCATTACAACTTTCTTTTTAGACAAAGCATTTTCTATCCATTTTTTTGCTTTTTCTGGTTTTCCAATTTCTTTCATCATATGCATCACTGCTTCATTTGCTCCTCCATGCAGCGGGCCTTTGAGAGAGGCAATAGCACCTGTAATTGCACCATGTAAATCTGATAAACTACTTGTTATTGTTCTAGCAGTAAAAGTAGAAACATTAAAACTGTGTTCAGCATATAAAATTAAAGAAATATCAAAAGCTCTGACAATTTCCTTGTCTGGGACTTTATTAAACATCATTTTGAAAAAATTTTCAGAAAAAGACAATTTTTTATCAGGAGATATTATTTTTTTTCCTTTACGAGCTCTAAAGTAAGCAGCAACTGCTGTCGGAGTTTTAGCAAAAATTCTCATTGTTTTTCTCATATTTGCTTTAGGTGAATTATCTTTTGTATCTTTATCTTCTAAAGCCATTAAACTTACACATGTTCTGATCACATCCATAGGATGTGCATTTTTTGGCATTCTTTTAATATCTTTTAAAATACTTTTTGAAAGTTTTCTTTCTGATCTCTCTTGTTTTGTAAATTTTTTTAATTGTTTTTTACTTGGTAACTCACCGTTAAGAACTAAGTATGCTACTTCTTCAAATTCACACTTATCACAAAGATCCTGCACCTTATACCCTCTATAAGTAAGGGCACTTAATTCTGGAACAACATGAGAAATGGTAGTTTCGTCTACCACAATACCTAAAAGTCCTTTTTTAATATCTTCATTCATTATTCATGTCCCTCTGTTGAAAAGTCAGTTATTTTTTTCCCCGGAGTATTATACTTTTCATATTCTACAAGCTCATACAATCTTTTTCTAGTCTGCATTTTATCAATAATATTATTTTGATCTCCCTCTTGAAAAATTGTTTTTAAACCATCTTCCACATTTTTCATTGCTAATCTTTGTGTAGTTACCGGATAAATTACCAGGTTATACCCTAGATTTTCTAATTGAGATCTTTTTAAAAGTTTGGACTTACCAAATTCTGTCATATTGGCTAATAAATATGTTTTTGAATTTTTTCTAATTTTTTCAAATTCATTTTCATTTTTCATAGCTTCTGGAAAAATCATATCAGCACCAGCACTCTCGTATGCTTTTACTCTTTCAATTGTTTTATCCAATCCCTCTACTGTATTGGCATCTGTTCTAACAATTATTAAAAAATTACTATCTTTCCTAGCTTTTACAGCGGTATCTATTTTTTTAATCATCGCTTTAACAGGAATGATTTCTTTATTATCTAAATGACCGCACCTTTTTTCATCTACCTGATCTTCTATATGACAACCAGAAAGACCCTTGCTTTCAAGAGTCGAAATAGTTTTTTTACAATCTTTAAATCCTGTATCAGCATCGACTATTGAGGGTAGGTCAGTGGCTTGAGTTATTTGATTAGATCTGTAGCTAACGTGATCTAAGGTTGTTAAACCAATATCTGGTATACCAAGGTCATTAGCCATTACTCCACCAGAAATATAAATTCCATCAAAACCAATCTCTGCAATTAGTTTTGCACAAAGGGGATTATAGGCACCAGGGAATCTTAGTAATTTTTTTGATTTTAAAGACTTTATTAAATCTAATCTTTTTTGAGATGCGTTTTTTTTATTAAAATGCATTTAGGTGTCTTATATTAGACGAATATTAAAAAATCAAAGATTATTTTATTAAAATAAATAACGCAGTTACGACTAATAATATAGCTAGAATATATTCAATAATTTTTTTTGTCTTATTATTTTTGATAAATAATCTTAAACTATTACCAAACAAAGCCCATAAACAAATAGAAGGGAAACAAATAACTGCTGCAGTAAGTGTTACAAAAGTTGTTGCAATAAAAAAGTTCTCTTCCACAGGAAAAAAACCAGACACAACAGTAATTGCAATTGTCCACGCTTTAGGATTTATGAACTGAAAAGCAGCAGCTTCGTATAGCTTTAATGGTCGCCCAGTTTTTTTTTTTACTACGCTAAAAGAGCCTAATATAGTCCAACTTAAATAAATTAAATAAAAGAAACATAAAATTTTCATGTAAAACTGCAATTCAGGAATTTTAAGAAACAAATTTCCTAGGCCAAAACAAACCAGAGAAATTTGCAAAATGTGCCCTGAAGGAATGCCAATTAAATGAGGCAATGTTTTTACAAAACCAAATTTCATTCCTGACGCAGTCAACATTGCATTATTAGGCCCAGGTGTAACAAACATTATAAAGTAATAGGTTGCTAAAGCAGAAAATAACGAGAAGTTAATCATAAATATTTCTTAATAACTTTTTCAAAATTCAAAAAATTTTTAATTGAAATATCATGTTTAATTTCTTCTATATTTTTTTCAGTGTAACCTTCCTCTACCAATATAAAAGGTACTTTTGCGTTATAAGCTGACATAGAGTCAACCTCACTATCACCGACCATAATTGTTTTTTTTAAATCTCCACTAATAATTTCAACTACATTAGTAAGATGTCGTGGATCAGGTTTATTAAATTCAAAAGTGTCAGATCCTGCGACATATTCAAAAAATTTTATAAGGTCTAATTTTTTTAATAAGTCTACGGCTAATTTTTCTTGTTTGTTTGTACAAACAGCCATAGAAATATTATTAGATTTTGCCCAGTTCAAAAATTCAATCAATCCAACTAAAGGCTTACTATCTCTGTTTATGTTTTTGCTATAGTAATCTAAAAACTCAGTAGTCATTTCTTTTTTAATTTTTTCGTCTGTTATTTTTTCTTTAAAAGATCTTTGCATCATTACCCATGTTCCACGCCCAGCTAAACTCTTAATATCAGAAAGTTTTTTTTCATCTTTTCCAAACTTTCTCATAACATGGTTATGTGCAGCCATTAAATCTGGAGCGGTATCAACTATAGTTCCATCAAGATCAAAAAGAATTGTTAATATTTGACTCATTTTTTATAAGTATTAAAAAGAAATATTTTGTGACTTATTACAGTACAAATTCTAATGTAAAGAGAAATCTAGATGAATACAAATATTAAATTAAATAAAGCGAATTCTTATAGGCTTTCCCAAGAGAGATTAAGAAATAAAGCTTTAATGAAAGGAGTAAATCTAATAGCTCCCGAAACAATTTTTTTATCAAAAGATACTAGCTTTGGAAAAAACGTAACAATAGAGCCTTACGTGGTAATTGGCTCTAAAGTAAAAATTGGGAATAATGTGAGTGTAAAATCTTTTAGTCATATTGAAGGAGCAAAGATTGACAATAATATTATTATTGGACCATATGCTAGAATAAGACCAGGAACAAAATTAGAATCTGGATCTAAAGTTGGTAATTTTGTAGAAACAAAAAATTCAAAAATTAAATCTAATTCTAAGATAAATCACCTTTCTTATATTGGTGACGCTGAAGTAGGAAAAAATTCAAACATTGGTGCAGGGACTATCACTTGTAATTATGATGGAACTAAAAAAAATAAAACTATGATTGCCGAAAATGTTTTTGTTGGTTCGAACTCCTCATTGGTGGCACCAATTAAAATTGGAAAAAATTCAGTTATAGGAGCGGGCTCGGTAATAACAAAAAATGTAAAAAAAGGATCCTTAGCATTAACAAGATCAAAGCAAGAACAGGTTAAAAATTATAAAAGAAAGAGAAAGAAATAAATGTGTGGTATAATTGGTATAGCGAGTAACAAACCTGTTTCAACAAATATTATAAATTCTTTAAAAAAACTTGAGTACAGAGGTTACGATTCTGCAGGTTTAGCGACAATAAATGAAAATCAAATTAATGAAAAAAAGTGCTCAGGAAGAGTTGAGTATTTAGAAAAAATCTTGTTTAAAACCCCAGCAATGGGTAATTTAGGAATAGGTCATGTAAGATGGGCTACACATGGAGTTCCCAACGAAGCTAATGCACATCCACATTCAAGTGAAATAGTTTCTGTTGTACATAACGGTATTATAGAAAATTCAAAAATTTTAAAACATGAATTAGAAAAAAAAGGAAAAATTTTTAAATCTCAAACTGATACAGAAGTTATTACTTTATTATTAACCGATGAACTAAAAATTAAAACTCCACTAAATGCAGTACATGATACTTTAATTAAATTAGAAGGTAGTTTTGCCTTAGGTATAATTTTTAAAGAATATGACGATATGATTATAGGCGCAAGACGAGGTAGCCCATTAGCTGTAGGTTATTCGAAAGATGAAAATTATATTGGATCAGACTCATATGCATTAAAATCTATGACTAATAAAATATCCTATTTAGATGATGGAGATATCTGCGTTTTAACAAAAGATAAAGTTGAGTTTTATGATTTAAGCAAAAATAAAATAAATAAGAAAGTTTTAACTTTGTCTGATGATAAAAATATTGCTGACAAAGGTGATTACAAAAATTTTATGATCAAAGAGATTTTTGAACAACCAATTACAGCAAAAAATTGTATTAATGAGTACATAGACAAAAGTAGAGAAGATATTAATTTTTACAATATTCCATTTGATGCAAAAAAAATTAATAAAATTATACTAATTGGTTGTGGAACAGCTTACCACTCATGTTTAGTAGCAAAATATTGGTTTGAAGAATTTACTTCTATTGAAGTTGAAACCGATATTGCGTCAGAATTTAGATATAGAAAAATAAGATTTAACAAAAATAATTTGTATATTTTTGTGTCTCAATCCGGTGAAACAGCTGATACCTCAGCTGCTCTAGATCTATGTAAAAAAAATAAAGTTAAAACTTGTTCAGTTGTAAATGTAGTTGAAAGCACTATCGCAAGAAATTCAGATTGGGTTTTGCCAATCCATGCCGGTCCTGAAATCGGTGTTGCATCTACTAAAGCTTTTATAGGACAAATGTTGTTACTTTATATGTTCTCTTTAAAAATGGGATATTTAAGAGGGGATATAGAAAAAGAAGATTATCAAAAAAAAATTAGTAATTTAATAAAACTACCAGATATATTAATAGAATGTCTTAAAACAGAGGATAAAATTCAACTTGTAGCTAAAGACTTTTTAAACTCCAAAGGTTCGATGTTTTTAGGAAGAGGGTTTTCTTTTCCAATAGCACTTGAAGGAGCTCTAAAACTTAAAGAACTTTCCTATTTACATGCAGAGGGTTACCCAGCAGGTGAAATGAAGCATGGGCCCTTAGCTTTAATTGAAAATGGTTTACCAGTGATTGTTATTTCACCACATGATAAATATTTTCATAAAACTATTTCTAATATGCAGGAAGTTATTGCAAGAGGTGGAAAAATTTTACTTATTACCGATAGTAACGATAATGTAATAAGTGAAAACGTGAGATTTACAATCAACCTCCCTTATCTTGAGAAATCTTTATCTCCATTTTTGAGCGCAATGCCACTTCAATTGCTCGCTTATCATGTTGCACTATTGAAAAAACGCGACATAGACAAACCTAGAAACCTAGCTAAATCAGTAACAGTTGAATAAAAACCTTTTATAATATAAACATCCCCTAAGAGTTGAATATGAAAAAATGGACTTTAAATAGTTGGAAAGACTATCCTGCAAAACATCTTCCTAAATACGAAGATGAAAAGGAACTTAATATGGTATTGGATAAAATTAAGAAATATCCTCCTTTAGTTTTTGCCGGTGAAACTAGATCACTAAAAAAATCTTTAGCAGATGTTGTTAAAGGTAAGGCTTTCTTATTACAAGGAGGAGACTGCGCAGAAAGTTTTGCTGAATTTAATCCAGATAATATTAGAGATACATTTAAAGCTGTATTACAAATGTCATTAGTTCTGACCCACTCTGCCTCTTTACCAGTTGTTAAAGTTGGAAGGATTGCTGGTCAATTTTCCAAGCCTAGAAGTGCTCCAACTGAAAAAAAAGATGATAAAGAATTACCGAGTTATTTAGGAGACAATATTAACGGAATGGAATTTTCTGAAAAAGCGCGTGTTCCAGATGCAAAAAGATTGTTTAGAGCTTATTCTCAATCAGCTTCTACTTTAAACTTGATAAGAGCATTTTCTCAGGGAGGTTTTGCTGATTTAAGACAAGTACACTTATGGAATTTAGGTTTTATAAATAAAAAAACAAAAGGCAAGTACAAAGAGATTGAGGACAAGATTAGTGACGCTTTAGCTTTTATGGAAGCATGTGGAATAAACCCAGAAAATAATAGAAGGCTAAGAACAGTAAACTTTTATACTTCACATGAGGCTCTTTTACTTCCATTTGAAGAGTCAATGACAAGAGTTGACTCAACTACTGGAGAGTATCATGATACATCAGCACACTTTGTTTGGATAGGGGATAGAACTAGACAACCCGATGGTGCCCATGTTGAGTTTTGTAGAGGAATAAAAAATCCCTTGGGTTTAAAATGTGGACCGACATTAAAACCAGATGAATTAATTAAACTATGTAACATTTTAAATCCCGACAATGATCCAGGTAGGCTTACTTTAATATCAAGGTTTGGCGCTAATAATGCCGAAAAGTTTTTACCTAAACTAATTAAAGCTATTAAGAAAGAAGGACTTAATGTTATCTGGTCATGTGATCCAATGCACGGAAACACTATTAAAGCTTCTAGTGGTTTAAAAACTAGACCTTTCGATAGCGTACTTAAAGAAGTTAAAAATGTATTTAGCATACATCAAGCTGAAGGAAGTTATGCTGGCGGACTTCATGTTGAAATGACAGGTCAAGATGTGACAGAATGCACTGGCGGAGCTCAAAAAATTTCTGAAAAGGAATTGTCTAACAGATATAGAACCCACTGTGACCCTAGATTAAACGCTAGTCAGGCTTTAGAATTGGCTTTTCTTATTTCTGATGAAATAAAGAAAAACTCGACTTATTCAAAAAATATTATTCAAGCAGCATCTTAATAATTATTATATAATTATTAAGATAGAATCCTGAGAAAGGATAAAGGTTAATAAATTATGGAAGCAAAAAAAAGAATAGAGATTATAACAAAGTGGATAAACAAATATTGTGAGTCAACTTCATTTTCTCCTCAAGCATTAGTTGTAGGTATTTCAGGAGGGATCGATTCCTCGGTTGTTAGTACGCTATGTGCTCTAACTGGAAAAAAAACTATAGTTTTAAGTATGCCTATAAAACAGATTAAGGCACAACATGATCTTAGCTTGAAACATGGTAAATGGCTTTCATCGAAATTTAAGAATGTAGAATTTAATTTAGTTGAACTTGAAAAAGTATTTAACTCATTTAAAGAGACACTTAATAAATTTAATAATGAGCATGGTTTAGCCAATTCAAGGGCACGTCTAAGAATGTCAACTTTATACCAAGTCGCTGCTGCTAACACTGGAATTGTAGTTGGCACAGGAAATAAAGTTGAAGATTTTGGTGTTGGGTTTTATACGAAGTATGGCGACGGTGGTGTTGATATTTCTCCAATTGCAGATTGCACTAAAACTGAAGTTTGGGAAATGGGTGAACACTTGGGAATACCTAAAGAAATCGTTAGTGCAGAACCAACTGATGGCTTATGGGATGACGGAAGATCAGACGTAAATCAACTAGGAATGTCTTATCAAGATTTAGAAAAGGCCATGAAAGATAATAAAGATCCTAATTATAAAAAATATTTAAGTATAAGAGAAAAAAATCTTCATAAAATGCTTCCAATACCAGTTTGTAAATTTGACAATGAATCTTAAAATTTCAAATACACTAAGTAAAAAAAAAGAATTGTTTAAACCAATAAATTCTAAAAATATAACTATGTACGCTTGTGGTCCGACAGTATATGACAGTCCTCATGTTGGAAATGCACGCTCTTTAGTTGTTTTTGATCTTTTATTTAGAATACTCAAAAAAATATATGGAGATAAAAACGTTACTTATGTGAGAAACATAACGGATATAGATGATAAAATTATAGACATTGCTAA
This sequence comes from Pelagibacterales bacterium MED-G40, assembly GCA_002457515.1. Taxonomy (GTDB): domain Bacteria; phylum Pseudomonadota; class Alphaproteobacteria; order Pelagibacterales; family Pelagibacteraceae; genus Pelagilacustribacter. Next base: position 11,328 of record NTJN01000006.1, on the reverse strand, counting down.
AGAAAAAAATTTACCAATAAACAAAATTACAGAAGAAGTAACGAAACAGTTTCACGATGCATGTAAAAATCTCAATTGTTTAGAACCAACAGTTGAACCTAAAGCTACCGGACATGTTAATGAAATGGTAAAAATGACCAATTCTCTGATCGAAAAAGGTTTTGCTTATGAAAATGATGGACATGTTTATTTTTCGGTATCATCTTTTAAAGATTATGGGAAACTTTCTAATAAAAATCTAGATGAATTAAAAGCAGGATCACGAGTTGAAGTTTCAGTTCATAAAAAAAATCCTTTGGACTTTGTACTTTGGAAACCTTCACAAGAAAAAGATCCTGGATGGGACTCACCGTGGGGAAGAGGCCGACCTGGTTGGCATTTAGAGTGCTCGGTTATGAGTGAAAAATATTTAAGCAAAGAATTTGATATCCATGGTGGAGGTTTAGATTTAGTTTTTCCTCATCATGAAAATGAAATAGCTCAATCTTGCTCTAATAATTCTACTAGTAAGATGGCCAATTATTGGATTCATAATGGTTTTTTAACCATGAACAAAGAAAAAATGTCTAAATCTTTAGGAAATATAGTTAGTATTACTGATGCATTGAAGCATTACAATGGTCAAGTAATAAGATTAGCCCTTTTAAGTTCACACTACAAGCAGCCGCTAGATTGGAATGAAAAATTATTAGACCAACAAAAAAAAACATTAGATAAATGGTATTCTTTATACGAAGAAAATTATGATCAAAAAAAAATACCAAATTGTTTTGAGAGTTTGTTAGATGATTTGAATACTCCAGAGTATATTTCCAAATTACACGAACTTTATAATGAAGCTTTTAATGGAGACAAAGATAAAAAAGAAAATTTTAATTATGCTTGTCGCCTTATTGGTTTATTTAATGAAAATAAAAAAAGCTGGGAAAATTATAAAAAAAAATCTGTAAAAATCTCGGAAAAAATTATTATAAATAAAATTAATGAGAGGCTCGAAGCCAGAAAAAAAGGTGATTTTAAACTTGCTGACAAGATTAGAATTGAATTATTAAATGAAGGTGTTTTGATAGAGGATAAAAAAGATGAAACAAGTTGGAAATACAAGTGAGTAAAGACAAATTATATATTTTTGACACAACGCTTAGAGATGGCGCACAAACTGAAGGTGTAGACTTTTCTGTAAGTGATAAAAACAAAATAGCAAAAATTTTGGCTAAAATAGGGGTTGATTATGTGGAAGGTGGCTGGCCAGGCGCCAACCCAATAGACACGGAATTTTTTGATAAATCTCCAGATTTAGGAAGTACTAAATTTACAGCTTTTGGTATGACTAAAAGAAATGGCATGAGTGCAGACAATGACCCTAGTCTATCACCATTAGTTAACGCTAATTGTAAAACAGTTTGTGTAGTAGGAAAAACATGGGATTTTCAGGTAAAAACAGCTTTAGGAATCAAAAATGAAGACAATCTCAATAATATTAAAGAAACTGTAAAGCATTTTGTTAAAAATAAAAAAGAATTTCTATTTGATGCAGAACATTTTTTTGATGGATATAAAAACAATCCAAAATATGCATTAACTTGTTTAAAACAAGCTTACGATGAAGGAGCTAGGTGGTTAGTTTTATGTGATACAAACGGAGGTACTTTACCAAATGAAGTTGCTGACATAGTCCATTCAGTTTCTAAGATTATTCCAGGAAAAAATTTGGGCATCCATGCACATAATGACACTGAAAATGCAGTTAGTAATTCATTAGCAGCTGTTCTAGCTGGAGCAAGACAAATACAAGGAACTATAAACGGACTGGGAGAGAGATGTGGAAATGCAAATTTAATGTCGATTATTCCTACACTATTTTTAAAAAAAACTTTTAACGATAAATTTATATTGAATATTAAAAAAGATAAACTTGCATCTTTAACAGAGTGTTCAAGATTTTTAGATGAAGTACTTAATAGAAAACCAAACAAAAATATGGCGTATGTAGGTGCTTCAGCATTTTCACACAAAGGGGGCTTACATGTTTCAGCGGTAAAAAAAGATCCAAAAACTTATGAACACATTGATCCTAAGTTAGTAGGAAATCATAGAAATATCATTGTTTCAAATCAATCTGGAAGATCAAACATTTTATCAAGATTAGAAAATTATGGAGTTAAAATAGACTCAAAAGATCCGAAAGTTCAAAAAATTTTAGATGAAGTAAAAGGTAGAGAGTTTAGCGGATATTCATACGACGGTGCTGATGCCTCTTTCGAACTACTTGCTAATAAATTATTAGGCAAACTACCTGAATATCTTAAAGTTAAAAGTTATAGTGTAAATGTTCAAAAGTCCCAAGAAATTAAAACTACTGCAGAAGTTACTTTTTTAATAGACGGAAGTGAAATCAAATGTATTGGATCTGGTAATGGTCCAGTAAATGCTTTAGATAATGCTATAAGATCAAATTTTAAAAGAGTAGAAAAGTATTATAAGTATTTTTCTGATTTAAAATTGTTAGATTACAAAGTTAGAATTCTTAATACTGGAACAGGCGCAACAACTCGTGTTTTAATTGAAAGCACTGACAAAACTGGCAAAAGCTGGTTTACAATTGGAGTTTCCCAAAATATAATCGAGGCTTCTTTTAAAGCATTGATTGATAGCTTAGAGTACAAATTGTTCAAAGAAAAAGCACCTGCAAATATAAATGAGAAATAGGTTCGGTTTTATTTTAGTAAAACCACAGTTAGGTGAAAATATTGGTGCATCTGCGAGAGCATTAAAGAATTTTGGTTTTTCAAAATTAAGTATCGTTAAACCACGCGATGGTTGGCCAAATATAAAAGCAAAGGCAACTTCTGTTGGTGCTTATGAAATTCTAAAAAAAGCAAAAATGTTTGATAGCACATCAGAAGCAGTTGAAGATTTCGATTTAATTTTTTCAACCACAGCAAGGAAAAGAGATATAAATAAAAAACATTTATCCTTTATTCAATTTTTAAATTTATTACGCAAAAGAAAAAATCAAAGAATCGGTATCCTATTTGGACCAGAGTCTTCAGGTTTATCAAATCATGATTTATCATATTCAAACTATATTATTCAAATACCCACTAAAAAAAACTTTTCATCAATAAACCTTTCTCACTCTGTGCTATTAGTTTGCTTTGAAATATTTAAATTAATAAATTTTAATAAGTTTAAAGTAGAAAAAAAATCTTTAAAAATATCTTCAAAAAAAACAGTTAATAAATTAATCTTACATATGAACGCACTCTTGGAGAAAAGAAACTTTTTTACTCCTTTACATAAAAAAAAGTCTATGGTCCTTAATATCAATAATTTATTTCATAAACTTCAGTTAAGTGACAAAGAAACCAGAATTTTGGCTAGCATTATAAGCAAACTGTATAAAAAAAACTGAATACTGTATTTGACATTTAGCCTTCATTTCCTGTAAATACTGTCCAATAAAGCATGACAAAAAGACTTAAATCAAAGCACAAAATTGACAGAAGATTAAAAGCAAACTTGTGGGGCAGACCTAAAAGTCCTTTTAATAGTAGAGCATATCCTCCAGGGCAGCACGGTCAAGGAAGAAAAGGAAAACCAACAGATTACGGCATACAGCTTCAAGCGAAACAAAAATTAAAATCATATTATGGGAATATAAATGAGCGACAGTTTCGAAACATATATAGAAAAGCTTTATCAAAAAGGGGCGATACTACAGAAAATTTAATAGCAATTTTAGAAAGTAGGCTTGATACTATAGTTTATAGAGGCAAATTAGCACCAACGGTTTTTGCTGCAAGACAGTTAATAAATCACGGTCATGTAAGAGTTAATAAAAAAAGAGTAAATATTTCAAGTTACACCGTAAAAGAGTCAGAGGTAATAGAGGTTAAAGAAAAATCAAAAAAATTAAATATTATAGACGGCTCCCTACAAAGTAAGGAAAGGGACGTGCCAGAATACATTCAACTTGATAACAAAAGCAAATCAGTGAAGTTAGTACGAGTACCTAAGTTTGCGGAGGTTCCATACCCAGTTATTATGGAGCCGAAATTAGTTATCGAGTATTATTCAAGATAAAATTAAATCAAAGATTTTTTTTGTAGGAGCTCTTTAAGCTCACCTTTTTCAAACATTTCTTTAATGATATCGCATCCACCAATAAACTCTCCACTAACATAAAGCTGAGGAATTGTTGGCCAATCGCTATATTCTTTAATACCTTGTCTGATTTTTTCATTTTCCAAAACATTGACGCCTTTAAAATTAACATTAAGATGTTTTAAAATATTCGAAACTGCCATTGAGAAACCGCACTGAGGGGCCTCAGGAGTACCTTTCATAAAAAGACAAATACTATTTTTTTCAATTAAAGTTTTTATTTCAGTTTTTATATCCATAACTTATTTTGCCTCAGTTGTTATCGAAAGAGCGTGTAATTCATTACCCATTTTACCTTTTAAAGATTTATAAATCATTTTGTGTTGTTCAATTTTTGATTTTCCCTTAAATATACTAGATTTAATCGTAGCGGAATAGTGATTATTGTCACCCATTAAATCTTTTATTTCAATACTGGCATCAGGAATTGATTCTTTTATTAAATCTTCAATTTCTTTTATTGATAAACTCATTAGTAATTATAATACCATTTATTATTAAGATTATATAGTTCTTTTATATTAATTTTAAACTCATCAGATAATTCAAAGTAGTCTTTTTGAACTTTTCCAATAACATCATTAAAGATATTATTTTCTTTTAGTAGTTTTTGTACTTTATTTAAGTTTGTTGCCTCAATTTCAATAACATATCTTCCTTGATCTTCTCCATAAAAATACTCGAACAAATTACGCATCTTTTTTGGTTTTTCAATTTTTATACCAAGTTCAGATCCAATGCACATTTCTGATAAAGCAATTATCAGTCCTCCAGCAGAAATATCGTGAATAGAGCTAACTAAATTTTTTTTTATAAGATCTAGAACCATTTTACCGTTATTTCTTTCATTTAGTAAATTGACTTCAGGTGGTGGTCCGTCAAATAATGAGTAAATTTCTTCAAAAAAAACGCTTTGATATAAATGACCAAAAGTTTTTCCCACTATCAGAACAAGATTGCTTTCTTTTTTTAGAATATGGTTTTTCTTATAATTCATTTTATTTAATATCCCGACACCTCCAATAACTGGAGTGGGGTAGATGTTCCTCTGATTTGTGCCGTTATAAAAAGAAACATTTCCCGAAACAACTGGAAAATCTAAAAATTCACAGGCTTCTTTCATGCCACTAACTGCCTCTGCAAACTGCCCCATTACATCTGGATTTTCTGGATTACCAAAGTTCAAACAATTTGTTATAGCTAGTGGTTTCGCTCCAACTGAAATAAGATTTCTCCAAGATTCACAAACAATTTGTTTTCCACCAGTGAATGGATGCGATTTACAATAATTTGCTGACGAGTCAACAGTAACAGCTACTGCCTTATCTTTATTATGTATTTTAATAAGAGCTGAGTCAGAGCCAGATCTTTGCAATGTATCACCCATAACCATTTGGTCATATTGTTCAGTTACCCAATTTTTATTTGATTGATTGCATGAAGACAAAATTTTAATAAGCGTATCTTCAAATTTGATTTTTTTTAAAGTATTAAATTTTACTTTTTTTTCCGGTAACTTTGTTTTATTCCATTTTCTATCATATAATGGAGCTTTACTTGCTAGAGCATCAATTGGTATATCAGCAACCTTTTGATCATTATGATTGAGCTTTAATTTTTTTTCCTCAATAGTTTTTCCAATAACAACAAAATCTAAATCCCACTTTCTAAAAATCTTTTCAGCACTTTTTTCTTTTTTTTCGTCTATTATTAAAAGCATTCTTTCCTGACTTTCAGAAAGCATAATTTCATATGGTGTCATTTTATCTTCTCTACAAGGTACTTTTTCTAAATTAATTTCTATACCTAAGTTTCCTTTTGACGCCATTTCTACACTTGAAGAGGTAAGGCCAGCCGCACCCATATCTTGAATAGAAATAATTGATTTATCTTTCATTAACTCAAGACATGCTTCCATTAGTAGTTTTTCAGTGAATGGATCGCCAACTTGTACTGTAGGTTTTTTTTCTTCGGAATTTTCATCAAATTCTGCTGAAGCCATTGAAGCTCCATGAATACCGTCTCTTCCTGTTTTTGAACCAACATAAACAACAGATTTGTCTATACCCTTTGCTTTGGAATAAAAGATTTTGTTTTTATTTGCATGACCAACAGCCATTGCATTTACAAGTATGTTTTCGTTATAAGTGCTATTAAATTTTGTTTCACCAGCAACTGTTGGGATGCCTATACAATTTCCATAACCACCTATTCCTGACACAACTCCATGAAGAAGGTTTCTGGTCTTTTTATTTTTTGGATCTCCAAAATGAATCGAATTTAGTAAAGCTATTGGTCTTGCACCCATAGTAAACACATCTCGTAGTATTCCACCAACTCCTGTAGCTGCTCCCTGATAGGGCTCAATAAAAGATGGGTGATTATGACTTTCAATTTTAAAGATTATAGCGTCATCATCTCCTATATCTATAACACCTGCATTTTCACCAGGACCCTGTATCACACAAGAGTTTTTTGTTGGAAGTTTTTTTAGATGAATTTTTGACGATTTATAAGAACAATGCTCATTCCACATTGCGGAAAAAATACCTAATTCTAATAAGTTAGGCTCTCTTTCCATTAAATTCTTAATTAAATCATACTCCTCTAGTTTAAGACCATGTTTTTCAACTATGTCATTTGAAATTTTCATTTAATTCATTAAACTCGAAAAAAGATTTATCCCATCATCACCAGAAAATAATTTATTTATCATTCTTTCAGGATGAGGCATCATACCTAAAATATTTTTATTCTCATTAAAGATACCTGCTATATTATTTAATGAACCATTTGGATTATTATTTTCATCTATAACTCCTTTTTCATTACAATATTTAAATGGAATTAGCTCAAGGTCTTCTAGTTTTTTTAAATGTTCTTCGTTAGTAAAGTAGTTTCCTTCGTTATGTGCAATATTTAATTTTATTACTTGATTAAGAGTATACTTATTACAAAATTTGTTTTTAATATTTAAAATTTTAAGATAAACATCTTTTGATAAAAATTTTAAATTTTTATTTCTTAATAAGGTACCCTTTAATAATCCTGTCTCTATTAGTATTTGAAAACCATTACAAACACCAAGAATAGGACATCCTTTTTCTGAAGCTCGAATTACTTCCTTTAAAATTAGTGATTTTCCTGCAATCGCTCCTGATCTTAAATAGTCACCATATGAAAATCCACCTGGTATAACTATTAAATCTGATTTTGGTAATTCAGTATCTTTATGCCAAACCATTTTGTTTTTAAATTGCAATTTTTCTAATGCTACAGCTATATCTCTATCGCAATTAGAGCCGGGAAAAACTATTACAGAAGAATTCATTTTTATAGTTTGGAAATAGTAAAATCCTCAATTATAAGATTTACTAGCAGTTTTTTGCACATCTCATCAACTTTATTTTTCGCAGTTTCTTCATTATCTTCATTTACATCAACCTCAAAGTATTTACCCTGTCTCAAGTTTTTAAGTGTTATCATTCCCATATTTCTTAAAGTTTGTTGAACAACTTTTCCTTGAGGGTCAAGTACATCTTTTTTCAAAGTGACTGTAACTGCAAATTTCAATTTATTTTTTTTTGAATTTAATAGAAGTGGTTTTAGCAAACTCTTTTACTTCGCTTATGTTTGTCTCTTCGGGCATTATTCCCAAACGCCTAGCTACCTCTTGATATGCTTGAACAATGTTACCCAAATCTTTTCTAAATCTATCCTTATCTAGTTTTCTCTCACTTTTAATGTCCCACAATCTACAAGTATCAGGGCTTATTTCATCAGCTAAAACAATTTCTTGTTTATCTTTATTCCAAACTTTTCCATATTCTAGTTTAAAGTCTACTAATTTAATTCCAACACCTCTAAACATTCCTTGCAAAATATCATTTATTCTAAAAGTCATTTTGTCTATTTCTTTTATCTCATCTTCTTTTGCCCATCCAAATGCATATATATGTTCTTTAGCAATTAAAGGATCACCTAAATCATCATCTTTTAAACAATATTCAAACAACGGTTCTTCAAGAATTGTACCATCAGCAATACCAAGTCTTTTTGAAAGAGAACCAGTTGCTATATTCCTTACAATAAACTCTAGGGGAAAGATCTCAGCATGCTTTATAAGTTGTTCTCTCATATTTAATCTTTTAACAAGATGTGTTTTTATTCCACACTGGCTTATATTTGATAAGATGTGTTCAGATATTCTATTATTTAAAACACCTTTACCCTCTACATTTGCTTTTTTTAAATTATTAAAAGCAGTAGCATCATCTTTAAAGTGCTGAACCACCAAACCCTTTTCAGAGGTTTCGTAAATGATCTTAGCTTTACCTTCGTATAGTTTTTTACCTTTGTTCATGAAATTATTTTTTTAAACTTCTTTTAAAAATTATATTAATTTTTTTGGTATGATAACTAAAATTAAATAGTTTTTTTAATTTATTAACAGGTATTTTTTTATTAATTTTGTTATCATTTGCAATATTTGCGTAAAAAGAGGTTTTATTATGCCATGATTGCATAGCATTTTTTTGAACTAACTTATATGCTTCTTCTCTAGTAAAACCGGTATTTGTTAATTCAATCATCACTCTTTGTGAAAAAAATAGGCCATTTGTCAAATTCAAGTTTTTAATCATATTTTTTGGATATATATTTAAGTTTTGTACAATTCCATTTAATCTATTCAGAGCAAAATCAAGAGCAATAGTTGAGTCTGGGCCTATATTTCGTTCAACACTAGAGTGAGAAATATCTCTTTCGTGCCATAAAGGTATATTTTCTAATGCTGGTATTACATTAGCTCTAACCAAACGAGCTAAACCACTTAGGTTCTCACTTAAAATTGGGTTTCTTTTATGTGGCATAGCAGATGATCCTTTTTGTTTTTTTCCAAAAAATTCTTCTACTTCTAAAACTTCAGTTCTTTGTAGATGTCTGATTTCAATTGCAAACCTCTCAACAGAACTAGCAATTATTGCTAGAGTAGCAAAAAATTGTGCATGTCTATCTCTAGGAATAATCTGTGTTGAGATTGGCTCTATAGAAAGATTTAATTTTCTTGCAACATACTGCTCAACTCTTGGATCTATATTTGCAAATGTGCCAACTGCTCCAGATATTGCGCACGTAGATATTTCTTTTATTGAGGCTTCTAATCTTTTTTTATTTCTAATAAATTCTTGATAAAAAGTTAAAAGTTTTAAACCAAAAGTAATAGGTTCAGCATGTATTCCATGACTTCTGCCTATGCATAAAGTAAATTTATGTTTAAGAGATTGTTTTTTAATTGTTTTAAGCAAAATGTCGATATCTTTAAGTAATATTTCTCCAGACTGCTTAAGCTGAAGATTAAAGCAAGTATCCAATACATCTGATGACGTCATACCTTTATGTAAGTATCTAGCTTCTTTTCCTGCTTTTTCAGTTATAGAAGTTAGAAAAGCGATAACATCATGTTTAACACTTTTTTCAATTTCTAAAATTCTTTTAACATTAATTTTGCCTTTTGATTTTACTTTCTTAACTACACCTCTTGGAATAATTTTAAGTTTTTCCATGGCTTCAGCAGCAGCTAATTCAATTTTAAGCCAAATGCTAAATTTGTTTTCCTCATCCCAAATTGCCTTCATCTCTTTTCTGGAGTATCTATCTATCATTATTTATATGGAGGAAAGTTTAAACCTTTTTTTGACGCGGTAAAAATTTCGTATCCATCATTTGTTATGCCAATAGTGTGTTCAAATTGTGCAGATAATTTTTTATCTTTAGTAACAGCAGTCCAGCCGTCATTTAATACTTTTGTTTCATACACTCCTTCATTAATCATTGGTTCAATAGTAAATATCATACCGACTTCGAGTTTTTTCCCCACATCTTTTATACCGTAATGTAGTACATTAGGCTCTTTATGAAAAACTTCACCAATCCCGTGTCCACAAAAATCTCTGACAACTGAGAATCCTTTTTTTTCAACATAATTTTGTATCGCTTCACCTATATTTCCTAAATGAGAATTTAATGTTAAAACTTCAATACCTTTCATCATTGCTTCGTAAGTTGTTTCAACAAGTTTTTTAGCTCTTACTGATACTTCTCCCACATAAAACATTCTACTTGTATCACCATGCCATCCATCTTTAAAAGCAGTTACATCTACATTTATTATATCTCCCTCTCTTAAAATTTTATCACTTGGAATGCCGTGACAAACAATATGATTGGCTGAAGTACAACAAGTTTTAGGAAAGCCTCTATAAAATAAAGGAGCAGAGAAAGCCCCATTGTCATTTATAAACTCGTAACATAAATTGTCTATTTTATTCGTACTAATTCCAGGTTCAATAAATTTTGACAACTCATCCAACGCACCTGAAGCAACAGATCCAGCAATTCGAGTTTTTGCAAATGCTTCTTGAAATTTATCACTCATTAATTTTTAATTTTATTTGTTTATTCAGTTTTATTCCTTTTGAGTAAAATTTACAATCATAGCAAAGAACTTTTACATTCTTTCCAATCGAATTTGTTAATATTTCAAAATATTCGGGATCAATATCACTAGCTATTTTAAACATTTTGCAGTCCTCCCTTTGAATCACATAAAGAATATAAGATTTATAACCCAATTGAATTGCTTTAGTTAATTCTTTTAAATGTTTTTTGCCTCTTTCGGTAATAGCATCTGGAAATTCGGCAATATTTTTACTTCTTACTAAAGTTACATTTTTTACTTCAAGATAAGATTTGCAATTTTCTTCATTTATTAAAAAATCAAATCTTGTTTTGTCTCCAAATTTTTGTTCAGGGTAAATTTTTAAAGATCTAGGTAGTTCTTTAATATAATTTTTTTTTAAAGCTTCTAAAACAATTTTGTTAGTTAGATGCGTATTTACACCAACTTTTTTACCGTCAACCTCTATTATTTGAACCGTATATTTCAATTTCCTTTTTTTATTATTTGACTCAGTAAACCAAACTTTATTTCCTTTTTTTAAAAGACCCATCATAGATCCTGAGTTAGGACAGTGAGCCGTAATTATTTTATTTTTTACTTTGATATCTACAAAAAAACGTTTGTATCTTTTTATTAAAACTCCTGGTATTAATTCATTCTCAAAATTCATATATTTAATTGTAACAAACTATGAGAAATAT
>NTJN01000005.1 GCA_002457515.1 Pelagibacterales bacterium MED-G40 | reverse complement strand
AGAAAAAAACAGATACAGTTTCAAAAACGGCAAAAAAATAACTAAAGTTAAACCTCTAAATGCTCCAAAAGTACATAATTGAAAGAGATTATCATAATTCAAGATTAGACAAGTGGTTTAAAGCTAAAGTTTTAAATATTCCTCAATCTCTAATCGAAAAGATAATAAGAAAAAAAAAAATTAAAGTTAATAAAAAAAAAACCAAAACATCTTACAGAGTGCAAATGAACGATACTATAGAGGTATTTAATATCTCTGAAATTAAACCAATCGACTTAAAAAAAAATATTAATAAATATAAAGCAACCAAAAAAGAAAAAAAAACATATGGTGATTTTATTATAGAAGATAATGATAATTTTATTGTTATAAATAAACCAAGTGGAATACCAGTTCAAGGAGGCACTAAATCATTTAAAAATATAACTGATTTGTTAAGTAGTACAAAATATTTTGAAAATAAAAAAGCATATATAGTTCACAGACTTGATAAAGAAACATCAGGTGTTCTAATAATTGCTAAAAATAGAGAATATGCTCAACTATTTACTTCCTTATTTAGAATTAGGAAAATACACAAAAATTATTTAGCTATAGTTCATGGTGAAATACCAAAAAATAAAAAAACTCTGGAAGATAACCTTGTTACTTATCAAAACAATAAAAAAGTAATACAAAAAGCTATTACACATTTAAAAATAATAAAAAATTCTGAAAAATATTCTTTATTAGAACTAAAACCAATTACTGGAAGAAAACATCAATTGAGAAAGCAATTATTTAATCTTGGAAATCCCATAGTAGGAGATAACAAATATTCTGTCAATAAATTCATTAAATTTAAAAATAATAATCTTATGCTTCATGCTTCAAAATTAAAATTTATGATTAACGATGTAAAATATAATTTTGAGGCTAAATATAATCAAGAATTTGATAACTTAATAAAAAAGCAGTTTTAAATTTTCTTTAAATATTTACGAAATGATTTTATTAAATTAAAATCTATATTTTTAATTGTAATTTTTTTTTCTTTCTTAATAGAAGTAATATTTTCATTGTTTAGACCGCAAGGAACAATTTTTTTATACCCACTAAGATTGTTTTTGATATTAATAGAAAATCCGTGATATGCTATCCAATTAGAAACACGTATACCAATTGCTGCTATTTTTTTATTTTTAACCCATATTCCAATTTTTTTTCTATCTGAATACGATCTTATTTTATAAAGTCTCAAAAAACTTATAATAACATTTTCTATTTGAGTCACTAGATTTCTTATATCTTTTTTTCTTTTATTTAAATTAATAACAAAATAAATTATTTTTTGACCAGGGTTGTGAAATGTTATTTTTCCCCCGCGATTAGTTTTTAAAATTTTAATAGATTTATCTAGTATGTCTTTATTTTCAGATCTAATTCCTGCCGTATAAGTTGTAGGATGTTCTAAAATCCATACTAACTCACGACCACCTTTTTTTACTTTTTCAACCCTTTTTCCTAGAAAGAGTAGTGCTTTCTTATAATTTATTGGTTTTTTACTAATTTTAAATTCTACGTCCATTTTAAATTGAATTTTATCATTAGATAAACTAAAAGTCTCAAAAATTAAAATAATCAGGTGAATTATGAGTTTAGTAAAATCAGTCGGTAAACAAAAAGTAAATGTTGATTTTAATAAAGATTTTATCAATCTCTTTAGTAAAAAAATAAAAGCTAATGATGTTGCATTTATTAATCAAACTTTAGAAGATTTACACGCTGCCGATGTAGCAGATTTAATAGAAAATCTTGATACAGAAACAAGAAATAAATTAATAGAAATAGAGGCATTTACAATTGACCCTGAAATTTTTGTTGAATTAAACGAGTCGCTTCAGTCTGAGGTGCTTATTCTTCTTACCCCTGAGTCTATTGCTAAAATATTACATAAGTTAGAGTCCGATAATGCTCTTCAAATTTTAGAAAAAATAGAAGAAAAAAAAAAGTATAGGATTTTAGAGAAATTATCACCCCAGGATAAATTTCTTCTAGAAGAAGGATTAAGTTATCCTGAAGACTCTGCTGCTAGAATAATGCAGAGAGAATTTACAGCTGTACCTAGTGATTGGACAGTTGGTCAAACTATAGATTATTTGAGAGAAAATAAAGAATTACCAGAGGAATTTCTTGAAATTTTTATAGTAGATAAAAATTTTAAACCCGTCGGAACAGTTCCATCTTCAAGGGTTTTACGAACTTCGAGAGACTCTAAAATGAATTCAATTATGAGGGAGATACCTGTTTTAATTTCGGTTAATATGGATAAAGAGGAAGTAGGTCTTACATTTGAAAACTATAACCTTGTTTCTGCAGGCGTAGTAAATAAAGAAAATAAATTAATTGGTATGATAACAGCTGATGACGTTGTTACTGTGGTTCAAGAAGAAGCTGATGAAGATGTATTAAGATTAGCAGGAGTAGGAGACGAAGAAATTACTGATGGAGTTATTAAAAAAACCAAAAGAAGATTTACTTGGTTATTATTAAATTTATTTACAGCAGTTATTGCATCAGTAGTAATAGGTTTTTTTCAGGAAGATATAGAAAAAGTAGTAGCACTAGCTGTGTTGATGCCTATTGTTGCATCTATGGGCGGGAATGCAGGTATGCAAACACTTGCTGTCACAATAAGAGCTATCGCAAAAAAAGAAATTTATTCAGGAAACTTTTTAAAAATAGTTACAAAAGAATTTGTTATAGGAGTCTTAAATGGAATTATTTTTGCAATAATTGCTGGAATAATTGTAGAATTTTGGTTCAATAATTTAGACTTATCTATACTTATTGCTGTTGCCATGATTTTAAATATGATAGTAGCTGGCTTATTTGGAATTTTAGTACCTGTTTCTCTTAAAAAATTAAATATAGATCCAGCTCTTGCATCTAGTGTTTTCGTAACAACAATAACAGACGTCATTGGGTTTTTATCTTTTTTAGGAATTGGATCTTATTTCTTTTTAAACTAGAAATTATCAATTAATCTGGTTTTTCCAATATAAAAAGCTACAAATATATTAAATTTTGTTTTTGTGTTAACAGGAGTTTTTAAACTATTTAAATTTAAGAACTCTACATAATCAACTTTTTTAACAGACATTTCATTTAAAATTTTTAAAATTTTTGACTTATTAATAGACTTTTTACTTTTTTTAATTTTTTTTATAATCTTAGCAAGTTTAATTAATTCATCTTTTTTAAGATTATTATTTCTTGATGATAAAGCAGTGCCATTTTTATTTCTTACTGTTTTGCAAGGTATTACTATTGTAGGTATTTTATTTTTCTCTATATGTTTTTTGATCAAATATAACTGTTGAAAATCTTTTTTGCCTAAAAGCATATATTTTGGTTTTATAATCTCTAAAAATCTATTTATTACATTTATGACACCTTTAAAATGTCCCTTTCTTAATTTTCCACATAACTTTTTACTAAAACTGTGGAGATAAATTTGTTTTTTAGGCTTAAAAAAGAAAACATCGGAATAATTAGGTATGTACAAATAATCTACTTTTAGCCTTTTTAAAGCATTAATATCTTTTTTTATATTACGTGGATAACTTCTAAAATCATCTCGAGAATTGAATTGTTTGGGATTAACATAAATACTTACCAGTACCTTTTTAAATCTTCGTTTTGCTATGTTTATAAGTTTTTCATGGCCTTTATGAATACTTCCCATTGTGGGAACAAAGGAAATATTTTTTATTTTTATAATTTCTCTTTGAAGTTTCCTTTTGTTTTTAAATATTTTCATTTGTAAATTCTAATGATAATAAGTAAAAGTATCATATGATAAAGCAAGCAATTATTCCACTAGCAGGTCTAGGCACCAGATTGCTACCCTTAACGAGTGTAATTCCCAAAGAATTATTACCTATAAACGGCAAGCCCAATCTAGAATATATTTTAGAAGAATGTATAGATGCTGGTATTAAACAGTTTATCTTTGTAGTGCCTAAAAATAGACCGAGCATAAAGAAATATTTCTTTAATGATAAATTTTATAAAAAAATTATAAAAAAGAAAAAAAATGATAAAAAACTAAAACAAGTATTTCAACGGATTAAAAAGTATCAAAAAATGATAAAGTTTGTTTACCAGAACAAGCCAGAGGGAACTGGAGATGCTGTCTTAAAGTGCAAAAAATATCTAAAAGAGAAATATTTTCTAATGTTATTAGCTGATGATTTAATTATAAAAAAAAATTGTTCAAAAGAAATGATTGCTTTACATAAAAAAAAAAGGAGTGCAATCATAGCTACAAAAAAAGTAAACATTAAAACTGTATCAAGATGGGGCATTCTTGGGTTTACCGATAAAACAAAAAATTCCTTTTTAATTAATAAAGTTATTGAAAAACCAAGCAGAAGTGAAGCTCCATCAAATTTTGCCATAATCGGTAGGTATATTTTGCCCAAAAAAATAATAAGTGTTTTGAGAAATCAGAAAAGAGGTAAAGGTGGCGAGATTCACATAACGGATGCTATAAGAACTTTGATTCAAAAACGTGAAAAGTTCTTTGGCAATATATTTAAAGGTAAATATATTGATTGCGGAACTTTAGATGGATACATCGACTCAAACTTAAAAATTTCAAAAAAAAATTAAATTTATGAAATTATGTATGATTGGAACAGGATATGTTGGGCTTGTAAGCGGTACATGTTTTTCAGATTTAGGTAACCAAGTTTATTGCATAGATAAAGATTTAAATAAAATTAAAAATTTAAACAAAGGAATAATACCTATATATGAACCTGGTTTAAGTGAATTGGTTAAAAGAAATTTTAAAGCGGGTAGACTTATTTTTACATCTAATCTCGCAGAAGCAGTGCATAAATCTGATATTATTTTCATTTGCGTAGGAACGCCCACAAAAAAAGGTTCTAAGTCAGTTGATTTAAAATATGTTTATAATGTCATTTCACAAATCTCTAAACTAATAAAAAAGAAAAAAATTATAGTTACAAAATCAACAGTGCCTGTTGGAACAGGAGATCAAATTGAAAAAATTCTTAAAAAAAAAAGAAATAAAAACTTTGAAGTTATTTCTAACCCAGAATTTTTAAGGGAAGGAGAGGCAATTCGAGATTTCAGATTTCCTGATCGAATTGTCGTTGGTTCAAATAACAAGAAAGTATTTAATATTATGAAAAAGCTATATCAGCCTTTGATTGCAAAAGGAGCTAAGTTTTTTACTACTTCAAGACGTGGAGCAGAGTTAATCAAATATGCATCAAATGCTTTTCTGGCGACTAAAATTACATTTATAAATGAGTTAGCTAATTTATGTGAAAAATTGGAGATCAATGTTGAAGAAGTTTCACTAGGAATGGGTAGTGACAATAGAATAGGTGGAAGGTTTTTGAGAGCTGGACCAGCATACGGTGGCTCATGTTTTCCTAAAGACACAAAGGGATTGGTAGTTACCGGTGATAAACAAAACATAAATTTATCAATAGTTAAATCAGTAATAAGATCAAATCATAACAGAAAATTGCTTCTGGCAAGAAGAGTAGAAAAAATTTTGGGAAAAAATCTCAAACATAAAAAGATATCAGTGCTAGGCGTTACTTTTAAACCCAACACTGATGATATGAGAGACTCTAGTAGTTTAATAATGATACCTTATTTACTAAAAAAAGGTGCTTTAGTTTCCTATTACGATCCATCAGGAAAGAAAAAGATTTTTGATAAATTTAAAAATCTTAAATACTATAATAATATAGGCAAAGTTTGCAGAAAATCTGATCTAGTAATTCTTCATACTGAATGGGACGAGTTTAAAAGTATTGATTTTAAAAAATTGGTCAAAAATAAAAATTTTAAATTATATGATTTGAGAAATCTTTATAATCAAGATGATATGATTAGAAAAAAAATTAAATATTATTCAGTTGGCAGATCGAATATTAATTAATTTCAAAAATAGAGACTATTTCTACAGCAGCACCTAATGGTAGAGAATTTACGCTTAAAGCAGCTCTTGAATGAATACCTATTTCACCAAAGATATTTGTTAATAATTCTGATGCGCCATTTAATACCTTCGCCTGATCAATAAAATCACTAGATGAATTTATATACCCTGCTATTTGAATACAGTTTTTAACTTTGTTCAAATCCTCATTACATGCTTTTTTCAATTGAGCTAATATATTTAAACAACACAATTGAGCACCTTTTATTCCATCTTCTAGTTTTAAGTCCTTTCCAACTTTCCCCTTTAAAATTTTACCACCCTCATCTATGCTAATCTGACCCGATATAAATACTAGGTTATTTACTTTTTTGAAAGCCGCATAAGAACCAACAGGGGCAGGAGCATTTGGTAATTTGATTTTGAGCTTCTTAAGTTGATCTTCAATACTCATCAATCCTTTTTAAAAAGCACATCGGTTAGTGTTGACTCTGTATTTAATTTATCTAAAATCTTTTTACCCGCAGACTTTGCTTTGCCGCCTAAGCTAGAAGCTTTTTCTCCTAAGTTAGAAACTGTTTTATTATCTGGCAACTTAAGTTTTTTTGTTTTCTGGTCATATTTGCATGGTCCTACTAGGGGGTCTCCTAATTTCCATGGTCTATCACATTTTTCTTTAGCAGAAATATTTAAAATTAAAGTTAGTGTAAATATTAGACCTATAATAATATATTTCATTATTTTCTCCTTTTCTTTTTAGACTTATCATATTCTTTTCTTTTTTCAATTAAGATTAAAGCTTCTTCCATCGTCAGTTCACTTGGGTCTTTATCTTCAGGTATAGTAGCGTTTAAAGATTTATACTTGATATATGGACCATACTGACCTTTCATAACTTTAACAGGTTTTTTATCTTCGGGATGTTCTCCAAGATTCTTAATTTCTGAAGAAGATATTCTACCAGGTTTAGCTTCAGAGATTAAAGTTATTGCTCTATTAAGACCTATTGTGAATATTTCATCAACACTTTCAATTCTTGCAGACTTATTTGAACATTTTAAATAAGGACCAAATCTACCGACGTTGACAGTAATGTCTTCATTCAAATCAGGATGTTTACCTATTACTCTAGGCAAAGAACAAAGATATTTAGCCTTTTCTAAATCAATATTTTCAATCAAGAGACCCTTTGGTATAGACACATTTTTTAAGTTTTCATTTTCCTTTTTCTTTTTTGATTTTTTAATTTTTTTTTGATTTAATTCTGCAGCCTCAATCTCAAATTGTAAGTACGGACCAAAACGACCATTTTTAAGAAAGATATCTTTGCCAAAATCGTTTTTTCCAATAAGTTTAGGTTCAGCAAGATTAAGTTGTTGCGATGCTTTAGTTTTAGATAATGGTCTAGTAAACTTACATTCCGGGTAATTAGAACAACCTATAAATGCACCACCTCTAAAACTGTTTTTAAGACTCAGCTCACCTGTATTGCAATGCTTACATTTTCTATCAATAGTATCATTGTCGTCTCTTTCAAAAACAAGATCGCCTAGACTTTCATTTAAAAGATCTAGAACTTCTCTAGTTCTTTTCTCTTTTACTTTACCAACGTTAGAGTAAAAGTCCCTCCAAAAACCATCTAAAACTTTTACCCAATCAACTTTACCACTGGTAATCTCATCTAATTGATTTTCTAAATCTGCAGTAAAATTATAGTCAACATATTTAGAAAATAATTTTTCAAGAAAAGCAGATAGTAATTTACCACGGTCTGTAGGATGAAATCTTTTATTTAATAATTCTACATAATTTCTAGTAGATAAAACAGATATTATACTTGCATAAGTAGAAGGACGTCCTATTCCTAATTCTTCCATTTTTTTAACTAGACTAGCCTCTGAATATCTTGGAGGCGGATCAGTAAAATGCTGATCATCTATTATTTCTTTTATAGAAACTTTATCTCCAACTTTGACTTGAGGTAAAATATTTTTAAGATCTTCATCTTTTTCATCAAATTTATAGATTTTTAAATATCCTTCAAATTTAACGGTAGATCCATTTGCTTTAAAAGTAATATTTTTGTTTTCAGATTCTATAGTTATACTTTTTCTATCAAATTCAGCAGGATTCATTTGTGAAGATACAGCTCTATTCCAGATTAACTCATAAAGCTTAGATTGATCGGTGCTTAAATATTTTTTCATTTGAGAAGGCTCTCTAGAAACATCGGTTGGTCTTATAGCTTCATGAGCTTCTTGAGCATTCTTTGCTTTTTTTCCTTTATAACTATTAGGTGTTTCCGGAAGATATTCTTTCCCATGATTTTTAGTTATAAAACTTCTAAAATCTGATATTGCTTCATGAGAAATTTGAGTTCCGTCTGTTCTCATATACGTAATAAGACCAACAGTATCTCCTTCGATGTCTATTCCTTGGTAAAGTCTTTGAGCGATTTGCATTGTTCTGGATGCTCCAAAACCAAACTTACCAGATGCTGTTTGTTGTAACGTAGATGTAGTAAAAGGAGCTAGTGGGTTTCTTCGATATACTTTAGAAGAGACATCACTTATCTTATAAGATAGTTTTTTAATTACATTTAGCGCACTTTCAGAGTCAGCTTTCTTTTTAAAAGTAAATTTTTCTACTTTATTTTTATCAAAAATAGTTAGTTTAGATTTTATAAGCTCGTCATCATATTTAAAGTTACTAGAAATAGTCCAAAATTCCTCTGGTTTAAAAAGTTCAATCTCATGCTCACGTTCAGTTATTAATCTTAAAGCAACTGATTGAACACGACCAGCAGACTTTGAACCTGGAAGTTTAGTCCACAAAATTGGAGATATATTGAAACCAACAAGGTAGTCCAAAGCTCTTCTTGCCATGTAGGCATTAACTAACAAGGACTCAATTTCTCTTGGATTATTTATTCCATTAGTGACAGCTTTTTTTGTAATCTCATTAAATACAACTCTCTCAACTTTTTTACCTTTTAAAAGTTTTTTACTTTCAAGTATTTCTCTAACATGCCAGGCAATAGCTTCACCTTCTCTATCCGGGTCAGTAGCTAAAATAATTCTTTCAGACCCAGCTGCTGCTTCAGTAATTTCTTTAACGTATTTTTTTGAAAAGCTATCTAATTCCCATTCCATCTTAAAATTATTTTCTGGATCGACAGATCCATTCTTAGACGGAAGATCTCTAACATGTCCGTAACTAGCTAAAACAATGTAATCTTTTCCTAGATATTTGTTTATAGTTTTTGCTTTTGCTGGACTTTCTACAATAACAAGATTCATTATAATTGACTTTACTGACAAAAATAAACGTTTTTGTCAAACTAAAGTATAATAAACGTTGATTTTAAAGTTTAATTTTACGTTCAGTTTTGTTTTTTAACCTTACTAAATTTTCTCTATGTGCGAAGAGTATAATAATAAAAAAAGTAAGGTAAATAAAATCTGGGTAAATTAAGGTAGAATAAAAAGAAAATAAAAAAACATTTAAAGAACTTAGTATTGAGGACAAAGAAGAATATTTAGTAATGTATAAAATTAATAACCAAGAAATACTAAAGATCAAGGCAAGTTCAAAAGATAAAGCTAAAAGTATACCAAGATAAGTTGCTACTCCTTTGCCGCCTTTAAGTTTCAACCATATTGGAAAAATATGACCTAACAAACATATTAAAGCAGCCAAATGAATAAATTCTGGAAAGTTTACTAAAGTAAAATAAATACATATATAACCTTTTAATATATCAAGAAATAAAGTTAAAATTGCTAATGATTTTTTTCCAGTCCTTAAAACGTTTGTTGCTCCAATATTACCAGAACCAATTTTCCTCACATCTTGTTTTAAAAACAATCTGGTAATAATCAAACCAAAGGGTATTGACCCTAATAAATACGAATAAAAAATTATAACTGTTAAATCTGAATTCACTGTTGATTAAATACTAACTCACCATTTAAAAAAGTCATCAAAACTTTTCCTTGTAGTTTTCTATCCTCAATAGCTGTATTTTTAGACTTTGATTTTAATTCTTCGCTTTTTATAACCCAAGGTTTGTTCAGATCAAAAATACATATATCTGCATCAAAACCCTTTTTAAGTGAGCCCTTTTTTATATTCAGTATTTTAGATGGATTGATAGTTAAAGATTGTATTATTTTGCTTAATTCGAGTGACTCGTTATGGTAAAGTTCTAAAGCTAAAGGCAATAATGTTTCAACTCCAATTGCACCAGTAGCTGCTTGTGAAAATGGTAGCCTTTTAGACTCTTCATCTTCAGGTTTATGATCTGAGACTATTACGTCAATTAAATCCTCTTTAATACCATTTATTAATGCAACTCTATCTTTTTCTGATCTCAAAGGAGGAGACAATTTTAAAAAAGTTTTAAAATCACCAATATCATTTTCATTTAGTGAAAGATTGTTAATCGAGACACCTACTGTAAATTTTTTACCACTAAGTTTATTTTTTTTAATTACTTCCAGTGATTTCATCGCTGAAATTTGATTTATATGATATCTGCAAGGATATTCCTCTAATAAAGATAGATCTCTCTCAATTATTATTTTTTCAGCAATAGTTGGTATACCGCTCAATCCTAATCTTGTTGAAATTTCTCCTTCATTAACAAGTCCATCTTTTGATAGTTCATAATCTTGAGCATGTTGCATAATTAAAACTCCCATATCAGAGGCATAATTCATCACTCTAGCCATAATAGATGTATTTTGAATTGTTCTTATTACATCGGTAAAACCAATTATTCCTCTGCTAGATAATAGACCGAATTCTGTCATTGAATTTCCGTCAATATTTCTTGTAAGAGCTGCACAAGGATAAATATTTATTTTAGCTTTGTCCCTTCCTCTTCGCATTATAAAATCTACCATCGAAACATTATCAATAACTGGTTTTGTATTAGGCATAGAAACTACGGATGTAACGCCACCGGATAATGCTGCCTGACTTAATGTTCTAAAATTTTCTTTATATTCATATCCAGGTTCACCTACAAATGTTTTCATATCAACTATCCCAGGAATTAAGATATTTTTTTTTATATCAATTATCTCTGCATTTTTAGATGCAATATTTTTATTTATATTTTTGCCGATTGCTTTAATTTTTCCATTAGAATCTATTATTAAACCACCAATACAATCTAATTTTTGTGATGGATCAACTATTCTTGCATTAATTAATATTTTCTCTTTCATTTTTTACAATATATTTTTAGGCACGCCATTCTTATTGCGACACCAAGTTCAACTTGTTCTTTAACTAAACTAACATTTATATTATCTGCAAGTTTAGTGTCTATTTCTACGCCTCTATTCATCGGTCCGGGGTGCATTACTAATGCATTATTTTTTGCAAATTTAAGTTTTTCTGGTGTTAAACCAAAATATTCATAATACTCTCTTTTAGAGGGCAAAAATGATCCCTGCATCCTTTCATTTTGCAATCTTAACATCATTACGATATCACATGAGTCCAATCCTTTTTTCATATTTGTAAAAGATTTAACTCCTAATTTGTCTATAGATTTTGGCATTAATGTTTTTGGTGCAATTACATTAACTTCAGCCCCTAGCATATTCATTAAATAAATATTAGATCTCGCAACTCTTGAATGTAAAATGTCTCCACAAATTGCTATTTTTAAACCTTCAATTTTTCCTTTTCTATCTATTATTGTTAATGCATCTAAAAGAGCTTGAGTGGGATGTTCTCTTCTTCCGTCACCAGCATTTATTACTGAACAATTAACTTTTTGAGAAAGTAAATTTGGTGCACCAGAGTCTTGATGACGAATAACTATTATATCTGGGTGCATTGCATTTAATGTCATTGCCGTATCTATTAAAGTTTCACCTTTTTTTAAAGCTGAATTAACAATGTTCATCGTCATTACATCTGCCCCCAATCTTTTACCAGCAAGATCAAAGGAGCTTTGTGTTCTTGTTGAAGGCTCAAAAAATAGGTTAATCTGAGTTTTTCCTCTAAGAGTGTCTAATTTTTTTGAATTACTTCTATTAAGTTTTATAAACCCTTTTGCTTGATGTAAAATTTCTTTTGCTTCTGAAAAGGAAAGATTTTGTATACCTAAGAGGTGTTTGGGGTAATTTTTAATAGCTTTAGTTTTTTTAATAACTGCCATTAAAATCAACTCTATAGGCCTTTTGACTTATGATATCAAGCTATTTTTTCAAAAAATCTAAAACACCCTGTAAAATAAAAGCAGCTGCATTTTCATCTAATTTTTTAATTTTTTTACTTGTATTTATGTCTAAATTACTAGCTAATTTGAAAGCACCTTCACTTGATAACCTTTCATCCCACATTGTGATTGGTTTTGAAATATTTTTTGATAGATTTATAGCTAAGTCTTTAGCAGATTGAGAAGACTGACTATCCGATCCATCTAAGTTTATTGGATTTCCAATGACAATTCCCTCAATATTGTACTCATTAATAATTTTCTTAATATCTACAATAAATGATGAAAAATTATTCTTGATAATGGTCTTGTGAGGAGTGGCTATTCTCCTGTTTTCATCTGATAAAGCAATACCAATTCTTTTCTTACCAGGATCTATACCCATTAATCTTGAATTTTTATGGAGTTTTGTACTAAATTCTTCAATATCCAGCATTTTTATTTTATATTTTATGTTATTAATTTTTAGTATATTTAACATATTTCACAAATGGTCATAGATAAAGAAAAAATTATTCATGTAAGCAAGTTAGCACGAATATCGCTAGATAAGAAAAAATCTGAAGCTTTGGCCAAAGACCTATCATCCATTTTTAAATTCATTGAGCAATTGAATGAGTTAAATACAGATAAAATAGAGCCTTTGTCCTCAATTTTAAACGAACCTTTAAGGTCAAGGCAGGATTTAATAAGCGATGGAAAAATAAGAGATAAGGTATTGAAAAACTCACCAAAAAAAAATGAGGAATTTTTTGTAGTACCGAAAGTTATTGAATAATGAACGACATAACAAATCAAAGCTTAGACGAAATAATTAAAAAGATAAAATCAAAAGAAATTTCATCAGTAGAATTGACTAAGTTATTTATCAAAAATATAGAAAATGCTAAAAAACTTAATACTTTCGTAACAACAGCTTTTGAACAAGCGTTAGACAATGCAAAAAAATTTGATGATAACCCTAATTTTGATCAACTGCTTCCAGGCATTCCTTTAGCAGTAAAAGATTTGTTTTGCACATCTAATATTAGAACAACAGCAGGTAGCAATATATTAAATAATTTTGTACCAACTTATGAATCTACTGTAACCAAAAACTTATGGGACAATGGCGCTTTTCTTTTGGGCAAACTGAATTGTGATGAATTTGCTATGGGCTCATCTAACGAGACGAGTCACTTTGGCAATGTAATTAATCCTGTTGGCGATAAATTAGTACCCGGTGGATCATCAGGCGGTTCGTCCTCAGCTTTAGCTGCGGATTTAACACCTGCAACAATAGGAACAGATACCGGCGGGTCAATTAGACAACCAGCTTCATTTACAGGCACTGTAGGATTAAAACCTACCTATGGTTTATGTTCAAGATGGGGGATAGTTGCTTTTGCCTCATCTCTAGATCAAGCAGGACCTATGACTAAAACAGTAACTGACTGTTCATTAATGCTTGAAGCAATGTCAGGCTTTGATGAAAAAGATTCCACATCTATAAAAAAAGAAAAAGAGAAATACTCTAAAAATTTAAAAGATAATATTAAAGG
Source organism: Pelagibacterales bacterium MED-G40 (assembly GCA_002457515.1). Taxonomy (GTDB): domain Bacteria; phylum Pseudomonadota; class Alphaproteobacteria; order Pelagibacterales; family Pelagibacteraceae; genus Pelagilacustribacter. The sequence goes on along the minus strand of NTJN01000005.1, from coordinate 79,399 downwards.
TTTAAAAATTGGTATTCCCAAAGAGTACAGAGTGAACAACATGCCTAAAGAGATAGATAAACTTTGGGAGAATGGGAAAAAAATTTTAAAAGATCTAGGCGCAAAGATAATTGATATTTCTCTGCCTCATACTAAATACGCACTACCAACTTATTACATTGTTGCTCCCGCTGAAGCCTCTTCAAATTTAGCTAGATATGATGGTGTACGCTATGGACACAGGTCCAAAAAAGGGAAAGATTTAATTGAAATGTATGAAAACACAAGGTCAGAAGGTTTTGGTGATGAAGTTAAGAGAAGAATTTTAATTGGAACCTATGTCTTATCCTCTGGATATTATGATGCTTATTATTTAAAAGCACAAAAGGTCAGACAGCTAATAAAAAAAGACTTTGATGATAATTTTACAAAAGTAGATGCCATTTTAACTCCATCAACCCCTAGCTCAGCTTTCAAAATAGGGGAAAAAACAGACAATCCAGTTTCAATGTATTTAAATGATATATTCACAGTTCCTGCCAACTTAGCTGGTTTGCCAGCTATAGCATTTCCAGCTGGTTTGGATAATAAAGGTTATCCCTTAGGCTTGCAGTTAATTGGCAAAGTTCTTGACGAACAAAAAATTCTTAATATTGCTTATGCATTTGAAAAAAATTGTAAATTTAATAATGAAATAAAAAAATGGTGGGTATGAGCAAAGATAAATTCGATTATTTTATTAAAGGAGATAAAGATAATTATGAGGTTATCATTGGACTTGAAGTACATGCACAAGTTTTATCAAAATCAAAACTTTTTTCTGGCTCCTCAACTAAATTTGGTGGAGAACCTAACAAACAGGTAAGTTTAATTGATTCTGCATTTCCAGGAATGTTGCCAGTAATTAATGAAGAGTGTGTTAAACAAGCAGTAAGAACTGGTTTGGGTTTAAATGCTAAAATTAACAACTATTCTGTTTTTGATAGAAAAAATTATTTTTATGCCGATCTTCCTCAAGGTTATCAAATCTCACAATACAAAAATCCAATAGTAGGTGAGGGAAAAGTCTTATTAGATATGCCTTATGGATCAAAACAGATTGGAATCGAACGTCTACATTTAGAGCAAGATGCAGGCAAAAGTATTCACGACCTAGATCCATCTAATACTTATGTTGACTTAAATAGATCAGGGATTGCTTTAATGGAAATTGTCAGTAAACCAGATCTTAGGTCTCCGGATGAAGTAAACGCTTATATCAAAAAATTAAGAAGCATTATGAGATATCTTGGTACTTGCGATGGAAACATGCAAGAGGGTTCACTCAGGGCAGATGTTAATGTCTCTGTTAGAAAAATAGGCGATAAAAAATTTGGCACACGATGTGAGATAAAAAATGTTAATTCAATAAAATTCATGCAAATGGCTATAGAATATGAAGCAGCTAGACAAGTTGAATTATTAGAAAGTGGCAAGCAAATTGATCAAGAGACCAGACTCTTTGATACGAAAAAAAATGAAACAAGATCTATGAGATCAAAAGAGGATGCTCATGATTACAGATATTTCCCTGATCCAGACCTTCTTCCTCTAAAACTTGAACCGAGTTTAGTTGATGATTTGAAAAAATCTCTTCCAGAGTTACCGGATAAAAAGAAGGAAAGATTTATAAAAGACTATGGTTTAAACATTTATGAAGCAAATGTATTAGTTTCTGAAAAAGAAATTTCAAATTACTATGAAGAAGTTGCAAAAATATCGGATAAAAAACTTACAGCAACTTGGATGATGGGAGACTTATTTGCAATGTTAAATGAAAAAAATCTCAATATATCAGAATCTCCTATTTCAGCTAAAGACTTTGCAGAATTGATTCAGTCGATTAAATCAGGTGAGATTTCAGGAAGAATAGCGAAAGAAGTATTCGAGATTATGGTTGAAAGTGGCGACAATCCCAAAAAAATAATTGAGTCTAAAGGAATGAAACAACAAAGTGACCCTAAAGAATTAGAAAAATTGATTAACGAAATATTAAAAAAGGATAAGGGAAAAGTTGATCAATATAAGGCTGGAAAGGAAAAGTTATTTGGATTTTTTGTTGGTCAAGTCATGAAAGCTTCTGGTGGAAAGGCAAATCCACAATTAACAAATGAAATTTTAAAGAAGTTTTTAAAAAAATAATTATGCCTAAAAATATAGATTTAACCGATAATCTTGAGAAATATATAATTGATCATTCAGAAAACATGACTGATATTCAGAAAGAAATAATAGATCATAATACAAGCCTTGGAGATCAAAAGAGATTACAAATATCGATTTCTCAAGCTCAATTTCTACAAACAATAATTAAAATATCCAACACTAAAAAGATATTAGAGGTTGGAAGTTTCACTGGCTTTAGTGCTTTGTCAATGGCTTCAGCTTTACCCTCTGATGGAATTCTAATTAGTTTAGATAAAAATTTTGAATTTTGCAATAAAGCTAAATCTTTTTATGAAAAAGCTAAAGAAAAAAAGATTAAACAAATCATTAAACCAGCTATGGATAGCCTAAAAGAATTAAACAATTCTAATCAAAAGTTTGATTTAATATTTATAGATGCAGACAAAGAAAATTATATTAACTATTTCGATATAAGCATTAATATGGTTGTTAGCGGGGGATTAATCATTATTGACAATGTATTATGGCATGGTGAGGTATCAGATAAATCAAAAAATGACAAATTTACTAATATTATAAGAGAATTTAATGATCATCTTAAAAAAGATAACAGGGTTACAAAAAATATAATTCCCATAGGTGATGGACTAACTATTTGTATTAAAAAATAATGTTTACTATTTTAGGTTTTTATAAATTCAAAGAATTAAAGTCATTAAAAAAGAATAAACTTTTTCTTCAAAAGTTATTTAAAGATAATAATATTAAAGGAACTCTCATTATTTCAAAGGAAGGAATTAATGGAACCATATCTGGAAAGTCTAGAAGCATTTCTTTAGTGAATAGAAAAATTAAGAGTTTGTTTGGTATTTTAAATTTTGACAGTGAGAATGTGTCAGTAAATAAATTTCAACCGTTTCACAGACCTAAGATTAAAATAAAAAAAGAGGTCGTTCCAATGGGTTTAAATATCTCACCTAAAATTAAAAAAGAAAATCATATTGATCCAACAAAATGGAACAATCTTATCAAAAATAGGAATACTTTTATTTTAGATGCAAGGAAACCATTCGAGTATCAAATAGGAAGTTTTAAAAAAGCTATTAATCCTAAAGTCGATAACTTCAGAGAATTTCCTGAATATTTAAATAAATTAGATAAAAAAAAACCAATTGCTATGTTTTGTACTGGAGGAATTCGATGTGAAAAAGCCTCAGTATATTTAACTCAAAGGGGATTTAAAAATATCTTTCAGTTAAAAGGTGGAATTTTAAATTATTTAAAAACTATAAAGAAAAAAAATAGTTTGTGGAGAGGTGAGTGTTTTGTTTTTGATAACAGAGTTTCCCTTAAACACGATTTAGTTTTAGGAACATATTCTATCTGTAGTGGTTGCAGAACTCCAATATCGCCAAAAGATAAAAAATCAAAAAAATATGAAGAGGGTGTCTCTTGTAATAGATGTTATGACACACTCACAAAGACGCAAAAAACTAGATTTAGAATGAGACAGAGACAGATTGTACTTGCTAAGAAAGCTGGAAAAAAGCATATATTCCAAAAGGAATTTTAATATTTATGGATTTAACTAAAGGTTCTATTTGGCAATTGTTGAGAAAGGTAACTATCCCAGCTAGCACTGGATCACTTTTCCAAACATTTTATAATCTAGTAGACACTTATTTTGCTGGAAGAATTTCACCTGAAGCTTTAGCAGCAATTGCCAAATCTTGGCCAATATATTTTATAGCTATCGCAGTAGCAGTAGGTATTGGCGCAGGTACAACAGCCCTGATAAGCAATTCAATTGGAGCTAAAGAAGATAAAAAAGCATCAATGTATGTTGCCCAGTCTATAGTTTTTGCTATTGGTATTTCAATTTTTGTTACAATATTTGGATTAAATTTTTCAGATGAACTTTTAAGAATTATGGGTTCAAATGAACAAAGCATTATTCTTACACGCGAATATTTAGATATAATTTTTTACGGAGCTATAATTGTTTTAGTACAACTATCCTTAAATGGAACTCTTAATGCACAAGGAGACACTAAGAGTTATAGAAATGTTTTAATTTTTACATTTTTTTTAAATATTTTTCTTAATCCACTTTTTATTTTTGGTTACGGCTTTATACCTGCTTTTGGAATTGCTGGCTTAGCTATAGCTACTCTTATTTCTCAATTTATTGGTTTAATTTATTTAGCTAATAAAGTTTATTCTTGTAAATTAAAAAAATATCTTTATTTAGAATGTTTTAAACCAAAACTAGATTATATCACAACACTTTTTAAACAATCTGTTCCGATTATGTTTACAATGTTAATGATTATGTTTGGTGTTTTTAACATTTTTTATTTTGTAGGACAGTTTGGTGAGTTGGCAACAGCTGGCTATGGAACAGCTGTGAGAATAGAACAAGTTTTGCTATTGCCTGTTATAGGATTAAACACAGCTGTATTATCAATTGCAGGACAAAATTTTGGTGCAAAAATGCACTTTCGAGTTAAAGAGGTATATGGAAAAGCATTAGTTTTTGGATCAGGTTTTATGATTTTAGCTGGTATTTTTATTTACTTAACATCAGAAATAATAATTTCTTTTTTTACAAACGATCCACAAGTGATTAAAAGTGGAGCGCTTTATCTTCAAGTTGCAGCTTTAATAGGTCCAGTTTATCCAGTCTTTTTTATTACCTCAGCGCTATTCCAAGCTCTTAAGAGACCTACCTACAGCTTATATATGACTATACTCAGACTGACATTAATACCATTTATGTCGTTATGGTACGTAATTAATATTAAAAATGGAGAGTACCAGGATATTTTTTACACAATAATGATCACTAATTGGGGTATGGGATTAGTTGTATTAACTTTTGTACCTTTTTTTTTAAAAAGAGTATTTAAAATTTCTTTTAAAAAATTATTTGTATTTTAATTTTTTTTCTAATTTCCTTACTAAAAAAGAAACAAATAAAATTAAAACTAAATACTCTAAAATTAAAAAAGTATATATCTCCAGAGGTCTATAAGTAGTAGTAACTAGTTCATTAGCTTTTCTTGTTAAATCAGCGATACCAATAATTGACACAAGGGAGGACATTTTTAAAACATAAACAAATTGATTTCCTAGGGCAGGTAATACCACTTTAATTGCCTGAGGAAGAATTACAAACCTCATTTTTTTCCAAAAATCCATTCCAAGAGAGTGTGATACTTCGTGTTGACCTTTATTAATAGAATTTATACCAGCTCTAAAAATTTCTGCTTGAAAAGCACTCTCGCTGATAGTTAATGCAATTATACCAGATACAAAAGGAGAGAAACTTATACCTAGCATTATTGGTAGTCCATAATAAATCCAAAGTATTAATACCAATAGAGGTATGGCTCTTACAATTTCAACATATAAAATATTTAAGTAGCTTAAGAATTTATTGTTAGATATTGATGGTAAAGCAATAACTAAACCCACAAACATAGCAAAAAATATAGAAATAACAGAAATATAAATTGTTGTAGTAATTCCACTAATTAAAAATTTAAGATTAGTTAAGCCTTCAAAATTATTTGGACTCAAAATATACCAACCCCATTCATAATTTGAGCTACATCCTTGAAGTAGTAAAAAACAGGAGATGTATTTAATAAATTTCACTTTTATAAAAATATTTTTTGAAAAATAAATATATTATTATTAGAAGCTATTTAAACTTAAATTACAAACTTTTAAGATTGTATTTTGCCAATAAAGACTTAAAGAAACCTGAAGATTTTTTAGTTTTAATCCAATTACTAACATAATCATTCCAAACTTTATCATTTTTAGGAACCATCATAGCTAAAAAAGCTGGATTTTTCTCACCGTCAGGAACTATTGCTAATTGAGGATATTTAATTACTAATTTATTTGCTTCTGTAGAACTAGTAATATTACCATCTGCTCTACCAGCCAGAACTTCTTGAAAATCTCTCGCTGGAGCTTCGACTGATTTTAGTTTTGATTTAGGAAAAAACTCTTTAGCTTTTTCTTCTTGAGATGTTCCAAGAGTTGTAGCTATTGTAATATTTTTATTGTTTAAAGAATCCCAAGTAGGAAATTTTTTTAGATTTTTTTTAAGCACTAAAGGAACGGTACCGTATTTATAATAAGTAGTTGTGAATCCTGCTACTTCAGCTCTTTTAGGTGTTTTTGTAACGCTAGTTGAGACGTCATATCTGTCAGCTGTAATTCCTGAGACAATAGTTTTCCAGTCTGTAGGTACGAATTTAACTTTTACCCCCATATCTTTTGCTAGTTCATTCATAACGTCAATATCAAATCCTTTATACTTATTCGTAGCCGGATCTTTCATCGACATAGGGTCCCAATCACCAGTGGTTCCCACTCTTAATTCTCCATTGTCTAAGACTTTTTGCAGTCTAGAATCAGCATTTGCACTTGTTAAAAAAACTATTAACAATAATGTGTAAATAACTCTAAGCATGCCATAACATTATTTGACTTGTTTATTTAATTCAATATATAATTTGTCACGGGGTGTCCAAACGACTGAGATTATACCCGACGAACCTGACCGGTAATTCAGTAAGGGAATATGGAAAAAATATACTTATCTACAGAAGTATCGCTGACAATAATAGTTATAGTAGGACTATTTTTTATAGGATTAGGCTACTTTAATACTAAAAAAATTTATAATAATAAAAATTATATTGTTGGAGATAGAGAGGAAAACTTATTTTCTTTAACAGCCAGTTTAACCGCTTCCGCCCTTGGAGCATGGATTTTATTTGGACCTGCATCTGCAGCAACTTGGGGTGGTATAGGTGCTGTAATTGGTTATGCACTGGGTACAGCTGCCCCCATGTTATTTCTATATAACTTTGGACCCAAAATAAGAAAAGAATTTCCACAAGGTCTAACAATAACTGAATTTATTAAAAAAAGATTTGGTACAGGGATTCTTAAGTTAAGTTTATTTTTAATATTATTTTACTTAACAATATTTTTAATAGCAGAGGTTACTGCTATAGCATATTTATTAAAATTTATATCGCAAGTGCCTTTATGGATCACTTCAGGTATTATATTAATTATTTGTTTACTTTATATACTGAGAGGGGGTTTTAAACTTTCAATTATTACTGACAAGTATCAATTTTTATTCATCATATTAATTATTTTTGTATCAATATTTATAGTTTTAGGAAACTTAAATTTATCAAGTTACGAATTAATTAAACAAAATTCACCCGATTCAATTGATAAAAATTATTTGCCTAATTATACATCAGGACTAACTTTTTTCATTGCTGTAGCAGCTACAAATTTGTTTCATCAGGGTAATTGGCAAAGAGTTTTTTCAGCAAAAAATAATTCTATTTTAAAATCAAGTTTAATTTATTCATCAATAATAATTTTTTTAATTGTTTTTTGGATGGGGTATTCAGGCCTTATATCTTATTCTCTAAATTCAAAAGTAATTCCTGATCTGGCATTTTTTGATTTGATCCTTAATAACAAGGGTTCTTTTGTAGTTATAGGTGTATTAATTTTAGCACTTTCTTTAACTTTAAGCACAATAGATACTTTAATTAACGCTATATCGAGTTTAATTATTGTTAATGGAGGGCAAATTAACAATTCATTAAGAGGTAAAGAAGTTAAAAATAAAAGTAATATAATAATTTTACTTTTAAGTTTATTAGTTTTTGTTTTGGCATCTAAAGGTTATAGTATTTTGTATTTATTTTTATTAGCCGATTTATTATGCTGTTCAGCAGTTGTTACAATATTTTATGGTTTTTTTAAAAAGAAGATTAGTTCAAAACTTTCAGTAATTTCTATAACTTGTGGTCTTGTTTTGGGGTTATTATTTTTTCCAAGTCCAGACTTTCAAAGTAGTATTCTGGTTGGTAAATTAATCTTTATCGACACCTTTTCTCTTTTTATTAAAACAAACTTACTTTTCATATCATTTAGCTTGTCATTAATTGCACCCTTTTTAATTATATCAATTTATTCTTTGCGTAATTCATTTAAATAAATAATCACAGCTATCCAAATGAATATAAAAGAAATTAGTTCATCTAAGACTAATGGTTCCTTAAAATAATATAAGCCTAAAAAAAATTGCGCAGTAGGTGTTAAAAAAAAGATCATGCTAGCTGGTCCGATACCAATAAGCTCAAAACCTTTGGTATACCAGAAAAGAGGTATCAAAGTCATAAAGCCAGCCCAAAATAAATAAAAAGATAAAAGAGGTTCATTTAAAGAAAAAATATTTGTATTGTTTTTAACTAAAAAAAAGAAAAAACATACAGCTATCGGTGAGATTAATAATGTTTCTATTAATAATCCTATATCAGTTGAAACTTTAATTTTCTTCCTTATTAAACCGTATAAACTAAATGAAATTGCTACAGTAAGACCTATCCATGGAACTTCACCTAATCTAATTAGTAAATAAATTAATGCAGCTGCAACTAAAAGAATAGATACAATCTTATTTTTATTATATTTTTCTTTTAAAAAAACAATCCCTAAAAAAACACTTAATATTGGAAAAATATAATAACCTAAGGCAGAATCTAATAAATTATTTGTTTTAACGGCATACAACCATGTAAACCAATTAACCGAAATTAGAATTCCTGTAATAAGAAAAATAAAAATATTAATTCTCTTTTTTATAATTATATTAAATTCATTCCATTTAGAAAAATAAGATGTTGTAATTACCAATAATAAAGAAGTCCAAATAGTTCTATGTATTGTTAATTCTAAAGCGGAAGCGAATGAGACAAAACTAAAATACAATACACCTATCACTCCCCACCAAAGTGAGGCTCCAACAGTAAATAATGAGCCTTTAAATAAATTTTTCTTCATTTGACCATTTTTTTGATTGATTTATAAGATAGTTATTTAATAATTAGAACTAAATAAAACCGGAAGAGTGGGTGAGCGGTTGAAACCAGTTGGTTGCTAACTAACCGTACGAGTAATATCGTACCGAGAGTTCGAATCTCTCCTCTTCCGCCAGTTCTACTGAAAGAAGCCATCAATCTTCACAGGAGCTTTATTTAACATAAACTTATAAACATTGACATTTTCTAAAACTCTTTGCACATAGTTTCTTGTCTCTTTAAATCTTATTAGCTCAATCCAATCTATATAACTTAATTGATTTTTACTTGGATCTCCGTTAACTCTTCTCCAAGTTTTAACACGTTTTGGTCCTGCATTATACGCAGCTAGAGCAAATGGAAAAACACCATTATAATCTTCCAAAAGAGAATTAAAATAATAAGAACCAAGTTTAACATTATACTCCGGATCTTTTGTCAAACCGCTGATGCTATAAGGAAGCCTAGCTTGTTTAGCAACAACTTTAGCCGTATACTTCATTAACTGCATCATACCTCTAGCTCCAACATAGCTATTAGCTTTACCATCAAACTCACTTTCTTGACGAATTATTGCCAATATGAGTTCTGGTCTAGGCATTGCTTTTCCATTAATTTCCCTAGGAGTGGTAATTATCGGATAGTTATAAGTATTAAAAAATCTTTTTTCATAAGAGGCCTGTTTGGATATTTGAATTGCATAATCATATCTGCCAACTTCAGTTGCTAATTTTGCTGCTAACACTTCACTTCCGCTTTCAATATCAAGAGTAGCTAAATGTTTGATAATATCTTTACTGTATTTAGTCTTATTTAATTCTTTCAAAAGAATAACATGTCTTATTAGAACATTTTTATTAAATTTCTTTTCATATTCTTTATTAAAGGAAGTCTGATCATCCAATTTAAATTCTCCACCATTATTAATTTCATTGAAAGACAACTGGCCATAATATGTCGTTAAAAACTTGGAACCCTCTTTAAAATAATTATTAGACTTATTATCGTTACCCAACATTTGATATGATTTTCCCAACCAATAAGCACCTCTAGCTAAACTTATAGGATATCCAACATTATTATAAAAATTTAGAAAATGATTAATAGCGTATTCTGGAGAATTTAAAAAAGTTAAAGCTATCCATCCAGAAAGCCATTCAGCTTCAGCAAAATCAGGTCCAAAGGATAAAGAATGTTCACTCGCAGTTTTATATGCAGTTTTATATCTCTTTTTATAAATCAAAGATCTTGTGAGACTTTTTCTTTGTTTCCACCATAAGTCTGGTCTTACCAAGGCATCTTCAGATTTATTTGCATTAGAGTACAAAATTTCTAAAGATTGCTCCAATCTTCCTCGTCTATTCCTCCATTTTAGCCTGTCATATTCCAATCCGATATCTGTTTTTAAATGATTAGGAACAGCAGAAATTGATTTATCAACACCGTATGAATTACTCATTAAAATTTGTCTAGCATTGTAAAGGGCACGTTCATCTTTTGGTAGATATCTAAGCATTCTCTTCAGATCCCAGTATTTATTGTTCCAGGCTAAATAGCTTGCTCTTTTAATTTGATCATCATTTGTTAAATATTTTTTAAATTTATTTCTATAATATCTTAAATCATTTTTACTTAACCTTGCGTCTTCCCATCCTTCTTTAATAAGCTTTAAGGCTCTATCTGTTTGACCTTTTAAAATAAAAGCTTCAGCTAATTTTAATTTTCCAGTTCCACTTAAAGGTTCATTATCAGAAAACCAGTTTATTATTACATTTGGTGTAGTATTTTTAAGAATTATTTTATGTTCAGCTAAATATTTTAATCTATTAATTCTTGGATATTCTTGATTTTTCTTTATAAAATTTGTGTAATCATTAAAAGTTGCCTTGTTACCATTTTGTTTTAAGTACATCCATTTAATTAAATTTCTAAAATCTTTATCGTTCACCTTTTCTGACATTTTAACAGCGGTGATCCACTTACTAGAGCTTATTAAATTAAAAATCTCCTTAGCCTTTTTATAATCTTTTTTGGACAAAATCTCTGAGGTTTCCGTTGTTTTTGCTGTAGTTTTATAACTTGATGGTTTTTTTTCAGGATATATAAATTTTCCTTGATTAGTTATATTAACCAAAAGACTGTTGTCTTTTGCTGGGCTCTTTTTAATTATAGCTTTTTCTTTTAAAGTTTGATCATTAATTGGTTTTTTAACAGGCATTGTAAATGAACTAATAGATGCTTTATCTTTTATATCAATGATTGGTTTATTAGATGGAAGTATCAAAGTTGTATTATTTTTTTTCTCATCAATTTTTTTAAATATAGATGGTTTTTTTTTAGGAATTATAAAATCATTACTTTGTGAATAGGAAACTCCATAGGTTGTTGAACTAATAAATAAAACTACTAGACTAATTATACGAATAAGCATAAGTTTAAGGTAAAAAAATATCTTATATTTTTATGTTCAAAGGATCAATCGTTGCTTTAATCACACCATTTAAAGATGATAAACTAGATGAGGAAAAATACACTCAATTATTAAATCATCACCTCAAAAGTGGTACAAACGGAATAGTCCCCGCCGGTACGACCGGTGAGTCGCCAACGCTTTCTCATTATGAACATCGTAAAGTTATAGAAATTTCTGTAAACGAGTGCAAAGGCAAAATACCTGTTATTGCCGGAACTGGTTCAAATTCTACAGATGAAGCAATTGAATTATCTAAACACGCCGAAAAAGTTGGTGCAAATGGGTTATTAATTGTCACACCATATTACAATAAGCCAACTCAGGAAGGACTGTATCAACACTATAAAAAAATTAATGACAGTGTTGGAATACCGATAATCATTTATAACATTCCATCTAGATCAGTTATTGACATGAAAGTTGAAACTATGGCTAGATTATTTGAATTAAAAAATATTTCAGGTGTGAAAGATGCAACAGGAGATTTGAGTAGAGTTGATCAACAATTAAAAGCAATGGGCAATGACTTTTTACAATTAACTGGCGAAGATGACAATGCACTAGAATTTAATAAAAGGGGAGGTAAGGGCTGTATAAGCGTAACAGCTAATGTGGCAGCAAAATTATGTTCCGAGTTTCAGTCCGCGTCTCTTAATGTTGGAGATCGAAATATGCAAACAAAAGCTGAAGAAATAAATAATATTTTAAAACCTTTACACAAAGCTCTTTTTGTCGAGAGCAATCCCTCTCCAGTTAAATATGCAGCTTCATTATTAAAACTTGCACCTGATGATGTACGTTTACCTCTGGTCAAGGTAACGGAAAAAACTAAAATAGAAGTTAGAGATGCTCTTAAAGTTGCTAAGTTACTTTAATGAAAACTATAAAGAGTTCTGGTCAAAAAATTATTTGTTTGAATAGAAAAGCCAGTTTTAATTATTATTTTAAGGAATTCTTTGAAGCAGGTATTGTTCTAAGAGGATCAGAAGTTAAATCACTTAGAGATGGAAAAGCCAGTATTGCCGACTCTTATGCTTTAGATAAAAATGGAGAAATTTACCTTATAAACTCACATATACCGCTATATAAACAATCTAGTTATAACAACCATGATCCTAAAGGAGATCGAAAACTGCTACTTAACAAAAAAGAAATTAACAGTTTGATTGGAAAGATAAATCAAGAAGGCTTAACAATAGTTCCAACTAAATTATATTTTTATAAAGGAAAAGCAAAAATTGAGTTAGCTGTCGCAAAAGGAAAAAAATTGTACGATAAAAGACTGGTTAAAAAAAAGAAAGACTGGAGAAGGGAACAAGCAAGAATTTTAAGCAGAAATAAATAATGATTTATTTAAGTATAGGCTCAAATTTAAATTCAAAATTTGGAAATAGGCTTGATAATATTACAAAGGCCGTATCTTTATTAAAAGATAAAAAAATAAAAATTAAGAAAATATCTAATTTTTTTGAGTCACCATCTTATCCTAACAAAAAAAACCCTAAATTTATAAATATTGCAATCGAAATTGAGTACAGTTTAAGCCCAAAAAAATTACTTAAAGAAATTTTTTTAATTGAAAGGAAAATGGAAAGAAAAAGAAATTTAAAAAATGCACCCAGAACATGCGATATAGATATTATAGATTTTAAAGGAAAAATCTCTAATAACAAGAATTTAACCATACCTCATCCTAAGGCACATTTGAGAAATTTTGTTTTATACCCCTTAAAAGATATTAATTCTAATTGGAAACATCCAATAACTAATAAAAGAATAGATATTTTAATAAAAAAACTTAATTTTGAAAAAAGGAATGAGATTACAAGAATGAAGGAAAGTGTTATAATAGATTCATGATCAATAACAAAGATTTAATTAACAAAGTAAAATCTTATAATAAATTTTTAAATCCTGATATTCTTTCAAAGGCTTATGAGTTCGCCTTAAGCGCTCATAAAAATCAAAAAAGAGATGAAGGCGTCCCATACATAATACATCCATTAGCAGTAGCGGATATACTTTCAGATTTAAAATTAGATAGCGCAACTATAACAACGGGTTTATTACACGACACTATAGAGGATACAAAAATTACTTATAATTCAGTTGTTAAAGAATTTGGAAAAGAAGTAGCTGATTTAGTTGATGGTGTTACAAAAATTTCAGAACTTGAAGATAAAGCAGCAGACAACTCCAAGGCTGAAAATTTTAGAAAACTTATATTGGCAACATCAAAAGATATTAGAGTTTTGTTAGTAAAACTTGCCGATAGATTACACAACATGAGAACATTACAATTTGTAAAAGAAGAAAATAAAAAAATCAGAAAAGCCAAAGAAACAATGGAAATTTATGCTCCATTAGCGGATAGAATGGGCATGAATAGGATAAGAGATGAATTAGAGGATTTATCTTTTGCATTTTTGAATAAAGACGCCAGAAATCTAATACAAAAAAGATTAAAGTTTATTAAAAATCATAGAGAAGATAACTTTAATTCAATTTCCACAGACTTAATTGAGTTATTAAATAAAAACAAAGTTAAAGCCAGAATAACTGGAAGAGAAAAAACACCATTTTCAATATGGAGAAAAATTCAAAAAAAAAAAATATCTTTAGAACAATTAACTGATATCGTTGGTTTTAGAGTTATAGTTGATGACATTGATGACTGCTACAAAACATTAGGAATTTTTCACAGCAGGTACTCTGCTATTCCAGGAAAATTTAAAGATTATATTTCAACACCCAAAATTAATAATTATAAATCAATACATACGTCTTTAATTGGTCCACAAAAACATCGCATTGAAATTCAAATCCGCACTGAGGAAATGCATGAGTTTGCAGAAAGAGGTATAGCCTCACACTGGAAGTATAAATCCTCTGAAAAATTTTCAGAGTTATCATGGAAAGAATACGACTGGTTGAGAGATTTAGTTGAGATAATCGAAAGAGGTAATAGTCCTGAACATTATTATGAATTTACTAAATTACAAATGTTTCAAGATAATGTTTTTTGTTTTACACCGAAGGGAGCAGTAATAAAATTGCCAAAAAACGGTACTGCGATAGATTTTGCCTACGCTGTTCACACTAAAATTGGTGATACCGCTGTCGGATGCTATGTCAATGGGACCGAACTTCCTTTACAAACAATCTTAAAAAATGGAGATATGATTAAAATTGTAACTTCAAAAAAAATTTCACCTTCATTACATTGGTTATCTTCAGCAACAACAGGTAAAGCTAGAGCAGCTATAAGACGATATTGGCAAGATAAATTAGTTGATACTAAAACTAAAAAAAATAAAGAATATTTTACTACTTTAGAAATAGATTTGCCCCATCAACCTGGAGAGTTAGGTGAGGTTAGCACTATAATTGGTACAAATGGTAGCAATATATTGAATGTTGAGCTTTTAGAAAGAAAGGATAAATTTCTAACTTTTTCTTTTGATTTACAGATAAATGACTTAAAAAACTTTACAAACTTAATAAGTCAGATAAAACAAAAACATTTAAATTTTAAAATTATTCGACATAAACAGAAAAAAAATGCTCTCATACAAAGAATCTTTAGAAATTTTAAAAGAAAGTAAAGCTCTTTTAGATGGTCATTTTATATTGTCTTCTGGACTTCATAGTTCACAATACATTCAATGTGCTCAACTATTAAGCAAACCCTACCTATCTAAAAAAATTTGTTCATCTTTAGCTGAAAAAATTAATAATGAATTTAAAGAAATTGATTTAATACTTTCTCCAGCAATTGGAGGTATTGTTATTGGATATGAGATGGGTAAACTTTTAAATAAAGAAACAATCTTTGCTGAAAGAATTAACAATAATTTTACTTTAAGAAGAGATTTTAAAATTCCAAGTTCTTCCAAAGTATTAATTGTTGAAGATGTTATTACTACTGGAAAGTCTAGTTTAGAGTGTGTTGAGATAATAAAAAAATCAGAGGCAAAAACCATTGGCTTCGCATGTCTTATTGATAGATCGCAAGGTAAATCTGTGATTAAAAGTAAAATTGTTTCTCAAATTGAAATTAATATTCCGACATACGATAAAAAGAATCTGCCAGAAACTTTACTATCTATTAAAGCTGTAAAACCAGGTTCTAGAGGTCTTTAATGCCAAAAATACGTTTGGGTGTTAACATAGATCATGTAGCTACTGTTAGAAACGCTCGAGGTGAAATTTATCCAAGTCCACTTAGAGCAGCATTATTATCTGAAAAGTATGGAGCAGATTCTGTAACAATTCACTTAAGAGAAGATAGACGGCATATTAACGAATTCGATTTAAAAGAAATTCAATCAAAATTAAAGATACCTTTAAATTTAGAAATAGCTGCAACGAACGAGATGTTAAAAATTGCACTAAAGCAAAAACCTTTATTTATTTGTATAGTTCCTGAAAAAAGAAAAGAAGTAACAACAGAGGGAGGTTTAAATCTTAATTATAATAAAATTTTTCTTAAAAAAATGATTAAAAAGTTAAAAAAAAATGGCTCAAGAATTAGCTTATTTATTGAGCCAAACTTAAAAGATATTAGTACAGCAAAAGAAATTAATGCAGATTGTATTGAAATACATACTGGAAAAATTTGTAATCTTATTAATAAAAAAAAATTTTACGAAAACGAGATTAAAAAAATAAAAAAAGCTGTTTGTTTTGCATCTAGTTTAGGCTTGGAAGTCCACGCTGGACACGGTCTAACGTTTAAATCAGCTGGAATCATATCTAAAATTAAGCACATTAGTGAGTTTAACATAGGTCATTTTTTAGTTGGAGAGTCTATATTTATTGGATTAAAAAACACAATAAAAAAATTTAAAAAGATCATTTGAATATGAAAATATACGGATCTGGAACTGATATTATCAGAATAGAAAGGGTAAAAAAAATTATTAAAACAAATAAAAGTTTTAAAAATAAGATTTTTTCAAAATCTGAAATAAAATTATGTGAACAGAGGAGAAATAATTATTCGTGTTATGCATCAAGATTTGCAGCAAAAGAAGCCTTTTCTAAATCGCTTGGAACCGGTATCTCAAGAGGATTAAGTTTTAAAGAAATTGAAATTAAAAATGACAAATACGGCAAACCTTTTATAAAAGTTTATGGAAATAGCCTTAAAACAGTATATAAGATTACAAAAAGGAAAAAGTTCAAAACATTTCTTTCAATTTCTGATGATAAACCTTTTGCCGTTGCATTTGTTATTTTAACTACTTTATGAAAAAAAATTTTATAAAAGTTGTTTCTGAAAATTTAAAAACCATTTTATATGCTCTTCTTATTGCAGTGCTTATTAGATCGTTATTTTTCCAACCCTTTTACATTCCTTCTTCATCTATGGAACCAACCTTATTAATTGGTGACAGAATCTTCGTATCAAAATATTCCTATGGATATAGCAAGCATTCTTTCCCCTTTAGTCCATCGATCTATAACAAAAGATTGTTAAAGAAAGAACCTAAATATGGAGACCTTGTTGTTTTCAAAACTCCAGCAGATAATAGAACTGATTATATCAAAAGATTAATTGGTCTACCTGGAGATGAAATTCAGTTTAGAAACGGAAAACTTTTTATTAACAATAACGAAATAATTAGAAAGGAAATTAAAATAGTAGAAGAAATTAGATGCGGATCTACTAATATAATTGCTAAAGCTTATGAAGAAACTCTTCCTAATGGTCTTAAACATGTAGCTGTTTACAACAAAAATGGAACAACCCAGAATTCCGATAAATATATAGTGCCTTCAAATCATTACTTTTTTTTAGGTGATAATAGAGATTGCTCTCGGGATAGTAGGTTTTTAAGTAGCGTTGGATATGTAAGCGATTTAAATTTAGTAGGAAAAGCTAATTTAATTTTCTTTTCAAATGATACCTTGCAAGGAAGCGTTCTGAAATTCTGGAACTGGGGCAACTCTTTGAGAATAAATCGTTTTTTTAAAAAGCTATGAAAAGTAAAAAATTTTTATATTTAGAAAAAGCAATAGGCGTAGATTTCAATGACTTTGAAATATTAAAAACAAGCATGATTCATAAAAGCTATAACAATAATGTTAATAATGAAAAACTTGAATTTTTGGGTGATAGAGTATTAGGATTAATTCTTTCTTATACACTTCTTAAAACTTATCCCGACGAAAAAGAGGGGATTGTTGACAAAAAATTTGCTAATTTGGTAAATAAAAAAACCTGTTACCAAATATCAAAGAAAATAGGCTTAGATAAATATATTCTTGTTGGTGATTCACAAAAAAAACTTGAAAAAAAAAATGAGAAAATTTTAAGTGATGGACTAGAGGCTTTAATTGGTGCTATTTTTTGGGACCAAGGTTTAGAAGTAGCAGAAAAATTTATTAAGAAAAATTGGAAAGAGTTCTTAGATAAGTCTGTTATCACGGTTATTGACTCTAAAACCAAGCTTCAAGAATATAGTTTAAAAAAATACAAACAGTTGCCTAATTATAAAATATATAAACAATCTGGCCCTAAACACAAACCTACATTTAAGGCTGAGGTGGAAATTAAGAACTCAAAAAAATATCTAGGAACAGGTGGTTCAAAAAAAATCGCTGAACAAAATGCAGCTAATAAACTAATCAATGATTTAAAAATATAAAATGAATTGGGAAGACGAAGGATATCTTTTATCTAAAAGAAAATTTAGAGAGAATGCAAATATCATTAATGTATTTACTAATACATTTGGTAAAGTGAGTGGTATCGTATACGGAGGCAATTCAAGAAAAATTAGAAATTATCTCCAAATTTCTAATAAGATTTTTATTTTTTACAATTCAAAAAATGAAAATAAAATTGGATATTTTAAAACTGAACTAGTTGAACCTATTTCACCAAAATACTTTAATGATAAAAAAAGATCTGCTGCATTAATGTCTTTAACATCTTTATTAAATGTTTTATTGCCGGAATCTCAACCATATAGAAACATATATAACTCGTTAGAAAAACTTTTACAAAATCTTTATCAAGATCAATGGATTTTATTATTTATTTATTGGGAATTAAGTTTAATTAAGGAACTTGGTTTTGATACAAATATAAGTAAATTTAATTCAATGAATTATTCAAATAATGAATTAGTTATTGTAGATATCGATAATTCAAAATATCAAATACCATCATTCTTAATTAAAAATGTTATGCCAAAAAGTATTGACAATCATTTAATTAAAAAATCTTTAATTTTTACAAGAAGCATAATGCTAAATAAGTTTTTTTTACCAAACAACTTAAACTTACCAAAATCCAGAGTATTACTTGAGAATTATTTCAATTAGATCTGAGTTTCTTTGCTATATCTAATGCAAAGTATGTGACCATTGCTGAAGATCCTGCTCTTTTAAGAGCAATTAAGCTTTCTAAAACACTATCTTCATTTATTAATTTATTCTTTATACCATTTTTAATAATACTATATTCACCTGAGACTTGGTAAGAGATAACAGGTATCTTAAAATTGTCTTTGATAGTTTTTATAATATCAAGATATGGCATACCAGGTTTGACCATTACCATGTCAGCTCCTTCATTTATATCCATAGCTACTTCTCTGATGGCTTCTTGAGAATTTTTAAAATCCATCTGATAGGTTTTTTTTGTTCCTTTTAATTTATTTTTAGAGCCAACAGCATCTCTAAAAGGACCATAAAAATTAGAAGCGTATTTAACTGCATATGATAAAATTTTAGTGTTTTTAAAATTGTTTTTATCTAAAATCTTTCTTATTTCAGAAACTCTTCCATCCATCATGTCGGATGGAGCAATAATATCACATCCCATTTGAGCCTGAAGCAAAGATTGTTTAGCTAAAATTTTTATCGTTTTATCATTTTCTACATCACCATCTACAAAAATCCCATCATGTCCATGCGAAGTATACGGATCTAGTGCCACATCACACATAGTTCCTATTTCTTTAAAGTTTTTTTTTATTTCTCTTAATGCTTTACAAACTAGATTGTTCTTATTAAGCGACTCTGTACCATAATTATTTTTTTTATTATCAGGAGTGTAGGGAAACAAAGCAACCAATGGGATTTTTAAATTGCATGCTTTTTCTATTACATAACTTAACCTATCAATACTGTAACGATTGACACCTGGCATTGATTTAATAGGCTCAATTTTATTTTTTCCTTCACGAATAAAAATGGGTAGTATCAAATCATCAGTTGAGAGACTGTTTTCTGACACGAGTCTTCTAACCCAGTCACTTTTGCGAACCCTTCTCAATCTTAATTTAGGATATTTGCCAAGTATTTTCATAAATTAAAAATGTTTATACGATGTGACAATTAATATATTATACATTTATAATAAACTAATCTAAAGGAATAGTTAACTGTGAACAACACAAATTTACATAAAGATTTTTACAAAATAGAAAATTTAAAGTTTGATGTATCAAAACTACAAACTGCTCTTAAAGAAATTTTAAAAATAAAAAAATATGATACAGCGGGTGGCATATCTCATTTTGGTGCGATTTGTTTGAATCAAATTCCAGGTCAGCCAGACTCAATAAAAGGAAATAATGCTAGAGGTGTTTTTTGGACGAAACCAGATCATTCAGGAAAAGAAGCCAAAAGAGATAAGGCGATCAATGAGTCAGCATACACTGAGTTTGTAAAAGACTATGATCACACTTATTTTAAAGAAGTTTACGATAAACTTTCTTCTAAATTTAAACTTGGTAGAGTGAGAATACTTTTAAAGGAACCTAGATCAACATTAAGCTGGCACAGAGACCCCGAACCAAGGTTACACGTTCCAATAATTACAAATCCTGGCTCCATTATGGTCATAGAAGAATTTGCCAAACATTTACCAGCAGATGGATCTGCTTGGATTACTAACAATACTAAATATCACAATGCCTTTAATGGTGGAGAAGAAAACAGAGTGCATCTAGTGGCTTGTGTTTTAGATTACAAATTTAATTAACATTGAATTCATCTTTAAAGAAAATTTGCATTTCGTCTGATCATGCAGGATTTTTTCTAAAAGAATATATTAAATCATATTTAATTAAAAAAGAAATTCCTTTAGTAGATCTTGGTCCATATAAAGCTAGTTCAGTAGATTATCCTGACTATGCAAAAAAAATTGCCAGAAGAGTTGCTTCTAAAAGAAGCGAAATTGGTATTTTGGTATGTGGTTCAGGCACTGGAATGGCAATTTCTGCAAATAAAACTAAGGGAATAAGGGCTGCTGTCTGCTATAACGCCAAATCTACACGTTTGTCCAGACAACATAATAATGCTAATATCATAGCTCTAGGATCAAGATTAATAAAAAAAGATGAAGCTATGAAACTGATTAAAATTTTTCTTAAAACAAAGTTTGAAGGCGGGCGACATCTTAGAAGAGTTAAAAAAATTTAAACAAGATGTCAAAATTTGTAAAATATTCCTCTAACGATTATCAGAATTTTTTTGATAGCGACTTATCAAATTCAGATCCAGATTTGTATAATTCAATAAAGTTAGAACTTCAAAGACAACAACAACATATAGAACTCATAGCTTCTGAAAATATTGTCTCAAAAGCAGTGTTAGATGCACAGGGATCAATAATGACAAACAAATATGCTGAGGGTTATCCTTCTAAAAGATATTATGGAGGATGTGAGTTTGTCGACAAAGCAGAAGAATTAGCTCTAGATAGAGTAAAAAAATTGTACAATTGTAAATATGCAAACGTTCAACCACACTCGGGTGCTCAAGCCAATGGAGCTGTATATTTAGCGCTTTTAAATCCTGGAGACCCAATACTTGGTATGAGCTTAAATTCAGGTGGACATTTAACACATGGTGCTAAAGTTTCAATTTCTGGGAAATGGTTAAAATCATTTCACTATGATGTGAATAAAGAAACTGGCCTAATTGATTATTCTGAAGTTGAAAAGTTAGCGAAGGAGCATAAACCAAAACTTATTATTGCTGGCGGTAGTGCTTACTCAAGAATAATAGATTTCAAAAAATTTAGAGAAATTGCTGATAGTGTTAATGCATTTTTCATGGTTGATATGGCACACTTTTCAGGATTAGTTGCAGGAAAAGGCTACCCAAATCCTGTTGAATATGCCGATGTTGTTACATCAACAACTCATAAAGTTTTAAGAGGTGCTAGGGGTGGAATTATTTTAACCAATAGAGAGGATTTAATTAAAAAGATTAATTCAGCAGTGTTTCCAGGATATCAAGGCGGACCATTAATGCACGTTGTTGCCGCTAAAGCGGTGGCTTTTCAGGAAGCTTTAAAACCTTCATTTAAAGATTATATTAAATCTGTTCTTGCGAATGCTAAAATTTTATCTGAAACTTTAAAATCAAATGGATTTAAAATTTTTTCCGGAGGTACAGACACTCATTTAATGCTAGTTGATCTAAGACCATTCAAAGTTACAGGTAAAGCAGCTGAAATTAGTTTATGTAAGGCTAATATTACATGTAATAAAAATGGAATACCTTTTGATACAGAGAAAATGACAGTTACTTCCGGTATTAGACTTGGTTCACAAGCAGCGACAACTAGAGGATTTGGATTAAATGAATTTAAAAAAGTTGGTGAGTTAATTACTAAAGTTATAAAAGGCTTAGCCCAAGATCCAAATAATAATAGCGCAGTAGAATCAGAAGTAAGAAAAGAAGTAATTGAACTTTGTTCAAAATTTCCTATATATAATCATTTATTAAAAAACTAAATTATGCTTTGTCCATTTTGTAGAGAAAAAGATACATCAGTAGTTGACTCTAGACCTACAGAGGATGGCACAGCTATTAGACGAAGAAGAAGCTGTACTTGTGGAGGCGGTCAAAGATTTACAACGTTTGAAAGAGTTCAATTTAGAGAGTTAACTGTCATTAAAAAGAATGGTCGTAAATCTCCTTTTGATAGAGAAAAGTTAGCTAAATCACTTTTTATTGCCTTAAAAAAAAGACCTATAGATAGTGAAACTATTGAAAAACTTATTTCAAAAATATCTAGAGAACTTGAAGAAATGGGTCAGCCAGAAATTCAATCAAGCATTATTGGAAAAATGGTTATGGAGAGCTTAAAAGATTTAGACAAAATCGCTTATATAAGATTTGCTTCTGTATACACAAATTTCAAAGAGGTTGAAGAATTTGAGGAATATATAGGCAAATTACATGTTAAATCAAAAAAGTGACTCTTTATTAAAAGAGTCGAAATTTATTAAATTAGCTTACGAGCAAGCAAAGATTAATTTAGGATCTACAGGCACCAATCCTTCTGTAGGATGTATTGTAGAAAAAAATGGTTCTGTTATTTCTTCGGCTTATACTTCTTTAAAGGGACGTCCTCATGCTGAATTTAATGCTCTAAATAAAAATATAAATTTCAAAGATTCAAATATATATATTTCATTAGAACCATGCTCTCATTACGGCAAAACACCTCCATGTACAAAAATTATAATAAAAAACAAAATTAAAAAAGTTTTTTTTTCAATATTTGATTTAGATAAAAGATCAAAAAAAAAGTCTTTATATAAACTTAGAAAAAAAAATATTTTTGTTAAAAATAGAATTAATGAGAAATACGGTAAAAAATTTTATGAGAGTTATTATTTAAATAAAAAAAAGAAACTTCCATATCTAGATGCAAAAATTGCCATTTCTAAAGATTATTTTACAAAAAGCAGTTCGTCAAAATGGATTTCAAATAAACAATCTAGAGTTATAGCTCATCTGATTAGATCAAATTATGATTGTATAATGTCTACATCTAAGTCCATTAATGATGACAATTCTGAACTAAATTGCCGAATAGAAGGATTAGAAAAAAAATCACCTACAGTTGTGATAATTGACAGAAATTTTAAGTTAAGAAAGAATTTAAAAATTATAAAAAACAAATTAAATAGAAAAATATACATTTTAACTTCTAAGAAAAATAAAGCTAAGGAGTTATTTTTTAGAAGGAAAGGTATAAAAATAATTAAAGTTGATAAAATGTCATCTTACAATGACTATTTACATATTTTATACTTACTAAATAAATTAGGAATATCTAGGATTCTTTTAGAAAGCGGTCTCAATATTCTTAATTTTTTTTTAAAAGTTAAAATGATCAACAATTTGTATATTTTTAAAAACAATTATAAATTGGGCAGCAAAGGTATAAATTACGACAATTCAAATAGTCTTAAAAAAATTAAACTAAAAAATAAAAGAGTAAATGTGTACTTAAACGGAGAGTCACTTTATAAAATAAAAATTAATTAATGTTTAACGGTATTATTTATAATCAAGGATTAATTAAAAGGTTAAAAAAAAATCCTAAATACGTATCTGGTAGCTTAGTTTTAGAGATTGATTCTAATATAAAGTTAAAAAAATCTGATATAGGTGAGTCAGTTTCTTGTGATGGAGTGTGTTTAACACTAATAGGTATTGGAAAAAAATCTTTCTTTTTTTATCTCTCAAAAGAAACTCTTAAAAGATCAAATTTTAGAAATGCGAAGATAGGAAATTACATTAATATTGAAAAATCTTTAAATCATGGACAAAAAGTTTCTGGTCATTATGTTCAAGGACATGTGGATACAACATCTAAAATTAAAAAAATTAAAATAATTCAAAAAACTTGGGTTATAGATTTTGAGATTAAAAATAATTTTAATAAATATTTAGTAGAAAAAGGTTCAATTTCTGTTAATGGTGTGTCCTTAACAATATCTAAATTAACCAAAAGAGGTTTTCAGATTAATGTGATACCTCATACTTTAAAACTAACAAATCTTGTTAAATTAAAAAAAGGAGATTTAGTAAATATTGAATTTGATATTTTTAGTAAATATTTATTGAATTTTACAAGTTAAATGAAAAATACGTCACTTTCTTCAATTAAAGAAATTATTAAAGATGCCAGAAAAGGTAAAATGTTTATTTTGGTAGATGATAAAAATAGAGAGAATGAAGGAGATTTGATAATACCTGGATCAAAATGCAATTCTAAAAATATTAATTTTATGGCAAAACATGGTCGTGGTTTAATATGCCTTGCTTTGACAAAAAAACAAGTTGAGAGATTATCTTTACCGCTTATGTCAAGTGTCAACCAAGCGCGAATGCAAACTGCCTTCACAGTTTCAATAGAGGCAAAAAAAGGTATTTCTACTGGAATTTCAGCTTTTGATCGGGCAAAAACTATTAAAGTAGCAATCAATCCTAAGTCAAAAAAAAAAGACATAGTTTCTCCTGGACATGTTTTTCCATTGGTTTCAAGAAGTGGTGGTGTTTTAGAGAGAGCAGGTCATACAGAAGCTTCAATAGATATATCAAAGCTTTCTAAGTTAAATCCCAGTGCCGTTATATGTGAAGTCATGAATGAAGATGGAAGAATGGCTAGATTTGATGATTTAATGAAATTCTCTAAAAAACACAAACTTAAGATTGCTAGTATAGAAGATTTAATTTCATATAGGGTAAAAAATGAACAACTAATAAAGAATATTTCTAGTAAATCCTTTAACATAAAAAAATTTGGAAAATTTGAACTTAAACTTTTTGAAAATAAAATGGACAAATCAGAACATTATGCTTTGATAAAAGGAAAAATTAAATCGTCTAAACCAATTAGAGTAAGAGTTATTTCAACTAATATACTGAATAATATGATAAATTTTAACCAAAATATATTAAAGAAATCATTAGGCTATCTTTCTAAATTTAACAATTATGTTTTAATAATTATTAAAGACCAAAATTTAAATTCTATTAAAAAAGATATACAGAAAAGCAACAATACATTGAGATATTATGGGATTGGAGCTCAAATTATTAAAGACCTAAAAATTAAAAGTATGATATTAGTATCTCGCTCTAAAAAGAAAATTATAGGTTTGGAGGGTTTTGGTATTAAAATATCTAAACAAGAGATTATTAAATGAAAAAAAAGATTAAAATTTTAATTGTAAGATCTTCATATAACGACACATCTAGATTATATAGTAGTGCTTGCAATAAACTGTCAGATTTTAACAATATATCTTTTATAACAAAAAATGTTTCAGGTGCTTTTGAAATTCCTGTCGCTATTTCTAGAAATATTAAAAAATTTGATGGTTTTATTGCTATAGGATCCATCATCAAGGGGGAAACTCCAAATTTTAATTTTATTTCTGAAGCCATTACTCGTGGTATAATGAATCTATCCATTACGCATAGAAAACCTATAGGAAATGCCGTACTAACTTGTTTAAATAAAGAGCAAGCTATTAAGAGATTTGATAAAGGTAAAGAGGCGGCTGAAGCAGTTATTAGTGTTTTAGATGATTAAAAAAGATAAACAGTCATCAACTCCAAGAATAAAAATTATTCAAAAACTATATAGCAATCTTTTGAATCCTGATGAAAAGATATTCTTTCCAAAAAGTCAGTATAAAAAATTTATGAAGGATGTTGTTACCGGAACTCTTGAAAGAAAAGAGCTTATTGAAGAGACTATATTAAAGCACCTAACGGATGATATTAATCTTAAAAAGACAGACAAGATATTAAAAATCATTATATTTGCTGCTGTTTTTGAACTTATTTTCAAACTCAATAATCCTAAAAATGTTATAATTGCTGAATATGTAAGATCTTCTGAGTTTTTTTTAGAAGAAGCCCAAATAAAATATCTTAATGCGATTTTGGACAAAATCTCAAAAAAAGTAAGATAAAATAACAAAAAATTAGCTTGCCTTTTTTTATTTTATTTGGCAATTTGCGTGCTTTATCAAATTATGCAGTCAGTTTTTGAATTATTATATTTAATTGTTTTTTCAGGCATTATTGCTGTAGCTTATAGTTACTTATTATCTAATCAAATATTATCATCAAGCCCAGGAAACAATAAAATGCAAGAAATTGCACAAGCGATTCAAATTGGTGCAAAAGCATACTTAAATCGACAGTATAAAACTATAGCCATCGTTGGAGTTATAGTTCTTATAATTGTTACTTACTTTTTTAGTTTTCTAGTTGGCGTAGGATACTTTATTGGCGCTTTCTTATCTGGAGTAGCAGGTTATGTTGGAATGTTAATTTCTGTCAAAGCAAATGTAAGAACCGCTGAGGCATCAAGAAAAAGTTTACAAGATGGATTAACTATTGCATTTAAATCTGGTGCTATTACTGGTTTGCTAGTCGCTGGTTTAGCTTTATTAGCAATAACTGTTTATTATATAATTTTAGTAAATTCTAATGTTGACAACAGAGAAATAATTAATGCTCTTGTGGCCTTAGGATTTGGAGCATCGTTAATATCAATTTTTGCAAGATTAGGTGGAGGAATTTTTACAAAGGGTGCAGATGTAGGAGCTGATTTAGTTGGAAAAGTTGAAGCAGGTATACCCGAAGACGACCCAAGAAACCCAGCAGTAATCGCTGATAACGTGGGTGATAATGTAGGTGATTGTGCAGGAATGGCTGCAGATCTTTTTGAAACCTACGCAGTTACTATTGTAGCCACAATGGTTTTATCTTCAATTTTTTTCCCAAATGATCCTAATATGATGATTTATCCTTTATCTATTGGAGCGTCATGCATATTTACAACAATAATTGGAACTTGGTTTGTAAGACTGGGCAAAAGCAAAAACATTATGGGGGCTTTGTACAAAGGATTTATAGCAACTGCTATTTTATCTCTAATTATTTTTTATCCTGTAACAGATTCAGTAATTGGTTTGGATAATGTTTTTACTACTGAAAATAATTCATTCTCTGGATTCAGTCTTTATATTTGTGGTGTTGCCGGACTTGTTATAACAGGATTAATTATTTGGATAACCGAGTATTATACTGGAACAAACTATAGACCGGTAAAAAGCGTAGCAAATTCATCTAAAACTGGTCATGGAACTAATGTTATTCAAGGTTTAGCGGTATCTATGGAGGCAACAGCTATACCGGCTTTGATTATTGTAGTTGGAATTCTATTTACAAATCATTTAGCTGGTTTGTTTGGAATTGCTATAGCTGTAACTTCTATGTTGGCACTTACTGGCATGGTAGTCGCTTTAGATGCTTATGGTCCGGTTACTGATAATGCTGGCGGAATTGCAGAAATGTCTAAATTACCAAAAAACGTTAGAAAAACTACTGATGCGTTAGATGCTGTAGGCAATACAACAAAAGCTGTTACTAAGGGATATGCTATAGGCTCTGCAGGATTAGGTGCTTTAGTATTATTTGCTGCGTATACTGAAGACATCAAGTTTTTTTCAACCGTTAAAGGTTCAACTCTAGAAAATATAAGTGTTAGTTTCGATTTATCTAATCCATTTGTTGTAATTGGATTGCTTGTGGGTGGAATGCTTCCATATCTGTTTGGTTCTATGGGCATGCAAGCAGTTGGTAGAGCAGGTGGTGCTGTTGTAATAGAAGTTAGAAGACAATTTAAAAAAATACCAGGCATCATGAAAGGAAAGAGAAAACCTGATTACGGAAAATTAGTTGACCTACTAACTAAAGCAGCAATAAAAGAAATGATAATACCTTCATTGCTTCCTGTGTTATCTCCTATTGTTTTATATTTTATAATTTTACCTATTGGAGGAATTGAGGCTGCATTGTCATCCTTGGGAGCCATGCTTCTTGGGGTAATCGTCACTGGGTTATTTGTTGCTATATCTATGACAGCTGGTGGTGGTGCGTGGGATAATGCAAAAAAATATATTGAAGATGGCAATTTTGGAGGCAAAGGTTCCGAGGCGCATAAAGCTGCAGTTACAGGCGACACTGTAGGCGACCCTTATAAAGACACTGCGGGTCCAGCAGTTAATCCAATGATTAAAATTACAAATATTGTTGCTCTATTATTATTAGCTGTAATAGCTCATTAAAACTTTTTCTTTCCATACATTTTTTGTTTTACGCTAGAAAGAAACTTCCCAACAAAACTTTGTTTTGAGATTTCATTCTTAGTTTCAGCTTTAGAAAAAGCAACTTTATTCATATCTTCTTTTTTATAAAGTTTCTTATTTTTAAGAATTCCATACTTGTCAAAACTTAATTCGAGAACATTATTTTCTTTAAGTACATTTTGTCCTAATTTATGTAATTTTCCCTTAGATAAAGTTCTTTGAAAATATATCCATTTATTAGGGTAAGTAATTGATGTTAAATGAGGATTTCCAATTAAACTAACTACGTCATTTTTGTTGGTTTTATTAACTATTAAAACTTTTTCTCTATTTTCTAAAAAGTTTATACCATGTACTTTTTTGGGCTCTTGCAATTGGCAATGTGTTAGAATAATAAAAATATTAATAATACAAATTATATAAATATGTTTGCTTTTTATAATCGGCATAATAACAATCTTTACAACAAATTAGTTGAATTATCACGTAATATTTTTTTTTATAGAGATTTAAAACTAAAAGACAACTTTGAAACTCGAGTAATACTTATTTTTTTTCATTTTTCAGTAATTTTGTTAAAATTTAAGAAAAATAGTAATAGTAAGTTTCCTCAAAAAATATTTGATAATGTTTTTCTAAATATAGAGTATCATTTAAGAGAATTAGGTCACGGCGATGTAGTTGTAAACAAACAAATGAAAACACTTAACAAAATTTTTTATAACATCTTGTTAAAAATGGAGATCAATAATGATAATAAGTTAATTTTAAAAAGGAATATAATTAATGAGCATTTTATTTTAAATGATAACAATAATTCTAAAATAGCAAGTAAATTAGAGGACTATTATGGAAATTTTTGCAACTTTTGCTTTGAATTAGAAGATGAAATTATGTTAAAAGGACAGATAAATTATAAATATTAATTTTATGGCTGTACCAAAACGAAAAACATCTAAGTCGAGAAGAAACCAAAGAAGATCACACCATAAGGTTTCTGCTATAAATGTGATTGAAGATAAAAAAAGCGGTGAATATAGGCTGTCACATCATATAGATTTAAAAACCGGTTATTACAACGGCAAAAAAATTTTAGACGTATAACAATAATTTTGAAATGAATAATAAAGTCGTAATTGCTATTGATGCAATGGGAGGTGAAAATGCACCAAAAAAAAATATAGAAGGTCTTGGTTTATTTTTAAAACAAAACAAAAATAAGGAAGACTTTTATTTTAAAATTTACGGAGATGAGAACAAGATAATAGAAGAATTAAATAAAAATAATATAAACAAAGATAAAATAGAAATTTTAAACACCCTAACCGTAGTATCAGACGATGAAACACCACTAACTGCTATAAAAAACTCTAAAAATAGCAGTATGTGGAATTCAATTAATTCACAAATAGATGATGGTGCGCACATATCTTTATCTGCAGGAAATACAGGGGTCTTGTTTGTAATATCAAGGATGCTTTTAAAAACTATAGACAAAGTTAATAAACCTGCTCTCGCTGGAATATGGCCAACAAAAAAAGGTGTCAGTGTTGTTTTAGATTTGGGTGCAAATATTGAATGCGATGAAAATAATTTAGTAGATTTTTCAGAAATGGGTTCTGCTCTCTATAAATCTTTGTACGGTGATGAAAAACCAAAAGTTTCGTTGCTTAATATTGGCTCAGAAGAAATCAAAGGGACTGAAATAATTAAAAAAGCTCATTCTAAACTTAAAGAACTAAGTAATTATGGAGATTTTGAATTTACTGGTTACATAGAGGGAAATCAAATTTTTGATGGAAATAGTAATATTATAGTTACGGACGGATTTACAGGAAATGTAGCTTTAAAAACCGCTGAAGGAACAGCAAAGTTTCTTACTGACTCACTTAAAGAATCATTAATGGAAAATTTTTTATCAAAGTTTTCTTTAATCTTTTCTTACTTCTCACTTAAAAAATTCAAAAAAAAACTTGATCCTAGAAAATATAATGGTGCAATTTTTTTAGGACTAAAAGGACCTGTTGTTAAAAGCCACGGGTCAACTGATGCCATTGGCTTTTATCATTCTATCGATCTTTGTTACAGAATTATTAAAGGAGATCTGATGAATAAAATAAAAAATAATTTAAAGCATATAGATGCCAAAAATTAAAAGAGAAAATATAAGTAAAAAACAAATATGTGAAGAATTAAATAAAAGGTTTGGTTTGCCTAAACTTTATATAGAAAATTTTTTTAATGATACTATAGAACTATTAATAAAAAGTCTTAAAAATGATGCACTTATTAAAATAGATAATTTTGGCACATTTAGAAAAATAAAAAAAAAGAAAAGATTTGGAAGGAATCCGAAAACGAAAGTTGAGTATGAAATCAAACCACGGAATACTGTGTCTTTCAAGGTTTCTGATATTTTAAAAAAAAAGATTAACAATGTCTAAAAACAATTTTATTAGTATTAGTGAACTAGCAATAAAACTTAATCTTATAAATAAAAAAAATGGTAAGCCTTCAACTCATACAATAAGATTTTGGGAGAGTCAGTTCAGACAGTTAAAACCTACAATTTTGTCAGGAAACAGAAGATACTATTCAATTAAAGATGTAGAAAAAATAAGTTTGATTAAATATCTTTTAAAAGATCAAGGTTTGACAATTAATGGGGCAAAGAAAGTCTTAAATAGCAATATTAATAATCTTGACGATTTTAATTCATCAAGTATAAAAGCAGGATATTTTAAAAAGGAAATAAAAATTAAATCTAGAGAGTTGTTAAAAAGAATTAAAGGATTAAAAAAATAAATGGCTAAAAAATCACATCAAAAAGTTCGACTAGTTCCAGAGTCCAAACCTGATAGTTCTTTTTTTTACTATGTAAAAAAACCAACCAAAGGTGAAAAAGTAAAAAATAAACTAAAGCTTAAAAAATATAATCCATCAACAAGAAAGCATGAATTCTTTGTTGAAAAGAAATTACCACCTCACAGTAAGTAGATTATTTTCTTTTGAAATTTCTAAACTCGTAATCAATATAGGCAGCTATTATAGATTTCCAAATTTTAAGAGTGATCTTAGGATCTATTTTGTTTTTTTGAGACTTTTTCTTAATTCTTTTAAGGATAATCTTTATCCTTTTTTTATCGACAATTTGATTTTTGTAAGTTTTGGAACTAAGAATTTTATTTACAAGCAAAGTTCGCTTTTTAAATATTACGAGCAATTTATCATCTAATTTATCTAATTTTTTTCTTACTTTTATTATGTTTTTGTTTTTCATAGCGACATTATTATTATATTCATTTTTGAATTAATTTATATACTTTCTTGATGATAAGATTTTCTAATGAAAGACTAAACCAAGTGTTTTTATCATGGATAATAACTCTTATTTTATTAATTATTTTAATGATAATAGTTGGGGGTCTGACACGATTGACTGACTCTGGGTTGTCTATTACCCAGTGGCAACTTTTTTCAGGAATTTTACCACCCTTTAATCAAGCTGACTGGATATACTATTTTAATTTATACAAAGAAATTCCTGAATATAAGTTACAAAATTTTTCAATGACAATGCATGACTTTAAAATAATATTTTGGTGGGAATGGGCACATCGTTTTCTTGGTAGAATAATTGGATTAGTTGCTTTATTACCTTTAATATATTTTTCTTTTAAAATTGAAATAAAAAAACTTTATAATTTATATTTGGTATTTTTATTAATTTGCTTTCAGGGGTTTATGGGTTGGTATATGGTTTCAAGTGGATTAGTAGATAAAGTTGATGTGAGCCATTATAGACTTTCAGCACATTTATTAATTGCTTTTGTTATACTTTCTTGTTTAGTCTGGTGTTTCCTAAATTTAAATAACAATTTAAATAAAAATTTTTTTTTAAATAAAACGGATTCAATTTCAATAAAGATTTTAATTTTTTTAGCTTTTTTACAAATTATTCTAGGCGCTTTTGTTTCAGGTTTAGATGCTGGGAAAATTTATCAAACATGGCCTTTAATGAACACCTCTTATTTTCCTAATGATGTTGTCATTAAAGACTATAAAGATTTTTTTAATTTTGGTGACAGAAGCATTGTACAATTTATTCATCGAAATGTTGCCTATGTAATTTTTTTTCTAACTATCTATATTGGTTATTTTATTAAAAAAACAAACAGGATTTATTTGTACAAAGCTTACTTTTACTTATTAGTTTTTATACTTTTGCAAATATTTTTAGGTATTTTGGCATTATTAACTGATCTAAATATAATAGTTGCTTCTATGCATCAAATTTCGAGCATAATTTTAATAATTTTAACTATAAATTTTTATTATAAATCTATTAATTAATTGACTTTATTAAATTTTGTGAGTATTTATCGCCCTAATTAAAATGACACCCTTTATTAAAAAGAAAGAAATAAGAAACAATTGGTATTTAATAAATGCCGAAAATGCAGTTGTGGGAAGATTGGCTGCTTACATATCAAATGTATTAAGAGGGAAAAACAAACCGACTTATAATAAACACATGGATAACGGCGACTTCGTTATAGTAACAAATATTAACAAAATGAAATTTACTGGTAAAAAATTAACAAATAAAATATATTATAAACACACTGGCCATCCTGGAGGCATAAAGCAAACCACTCCTAGAATTCTAAAAGACAGAAGCAAAACACAAGATATTCTTAGGTTAGCAGTTCAAAGAATGTTGCCTGGAGGTCCTTTAGCCAAGAAACAATTATCTAAATTAAAAATGTATATTGGTGACCAACATCCTCACGATATACAAAAACCTGAAGTGGTAGATTTTTCAAAATTAAATTCAAAAAATACAAGAAAAAATTAATGGACAATCTACAATCAGATTTAACAGCCAACATAAAAAAAAAGAAAATTAAATTAAACTTCACTGAAGGAAAATACGCAACAGGAAGAAGAAAAAAATCTATAGCAAAAGTTTGGGTTAAGAAGGGTTCTGGAAATATATTTGTAAATGGAATGAAAATGAACGAGTATTTTAAAAGACCAGTTCATCAAATTATTGTGACACGACCACTTGAAGTTTCAAAATCATTGAGCTCTTATGACGTCAAGTGTTCAGTTAAAGGCGGTGGTTTGTCAGGTCAAGCAGGTGCAATAATTCATGGACTATCAAGAGCTTTGGTTAGTTTTGACCATAATTTAAAGAAAGATTTGAAGAAAGAAAAATTGACGACCAGAGACTCGAGAGTCGTTGAAAGAAAAAAATACGGCCATAGAAAAGCAAGAAGAAGCTTCCAGTTTTCTAAAAGATAAATCATTTAATTTCTTCTTTTTAACATCAATGATATAAATAATAATGGCTATCAAAAAAATAAATATTGCTATTGCAGGAGCAACAGGTTTTGTAGGTTTGGACTTAGTTAAAATACTTTCTAAGCATCCGAAAGTTAACTTAACAAATCTTTGTGCTACAAAAAATTTGGGAAAAAATATTCAATTTTTTGATAAAAGCATCAAAAAAAAACTTCCAAAAATATCAAATTTAAAAAAAGTAGATTGGTCTCAAATTGACGTTTTATTTTTATCACTACCTAATGGAGAAGCACAAAAACTTGTAAAAAAGTTATTCAAATACAAAAAAATTAAGTTCATTGATTTATCAGCTGATTTTAGGATTAAAAAACCAAATATATACAAAGCTTGGTACGGAATAAATCACTCAGCAAAACACTTGATAAAAGATTCTACATATTCCATCTCAGAATTTTCTAGAGATAAATTAAAAAAATTTAGAATTATTGCAAATCCCGGTTGTTATCCAACCTCTATCCAGCTGGCGCTTATGCCTTTAATAAAAAAAAATTTGATTAACAAAAAAAATATAATAATAGACTCAAAGTCAGGATATTCTGGAGCTGGAAAGGGATTTAAAACTAAGTTTAAGCATAAAAATTTTTTTTCATCTATCCAAGCGTATAAAACTAATATGCATAGACATATGTCTGAATTGGATCAAGAATTTGATAACATTAAGAAAGGTAAAATTGAATATAGTTTTAATCCACATATCCTTCCTTTTTTTAGGGGCCTATTGTCTTCTGTACATTTAGAGCTAAAAAAAAATATTAAAATTAATACAATATACAAGGCATTAAAAAACTTTTATAAAGACAACACTTTCATAAAAATTGTTAAAATTAATAAGCCATTAGGAACGGGTAACGTAATTAATACTAATTATTGTGAAATTTCAGTATGTCAAGGAAGAGACAAAAATCGCATTGTTGTTTTTTCAGCAATAGATAATTTAATAAAAGGAGCTTCAGGCCAAGCAGTACAAAATATGAATCTTTTATTCAATTTTAAAGAAAGTATGAGTCTTAAATGAAATTTATCGTAATATTGTCAATTTTTTTCCTCATTTCTTGCTCTACTGGAAAAAAGGTTTTTATTTGTGGTGATAGAGAATGCATAAACAAAAAAGAAGCTGAGACTTATTTTGCTGAGAACCTTTCATTAGAAATTAAAGTTTATAAAGATGAAAAAGTCAAAACTTATGATTTAGTTAAATTAAATACGAATGATAATTTTGAAAAAGATAATTTAAATAATAAAGCTAAGACTGATCCAAGAATATTATCTAAAAAAGAAAAAGAGATTATCAAAAAGAAACTTGCTGATGAGAAAAAATTAGTTAAATTGAGAAAAAAACAAGAGAAAGAAAAACTAAAAAATTTAAAAAAAATTAAAAATAAAAATCAAATTGAGAAAAAAAAAAATGCTAAATTAAAGTTAAAAGAAGAAAAGAAAAAATTACAAGAAGAAAATAAACTAGTTAAAGCTAGAAAAGATACTTTTAAAGAAAAGAAACTTGTAAAAGAAACTAAAAAAGATAAAGTTGACAAAGAAATTAACAAACAAGTTGTTCAATATGAAGAGATTTGTTCTCTTTTAAATAAATGTGAGATAGATGAGATTTCTGACTTTTTGATGAAAGTTGGAAAAAATAAAGATTATCCAAATCTTTCTATAGAGTGAAAATATGAATAAAAAGAATATAAATATAGCTATTATAGGTTTGGGAACTATAGGATCTTATCTTTATAAATATTTACTAAAAAAGAGAAATTTACTGAGAAAAAAAACTAGTATTGCCCCTAATGTAATTTTCGTATCTGCAAAGAATAAACAAAAGAAAAGAGGTATAAATATTCCAAAATCAAAATGGCTTGGAAATTATCTGGATGCAGCTAGCCATCCTAAAGTTGATATTGTGGTTGAATTAATCGGAGGTTCTGATGGAGCTGCCAAAAAGTTGGTTTTTGCTGCTTTAAAAAATAAAAAACATGTTGTAACTGCTAATAAAGCTTTAATTGCTAAACATGGTGACAAATTATCAAAAATTGCTGAGAATAATAAAGTTAATTTAGAATTCGAAGCTGCAGTGTGTGGGGGTGTTCCAATTGTCAGATCTTTAAAGGAAGGGTTAATAGCTAATTCTATACAAAAAATTTATGGTATATTTAATGGTACTTCAAATTTTATTCTTTCCTCTATGGACAAACAAAATATTGAATACAAATCAGCATTACAAAAGGCAAAACAACTTGGATATGCGGAATCTAATCCTATTTCAGATATTAATGGTCAAGATGTAGCTTCTAAGTTAGAAATTTTAACTTCGCTATGTTTTAATTCTTATATTAATAATAAAGACATACATTTAGAAGGAATAAATAATATTGATCACATAGACATATCAAATGCCAACTTGTTAGGTTATAAGATTAAATTAATTGGAATATCAGAGTTTAAAGATAACAAAATAACACAACGTGTTCATCCCTGTTTAATCAAGAAAGACTCATATATCGCAAAAATAGATGGTGTTTTAAATGCCGTTATTATTGAGGGAAAACCCGCAGGACAAACAGTTATTCAAGGTGAGGGAGCTGGCCCAGAACCAACTACATCCGCTTTAATCTCTGATATCTCATCTATAATGCGCGGAAACATAAAATTTCCATTTGTAATACCTTACAAAAAAAGAAGATCATTAAGATTTGAAAAAATTAATAGTAAAAATTTTTCATCTTATTTAAGATTGGAAGTAGTTGATAAACATGGAGTTCTTTCAAATATCACAAAAATATTGGCAAAAAATAGTGTTTCAATTAAAAGGTTAATTCAAAGTCCGTATAACTCCAAAAAGTACTCATCTATAACAATAATTACTCATGAGTCTAAAGATGATAAACTGACTAAAATAGTTACTCAGTTAAGTAAGAAAAATTTCATTTTAAAAAAACCAAAATTGATTAGAATAGAAAATATTTAATGAGTTTAAGTATTAATCTATTAAACAAGTTTGTTTTAGCTACAGAAAAAGCGGCTTATGGAGCTTCTTTATTTATAGGTAAAGGTGATAAAATCGCTGCGGATAAGGGTGCGGTTGATTTAATGAGAAAAGAATTAAATAAAATTGAAATGAAAGGCACTGTTGTTATTGGAGAAGGTGAAATGGACGAAGCACCAATGCTATATATAGGAGAAAAGGTCGGTACTAATAAGGGTGAGGAAATAGATATTGCAATCGATCCTTTAGAAGGCACAAATTTTGTAGCAAAAAATCTTCCTAACTCATTCTCTGTTCTTGCAGCAACAAAAAAAGGAAACCTTTTGTCTGCACCAGACACTTATATGGAGAAGATAGCAGTAGGTTCAAATTTGCCTCCTAATTTATTAGATTTAGATAACAGTGTCGAAACTAACATTAAGATTTTAGCTGAAGCAAAAAATATTAAACCAGATCAACTAAATGCTTGTTTGTTAGACCGTCCCAGACATAAAAAAATAGTAGAAAGTTTAATAAAGATGAAAGTTAATATTAATTTTATATCTGACGGCGATGTCAGTGGTGCCATATCAGTAATAGATCAAAATTCAAAGAACGACATTTATTTAGGTATTGGAGGAGGTCCAGAGGGAGTACTAGCAGCAGCTGCTTTAAGTTGTTTAGGAGGACAAATTCAAACAAGATTAGTTCTAGATGAAGAACAGAAGAAAAGAGCTCATAAACTCGGAATAAAGGATATTAACAAAAAATATAATATTGAAGAAATTGTAAAAGGTGACGTAATTTTTTGTGCCACTGGAATTACCGATGGAGATTTAGTTAAAGGTATTGTAAATAATTCAGATAGTTTTTCAGCAACAACCTTTGTTTTACATAAAGATTCAAAAACAAATAAAAAAGTTACAAATTTACACAAAAAATGAACTTTAATTCTTTAACAGGAAAAAGTTGGATTCTTAAAAAATTTGACAGCAATGATCTTAATTATTTTAAAGATAATTTTTTTTTAGATGAGATTACCTCTAAATTATTAGCTATAAGAAAGGTTAAAAAAGAAAGTGTAAAAAACTTTTTAAACCCAACAATAAAAAATATTTTACCAAATCCTCTCAAGTTGAAAGGAATGGATTTAGCTGTACAGCGTACATGCCAAGCGATAACAAACAAAGAAAAAATAGGAATTTTTGGTGACTATGATGTTGATGGTGCTACATCTACTGCATTATTAGGTAATTTCTTTAAAGTTATAAAACATGACTTTAGTATTTATATCCCTGATAGAAAAAGTGAAGGATACGGGCCTAACGAAAAAGGTTTCAAAAAACTAATTGACGGTGGTTCAAAACTAATTTTTACAGTTGATTGTGGCACATTATCATTCAGACCTATAAACTTTGCAAAATCATTAAATACTGATGTTATAGTCCTAGATCATCACCAATCAGATGTTAAACTTCCAGAGGCTTTTTCAATCGTAAATCCAAATAGATTAGATGATACTTCGGAACTTAATTATTTATGCGCTGCTGGTGTTTGTTTCATGTTTCTTGTAGCTTTAAATCGGAAATTAAGAGACGATAACTGGTTTCTTAAAAATGACATTAAAGAACCAAATCTCATTAATTACTTAGACCTAGTTTCATTAGGCACAGTTTGCGATGTTGTTCCATTAGTAGGATTAAATAGAGCTATTGTTAAACAAGGATTAAAAATTTTAAAAAGTAAAAAAAATTTAGGATTAAAAACTTTATTTGAATATTGTAAAATTGAAACCACTCCCTCATCTTATCATTTAGGTTATGTTATAGGGCCAAGAATTAATGCTGGTGGAAGAGTAGGAAAATGTTCGCATGGTGCTGAATTGTTATTAAGTACTGATTCAAGAAAAACTTTTAAACTGGTTTCTGACCTTGATGGGTTTAATAATGAGAGAAAAAATTTAGAAAATAATTTACTAAATAATTTGAACAGCTCAATATCCAAAAATCTTTGTGACTCTGTAATTGTTTTAACAGGTAATAATTGGCACGAAGGAATAATTGGAATCATTGCTTCAAAAATTAA
This sequence comes from Pelagibacterales bacterium MED-G40, assembly GCA_002457515.1. Taxonomy (GTDB): domain Bacteria; phylum Pseudomonadota; class Alphaproteobacteria; order Pelagibacterales; family Pelagibacteraceae; genus Pelagilacustribacter. The sequence goes on along the minus strand of NTJN01000005.1, from coordinate 40,516 downwards.
AGACAAGTTCAACAAACCGACAATTATTATCTCAATAGATAATAATATTGGTAAAGCTTCGGCTAGATCAGTGGTTGGTTTTGACATTGGAAAGGCTATTATTAGCGCAGTCCAAGATAAGATTTTAATTAAAGGCGGCGGACATAAAATGGCTGGCGGCTTTACAATTAATATAAATCAGATTGATAGTTTTAAATCATTTATAAATAAAAAGTTTCAGACAATAAATATTGATATAAATAATCAAAAAAATCTTTTTATAGATAGTGTAATATCTCCTTCCGCTCTAAATATAGATTTTTATGAAAAAGTAGATTATTTATCACCTTTTGGATCTGGAAATCCAGAACCGAAATTTAGTATAGAAAATTTAAAATCTGTAAATTCCTCTATAGTAGGCGAAAAACATGTTAAATCAGTTCTGTTGGGTCCAGACGGCTCAAACATTAAAACCATTGCTTTTAATGCAGTAGAAAATGACATTGGCGCCTATCTACTGAAAAAATCCCCAAAAACATTTAACATTGCAGGAAAGTTAAGCCTTAATGAGTGGAAAGGTAAAAAAAATGTAGAGTTTATTATCGATGACATTTCTGTTAATAAGAACATCAAAAACAAGGTCCCTTCGTCTATCGGTTAGGACAGCTGGTTTTCATCCTGCAAAGAGGGGTTCGATTCCCCTAGGGACCGCCAAAATTTATATAAGGAGTAGCTAAATGAAATTATGTAGGATTGGAGACTTTAATAAAGAAAAACCAGCTATAATTGATAAAGACAATAATTATTTAGATCTATCACCTATAATTAAAGATTTTAATCCAGAAACTTTAAATTTTAATACTTTAAGTGAAATAAAGAAAACTGATTTAAGCAAGTTGAATAAATTAAATCCAGAAGGAAGAATTGGGGCGTGTGTTTCAAAACCTTCGAAATTTATTGGAATTGGATTAAATTTCAAAGATCATGCAGAAGAACAAAATCTACCAATACCTAAAGAACCTATAGTATTTTCAAAATTCACAAATTGTATTACTGGACCAAACGATGAAATTATAATTCCAAAAAACTCTCAACACACAGACTGGGAAGTTGAATTAGGATTTGTAATTGGGAAAAAGGCTTTATATGTTAACGAAGATCAGGCACTCGATCATATTCTTGGTTTTTTTCTTGTTAACGATGTTAGTGAGAGAAATTTTCAAAAAAATAAAGGGCTTACATGGGATAAAGGCAAAGGTTTTGATACTTTTGGTCCTATAGGTCCTTACATTTTAACCAAAGATGAAGTACCTGATTACCAAAAATTAAATATGTTTTTAGAATTAAATGGAAAACGAATGCAGACTGGTAATACTGAAAAAATGATTTTTAATGTAAAAAAACTCGTTTCATACATGAGTCATTGTATGAGTTTACTGCCCGGTGATATATGTTGCACGGGAACACCTCCGGGCGTAGGGGAAAACATGAGCCCGCCTATATTTCTTAAAGAGGGGGATAAAGTAAAACTTGGTATTGATAAACTTGGTGAACAAATTCATAAAGTTGTATCTCACAAGTAAATGTAATAGGATAGTTTAAGTAAAATGTATTCAAATTTTGGTCAATTTATAGACGGTAAATGGCAACCCTCAGAAAATAATAACACTTATGATGTTATAAACCCTGCAACAGAAGAAATTATTGGTAAGGCTTCTAAAGCCAGTGAAAAAGATGTTATCAAAGCATTAAAATCTGCAGAAAAAGGTTTTGAAATTTGGAAAAAAACTCCAGCCTGGGAAAGGTCAGCTAAAATCAGAAAAATAGCTGATTTAATTCGTAAAAGAAAAAACGATCTTGCTAAATGGCTTGCTATAGAAGTTGGCAAACCTCTTATAGAAGGCGTTGGTGAGGTTACAGGAGCAGCTGATATTTTTGAATGGAATTCAGAAGAAACAAAAAGAATTTTCGGTCAAACTGTTGAGAGCAGGTTTGAAGATACGAGAGTACAAGTTATATACCAACCAATTGGTGTTGTTGCAGCGTTAGTCCCATGGAATTTTCCTATTATTTTAGCATCTAGAAAAATTTCAACTGCTCTTGCAGCCGGTTGCTCAGTTATTGTAAAGCCGGACGTTATCACTCCAGGTTCAGTTATGGAATTAATGAATATTGTAAACGACGCCGGAATTCCTCCTGGTGTTGTAAACCTATTATCTGGAGATCCAGAAAAAATATCAAATCAATTAATAATGTCAGATATAATTAAAAAAGTTTCAATTACAGGATCTACTAGAGTTGGCAAATTAATTTTAAAAAAAGCCGCAGATAAAGTTCAAAGAGTAACAATGGAACTAAGCGGTCATGCACCATTTATAGTTTTTGAGGATTCAAATATTGACAAAGTAACAGATATGGCCATTGCATCAAAGTACAGAAATAATGGTCAAGTTTGCATATCCCCGAGTAGATTTTACATTCACGAGAGTAAAAAAGAAGAATTCACAAAAAATTTTATTGAAAAAACAAAAAAACTTAAAATTGGAAACGGCCTACAAGAAGGTGTTAACTTGGGTCCTATAACTACTAAAAAAAGATTGAATGAAATTGAAAATCTAGTTGAAAAAACTAAAAAAGAAGGTGGAAAAATTCTTTACGGCGGTAAAAGACCTGCTGGATTCAATAAAGGATACTTTTTCGAGCCAACTATAATTGATAATGTTAAAGATAACTTTACAGTTATGACAGAAGAGCCTTTTGGCCCTATTACAGCAATTACAACGTTTAAAAATTTTGATGAAGTAATTACAAGAGCAAATAAACATGACTGTGGTTTAGCAGGATACGTTTGTACCAATTCTATGGAAAAAGCTTACAAAGCTTCTGAGCAACTTCAAACAGGAGTTGTTGCTGTAAACACGCCTGTAGTTGCGACTGCTGAAACGCCATTTGGAGGCATTAAGCAAACTGGTTATGGTCGAGAAGGAGGTTCAGTAGGAATAAAAGATTATCTTAATATCAAGTATACACACCTTGGTCTTTCAGGATAATTATAGTTATTAATAATCTCAATTAAAATGAGCTTTTATGTTTATATGCTCAAATCATTAGGAGCCAATCCTGTAACTTATGTTGGGTACACTAATAATTTAAGAAACAGAATCAGATTACATAATATTGGAAAGGGAGCAAAGTTTACTCGTGGTAGAAAATGGAAGCTAATTTATAAGGAAAAAATGCTATCAAAAAATAAAGCAATTTCTAGAGAATATTATATAAAGAAAAATAAAGCTTTAAGAAAAAAAATTAAAAACAAATACAAATGAAAATATCAATTCTTTTACCATATAAAGAAAATTTTTCACCAACTTATCCAGGGGCAGTATCGCTGTTTGTAAATGATACAACAAAAATTAGTAAATATAAAAAAAAAATAACAATTTTTGGGCATACCAACTTCAAAGATATTTTTAAATTAAAATATTGTAATATTCCACTTTCAAAATCACTTTTTCAAAGTCAAAGTAAAAAATATGTAGAAGCATTTACAAAATTGGAAAAAATTAATAAGTCAGATTTGATAGAAATCCATAATAGACCTAACTATCTTCATTATTTAAAAGATAGTTTAAATAAAAGGACATATATTCTTTATTTTCATAACGACCCTCTTACAATGAATGGATCAAAATCTATTGCAGATAGGAAGGCTTTGCTAAATATTTGTCATAAAATTGTTTTTAATAGTAATTGGTCACGAAAAAGATTTTTACAAGGAATGCATAGTAAATTTGTTAGTAGTGAAAAACTACTGGTAATTTTTCAATCTGCTAAACAAAGTACTGTTGATTTTAAGAATAAAAAAAATTGGATAACTTTTGTTGGTAAGTTAAATAGGTCAAAAGGTTACGATATTTTTGGTAAGGCAATCATCAAAATATTAAACAATTACAAGAATTGGAAGGGTTTAGTTATAGGCGATGAACAAAGGGATAAAATTAATTTCGAGCATAAAAATTTAATTAAATATGGTTTCTTACGTCATAGTAAAGTCATAGATGTATATAAAAAAACAAGTATCGCTGTTATCTGCTCCAGGTGGGAGGAGCCATTTGGTAGGACAAGTCTCGAGGCTGCATCTAATGGTTGCGCTGTTGTAATCAGTAACAGGGGAGGTCTTCCTGAAACGATAACAAATGGTATTATTCTGAACAAGTTAACAGCTTCAAATCTTTATAAAGAAATTAAAAAACTTATAAATAATAAAAAGTTAAGGCTTAATTTACAGAAACTTTCCTACAAAAACTTCTATTTAAATCATAAATTTATAAGTGAAAAAATTGACTCATTTAGAGATTTAAAATTATATTCTGATAAGTATTTCTTTTTAAAAAACAAGAATAAAAAATTAAGAATATTACACGTTACAAATTTTAATGAAAGACACGATGGGAGATTATATTTTAACACTGGCAGAAGATTAAATAATGGTTTTATAAGACTGGGACATAGTATATTAGAATTTAGCGATCGTGATATTCAAAAATATTACAAAAACTACAGAGACATTACTGGTGCTAAAAGTTTGAATGAAAAACTTAAAGCTACTTGCTACAATTACAAACCAGATCTGATAGTTTTAGGACATGCGGATTTAATATCTTCTCAAACTCTTGGTGAACTCAAGGATGATTATCCAAATTTAAAAATATCTCAATGGTTTCTTGATCCTTTAAATAAACAGGGGCCAGACTTTGAAAGAAATAAGAGAAGAATTCTTGATAAGAGTGAATTTATTGAAGCAAATTTCTTAACTACCAGTCCAGATGTTTTAGGTTTTTTACCAAAAAAAATTCAAAATTATTTTATACCAAATCCTGCTGATAGTTCTTTCGAAACCTTAAGTAATTTTAATAAAAATTGTAATATGGATGTATTTTTTGCTCTAAGCCACGGAGTTCATAGAGGTGTTTTGAAATCAGGCAAATACGATGAAAGATCTTCTTTTATAAGCAAACTAATGAAAATTACCAAAGATGTTAAGTTTGATGTATATGGAGTAAAACAAATCCAACCGATTTGGGCCGACCACTATTTTAAAACTATTTCAAATTCTAAGATGGGCTTAAATTTAAGTAGGGGCGCTCCAATTAAGTACTATAGCAGTGATAGACTGACTCAAATCATTGGTAATGGTTTAGTAACATTGATTGATGAGAAAACTCAATACAAAGACTTTTTTAATGATAAAGAAATGGTTTTTTACAAAAATGTAAGCGACTTATCAGAAAAAATTCTTAAAATCACACGAGATGATAGGCTGAGAAGAAAAATAGCAAAAAATGGCAAAGATAAATATTTAAAATATTTTAATTCAACTTTAGTAGCAGATTATATTATTAATAGGTCTTTAGGTACTTCTATAAAGAAAAAATTCTTTTGGGAAAAATAATGTTTTCTATCATTATACCTACTTTTAATAATTTAGATTATCTTAAAATCTGTATTAACAGCATTAAAAAAAATTCAAAATACAGTCATGAAATTATAATACATATTAATGAAGGGACAGATGGAACTTTAAGTTATGTTAAAGAAAATAATCTCAAATATACTTATACTAAAGATAATTCAGGATTGTGTACTGGCACCAATTTAGCTGCTTCAAAAGCTAGTACTAACTACATTCTTTATAGTCATGATGATATGTATTTCTGTCCGTATTGGGATACGATTTTGGAAAAAGAAATAAAAAGTCAAGAGAGTAATGCGTATTACATATCTGGAACTATGATAGAAAAAAACGGGGGACATATCAAATTAGATTATGGTAATACATTTGAAGATTTTGATGAAGAAAAATTATTAAACGAATATCAAGACATTAAATTTATTAATCATCAGGGCACTCATTGGGCGCCACATCTAATTCATAAAGAGTATTGGAATAAAGTAGGCGGGTTTAGTGAAGAATTTAATCCCGGGATTGGTTCTGACCCAGATTTAAATATGAAGCTTTGGAAATCAGGTGTAAGAGTTTTTAAAGGATTAGGTGATTTTAAAGTATATCATTTTGGATCATTGGTTTTAAGAAAGAAAAAAAATTTAACTAGAAATAAAGGCTCAAAAACATTTTTAAAAAAATGGGGTATAACACCATCTTTTTTTGTAAAATACTATCTCAATGGTGGTAAATTTGTAAATGGCATAATTTCATGTAAAGAGTTCGATGGACCATTAAGCGAACCTAATACAAAAAGTATAAAGTATTGGTTTGACCTTATTAAATGCAAAATAAGCTATTCATATTTAAATATTACTAAGTGATATGATAAAATTACCAAATCCTTTTATTTACAAATATGTTATAAAAATATTAATACTGAGTAATTAATGTCATGAAAAAAGCAAAAATATATATACCTACTAAAACAGCTATGCAATCGGGCAGAGGAAAAACTAAGAACTGGATATTAGAATTTTATACAAGAGATTCCGCAACTAACCCTTTAATGGGGTGGGAGACGTCTGATGACACAATGAGTGAAGTTATTTTAGAATTTTCATCAAAAGAAAAGGCTGTAGAATATGCAAAGTTAAATAATATTGATTTCAAAGTTATTGAACCAAAAAAAAGAGAATTTGTGATTAAATCATATGCAGATAACTTTACTAAAAATTAATTATGTGGCGTAGTTTTTTTACAGACAGAAAATGGATTCTTTGGTCCTGGGGAGGATTTTTATTTATAATTTTATCTCTTCTATCGCAAACATGGATAGATGTTAAAATTAATGAATGGTATAAGGATTTTTACGATTTACTCCAAAAAGCCCCAGAAAGAGAATTGTCAGAATTTTACGATGGCATTATATTATTTATGAAATTAGCTATTCCCTATGTAATAATTTACACAATTACAAATTATTTTACCAGGTTGTGGGCTTTCAGATGGAGGGAAGCAATGACTTTCTCATACATGCCATATTGGAGAAATGTAGACGCTAAAGTTGAAGGCGCATCTCAAAGAATACAAGAAGATTGCATGAATTTTGCTAAAATTGTTGAGAGTATAGGCTTGCAGGTAATAAGAGCAATAATGTTATTGATTGCTTTTATACCTATCCTTTATGGTTTATCTACTAATGTTGTTATTCCTTTTTTTAAAGATATTACTGGATCTTTAGTATGGGTATCTTTGACAGCAAGTTTAGGTGGACTAATTGTCAGCTGGTTAGTTGGAATTAAATTACCTGGATTGGAATATAATAACCAAAAAGTTGAGGCCGCATTTAGAAAGGAATTGGTTTATGGAGAGGATGATAGAAGGAACTATGTAAAAGCCCCAACAATTCTTCAATTATTTACTGGTATCAAATTTAATTATCACAGACTTTTTTTACATTATGGATATTTTGATCTATGGTTAATTATGTATAATCAGTCAATGATTATAGTTCCATATCTGTTAATGGGACCAGGTTTATTCACGGGAGCTATGACATTGGGAGTTTTAATTCAAACATCTAGTGCTTTTAGAGAAGTTCAAAGTAGCTTCTCACTCTTTTTACAAAATTGGACAAGAATTACTGAATTAAGGTCTATTTACAAACGTTTGATGGAATTCGAAAAAGCTATTAATTTTAACAAAACTACAAAGAGAGAATATAAAGCAAGAATATAATGGATTTATATCTTAAGCTTGTTGAGGTTGTATTCCCTGTTTTTTTTGTAGTTGGTATTGGATACTATCTTGGAAGAAAAAACCCGAAACTTGACACAACCTTTATAACAAATTTTGGTGCTAACATAGGTTCTCCCGCAATAATTTTTTATTCAGTGGCGACAACTGGATTAACTTTTGATTTGTTCAAATCATATTTTATATATTATTTCTTAGCGATCTTGTGCTTTTCTATAATTGGAGTTTTTTTTCTTTTCGCATTAAAAAAAGATATCATTATGGAATTGCCTCCTTTTATTTTACCAAATACTGGTAATATGGGTTTACCAATATGTCTATTCGCATATGGCTCTCAAGGTCTTGGAGTAGCTGGAGCTATATCATCTATAATAATTTTATTTCATTTTACACTAGGAGTATTTTTAGCAAGTAAAAAATTTAATTTAAGTGTAATAGTCAAAAGCCCTCCTTTTTATGCTATACTTATATCCGTAGTATTTATTTATTTCAATTTACCTGTCCCAAATTTTGTAATCAATACAACCGAACTATTAACATATGCCACTATCTTTTTAATTTTAATGTCCTTAGGAATTGCACTTACTAGATTAAAAGTTTTTTCTTTTAATCATGCGCTAATTTCATCTTTTGCAAGAGTTTTAATCGGTCCAATTATTGGTTTTTATTTGATCAAATATTTAAATTTGAGTGGTTATGCGGCAGGGGTCTTTTTAATACAGTGCGCTATGCCTAGTGCTGTTTTAAATTATCTGGTTGGATCAATTTACTCACCAAAAAAGATAGTTGATAACATAGCAAGCATGATTGTAGTTTCTACAATAATGTCATTTATCACAGTCCCAATTGTAGTTTATTTAGCCTTGAAATATTTTAGTTAAAAAGTTTTAGTTTAACTTTTTCTTTTTTTAATAATTCTATTTTTTTGCGCTTACCGCCTTTACTTGAGTAACCCCCAAGAAGCCCATCAGAACGAATGACCCTGTGGCATGGAATTCTAATAGGATAGGGGTTCTTTCCACACGCATTGGCCACCGCACGAGCTGCTTTTGGCTTCTTTATAGCTTTTGCTATCTGCAAATATGTTTTAATCTTCCCTTTTTGTATTTTCTTTATTTGTCTCCATACTTTTAATTGAAATTTTGTTCCTTTTAACATTAAGAGCCTCAGTTTTTATCAATAAATTACTTTTAATATTAATTATATATATCTGTTTTTATTAGATAATTTACTAATTATTAATATTCTAAAATATAATTAAATTAAAATAGTCAAATAAGTATTTAAGAAGGTCATCTTAAAAGAGCCTAAAACTATTGATGAAAAATAGCTAGTTTATTGAGTTTTTTGGACAATAACTAAAAGCTGATACCTAAATATAAATTAACCATTGCAGTTTGAGAATATACCATTTAAACGGCCGTAAACGTGCTATTTTCTTTGATTGCTCAATACGTAATGCAACTAAAGGGTGAATTAATTAATTATATCTAAAAATACTTAAAATGAGCTAGAATGATTGTTATTGGCTACTTTTTAAAGGTATTTTCTTTATATTTAGCTTGACTTTTAGATCCTTTATTAGGCCCTACAAAGATCAATGTCCATGCGGGTTTTCGATTATGTAGCTTCAAACTATGTCTATGCCAAGATCTTCTAAATCCAATATATCCAGGACCCCTATTAAAAGTCCCTTTATTAGTGGTTTCTTTATAGCCTCCCTTTAAAATTAAAGTAATATATGACCAATAATGATCGTGTAGATCACCCAAATCATCTTTAAGTATCTTATGAATGAAGATATTAAAAGGAAACCATTTAGGTCTTTTCCTAAATAGAGGATAGTATCTAATCATGAATGGTTCAGCTTTGTAATAATCTGGCCAACTAGGACCTCTGTCCATAATTACTCTTTTACGATTTTCAAAAAACATAATTTATTATTTAATAATATTTTTTTTATGTAAGTTCAATTGATGGTTGACAAAGATTTTAAGATATTATATATTTCCGATAATTAATGGTTATCGGAAAAAACAATGAAAAGTTTAGTTACTGATTTAAAAAGCCTAGAACTGGAAACTTTAAAGAATTTAAAGAATTCCAAGGCTGATAATACCTTGAGAGCCTACGAATCTGACTTTAAAGATTTTGCTGCTTTCTGTAAATCTAATGGATTTAGCTCACTGCCTACTGAACCTAGAATTCTAGCATTATACTTAACGCATCTTTCGGTTAATTCTAAATATAGCACTCTTAAACGAAGATTAGCGTCTATAAGCGTTATACATAGGCTAAAAGGTCATTACATTGACACTAAACACCCTTTAATAATTGAGAACTTATTAGGTATTAAAAGACGAAAAGGAAGCAGTCAAAAATCAAAAAAACCAATATTAATCAGTGATTTAAAATTGATAATTAAAGCAATAGATCAATCAGAATTAAAATATTTGAAAAAATTGAGAAATAAAGCTCTAATCTTAACTGGTTTTTCGGGGGGATTTAGACGTTCGGAATTAGTAGCTATTGAGCATGAGGATATAGAGTTCGTTAGTGAAGGGGTAAAAATTTATGTAAAAAGGTCAAAAACTGACCAATCAGGAGAAGGTATGATTAAAGCAATTCCCTACTTTGATAATGAAGATTTTTGTCCAGTTACAAATTTAAAAAATTGGATTAGCCAAGGAAATATACAAAATGGTAAAATTTTCAATATTTCTGATAAAAATGTAGTTTTAATAATTAAAAAATTTGCTGGTTTAGCTGGATTGGATCAAAATAAATATGCTGGTCATAGTCTAAGGTCAGGATTTGCAACTTCTACGGCGGAGTCAGGCGCAGAAGAAAGAAGCATCATGTCAATGACTGGGCACAAAACAACTCAAATGGTAAGAAGATACATAAAAGAAGCAAATTTATTTAAAAATAACGCACTTAATAAAATTAAGTTATAGAATAGGAAAATTGTAAATAGAGCCAGTTATCAAATTATCTTTAATTTTCATATTAAATTTCTGATAGTTTTTGCAAAAATCTTTATTTACCATTGCAATACCAACAATTTTTTTAAATGAAGGAGAGAATGCAGCTGATCTTAGTTCACCAATTATATTATTGTTCGTGTCTAATAATTGGACATCGGTTAAACCCAATTCTTTAGTATCAATTTTTACGCCCATAAGCTTTTTATTAATACCTTTAGTTTTTATTTTTTTTAGACTTTCTTTCCCTAAAAATTCTATATTTGTATCTAAATGAACAGAGTTTTCAAAACCACATTCAAAAGGATTGTCATTTATAAGCATATCACTTCCATATGATAATAACCCCCCTTCTATTCTTTCCGCATGATTTGGAGCACCAGGTTTTAAATTATATTTATTACCAATATTAAAAAGATGATCGTATAAAAGCAATCCTGCATCTATATTATCAATATGAACTTCGTATCCCCCCTGTTTTGAAAATCCAGATCGAGATATTAAATATTTATTATTCTTGAAATTGAAAAAATCAAATTTAAAAAACTTTAGCTTAGTAATTTCTTTACCAAAAACTTCTTCCATCAATTTAAATGATTTAGGTCCTTGAATAGCTAAAGTATTGATATCTGCTTCAAAAATATCAACATTTAAGCCTTTAGAGCCAGCTATACCTTTGGCAAACAGTAATACGTCGGAGTCAGCAATACAAACTCTCCATTTATCATCACTTAACTTGTAGATTAATGGATCATTTATAATTCCTCCATTAACATCAACTAACGGCGCATAATAACAGCTACCAATTTTAGAATTTGACAAATCTCTACAAGTCATTAATTGAACAAGTCTATGAGAATCTTTGCCTGATATTTCAATTTCTCTTTGAACCGAAACATCCCATACCTGAACATCTTTTTTTAAATGTAAATATTCTTCCTCTACAGATGAAAATGTTATTGGTAGTAACATGTGATTATAAACAGTATAACTTTTAACTCCCTGCTCTTCTATTCTTGAAGTAAAAGGCGTTGACCTGACTCTTCTAGACTTGCTTATAAAAAAATTTTTCATTTTTTTAAAAAATTAGCTATTTTTTCTCTCATTTCGAAGGCATTTTCATACATAATCATGTGTCCACACTGTTTGATTAAATGAACTTTTGAATTAGGTATTAAATCTGCAAATTCTTTACCTTTTTGTACAGTCGTCATTTTGTCTAAATCTCCTAAAATAAATAAAGTCGGACATTTTATTTTTTTAGCAGCAGTAATACCATTTTTATAGTTATTACAAGCTTTTAGATCTACTGCTAAAATTTGACTTACCTCTCTAGGAGAGTTAATTATTTTTTGAACTGGATTACCCCCAATGAATCTTTTAGGATCGCCGTATCCCCACTTCATCATTAATTTTATTGCATCCATACTCCCCGAAGACGCCAAGTCTATTAAATCTTGATTAACTGGCATTTTATATGAGGCTGCAACAAAAACTAAATTATTTACTCTTTTGGGGTATTTATAGGAATATTCTAGAGAAACTAAACAGCCCTGTGAATGTCCAATTAATGTAAGGTCGTTTATATTTATTTCGGTAAAAAACTTTTCTAACCAATCAGCAATGTCCTCTATAGACTCTAAGCATTCTCCATCAGAATTGCCATGACCTGGTAAATCTAAAGATAAAACATTGTATCCTTGATTAGATAAATATTGTTCTGTTAAAGACCAAACAATATGAGAAAGTCCACTGCCATGAATTAAAACAAGAGTGTGTTTATCACGTGAGAGCTCTCTACCACCATTTGAAGCAAATATTTTATTATTTTGAATTTTATATATCAAGTTGTTACCTAAGTTTTAAAATTAAATAGATTATCACTTATCTTTCCAAGATGGTGACCGCTTTTCTATAAAGGCATCTATGCCCTCTTCTGCATCTAGCTTTAACATATTTTGAACCATTACATCGGAAGCAAAATCATAGGCTTCGGATAGAGTCATATCAATTTGTTTATAAAAAGCTGTCTTACCTATTTTCAAAGTCATAGATGATTTTTTTGATATTTTTGACGCTTTCTCTAATACAAAGCTTTGAAGAATTTTATCTTCTACAACTTCATTAATTAATCCAATCTCAGCTGCCTTATTGGATGAAATTAAATCTCCAATCAAAAGCATTTCCATGGAATGTTTGGTAGAAACAACTCTTGATAAAGCAACCATTGGTGTTGAGCAAAAAAGACCAATATTAACTCCTGGAGTAGCAAATTTTGCAGATTTACTTGCATAAGACAAATCGCAACTAGCTACTAATTGACATCCGGCTGCCGTAGCAACACCTGAGACCTCAGCGATAACCGGTTTTGGATTATTAACTATAGACATCATTAATTTAGAACATTTTAACATTATTTCTTTATAATAATTCTTTCCTTTATCTGTGTTTTGACGATTTTTTTTTAGTTCCTTTAGATCGTGTCCCGCAGAAAAAGTAGAGCCGTTTGCTGATATAATAATTACTCTAATTTTGTTATTAGACGCAGCCTCGTCCAAAGCAAACTGTAAATTTTGCATCATCTCCTCCGATAAAACGTTATGATTTTTGGAATTATCTAAAACTATTTTAAAAATCCCATTATTGTTAATTGAAGTTTTTAAAATATTGCTGTTTTTACTTGGTTTCATAAAAATTTATTTTACATCTACCTTAACTTCTTCAGAAAGTGAATTTGCAATAAAACAGTATCTATGAGCTCTATCTTGTACTTTTTTTATTTCCTCAATATTTATAGAAAATCCATTAGAAAATTCTACTTTAGGATTTAAAACAATTTTAGTAACTGACATTTTTCCTTTGGAATTTTTTCCAAGCGTAGCTAAAGCCTTGTCCTTATAACTTGTTACTGGCCACTTCATTTTGGCAGCCAATGCTAAAAAAGTCATCATATGACAGCTGCTTAAAGAGGCTGCTAACGTCTGCTCAGGGTTACTGTTTAACTTATTACCTCTCCAATCTGGTGCTGAGTCAGCAAGAATGCTTATATTTGGAGTAAAAATTATCTTATGTTGATTAGAGTACTTGCCAGGTAGCATTTCGCCATTTTCAAGTTTCCAAACAAGGCTGATTGATATTTCTGTCATAGTTGAAATTATTATAATTCTTTAGCTTTTTTTCTTAACTCAAACTTTTGAATCTTCCCAGTAGAGGTTTTAGGCAAATCACAAAAAATAACTTTTTTAGGTAACTTAAATCCAGCTAAAGTTTCTCTACAAAAGTCTATAATTTCTTTCTCTGTTACTTTTTTATCTTTAATTAACTCAATAAATGCGCATGGAGTTTCGCCCCACTTTTCATCTGGTTTAGCTACAACAGCTGCTATCGAGACAGCTGAATGTTTTGAAATGGTATTTTCTATTTCAATGGATGAAATATTTTCTCCACCTGAAATTATTATATCCTTGGATCTATCTTGAATCTTTATATAACCATTAGGGTGAGTAACTGCTAAATCTCCTGAATGAAACCAACCACCTGACATTGATTTTTCCGTTGCTTCTTTGTCTTTATAATATCCTTTCATAACTACATTCCCTTTTATCATAATTTCACCCATTGTTTTTCCATCTTTTGGAACAGGCTGCATTGTTTTCGGATCCATCACGACAGCTCCCTCAGTATTTGGATACCTAACACCTTGTCTTGCTTTAATTTCGTTTTGTTTATCCTTTTCCAAGGAGTCCCATTCATTATTCCATGCACATTGAAGAATATGTCCATAGGTTTCAGTTAAACCATAAACGTGCATTACTTCAAAACCTAATGATCCCATCTTCTCAAAAATTATACTTGGTGGAGGGGCACCAGCAGTAAGGACATTAACTTTCCTTTTTAACTTTATTTGATCACTTTTTGGAGCATTGGCTAGCATGTTCAACACTATTGGTGCGCCTCCAAAATGGGTAACATTATATTTATCAATTAATTGAAATATCTTCTTTACATCAATTGTCCTAAGACAAATTATTCGCGCATGTAACATTGCTAAAGTCCATGGATAACACCATCCGTTGCAATGAAACATTGGAACCGTATATAAAAAATTTAAATTATTAGGCATATTCCAGGCTGTTGCACTACCTGTTGCCATTAAATATGATCCCCTATGATGATATACAACACCTTTTGGATTGCCTGTTGTTCCAGAAGTATACCCCAATGATATTGCTTGCCATTCGTCTTTGGGTTTTTTCCACTCGTAATCTAAACTGCCAGTGTTCAGAAAATTTTCATACTCAAACTTTCCTATCTTTTTAAATTTTGACGTATCAACATCTTTGTCTTCAATATCGATTATTGTAATTTTATTTTTTACAGTTTTTAAGGCTTTATGAATAACATCACAAAACTGCCTATCAACAATTAAAACTTTAGCATCGCTGTGATTTAGAATATAGCTAATTGTTTTTGGGTCTAGCCTTGTATTAATAGCGTTAATTACAGCGCCAGTCATTGGTATAGAATAATGTGCCTCAAAGATTTCTGGTGTGTTAAAAGCCATTATAGAAACAGTATCACCTGTCTTTATTCCAATTTTATTAAGTGCACTGGCAAATTTCACACATCTATTATAAACTTCTAACCAAGAATATTTTCTGCTTTCATATACTACCGCTTCATAATTAGGATAAATGTCTTTTGTTCTCTCCAGGAAAGTTAGTGGAGATAGTGGAACAAAGTTAGCTTCATTTTTATCAAGATTTATATCGTATGAACTCATTATTAATTGAATTTTGCCTTCATTAAGGATTCGCTACCACTTATTGCGGAGTTATAATGGCTTTCTATTCTAGGTGAAATTTTTTCAAAATAATATTTTGCTGTATTTATTTTTTCTTCATAAAAGTTCTTATTTTCGTTAGTTTTTTTTAAACTGACTTTTGTCATTTTAAACCATGCAAATCCAAGTGAAATATAACCAAGAACTTTTAAAAAATCATTGCATGCTGAACTAACATCATCTTTTTTATTTTTATTTTTTTCCTCTAACCAATTAGAAAAGTCAGTAAGAGTTTTAACATTTTTTTTTAAAATATTTGAAAAGTTTTTTAAATCATTATTACTTTGATTATTATCTATCTCATTGTTTATGATTTTAATAAACTTATTTAATATTTTATTGTTTAAAACTTTTCTAAAAACTAAATCTATTGCTTGAACAGAATTAGTTCCCTCGTATATAGGAGTTATTCTATTGTCTCTATATAACTGCTCTATTCCTTGATCTTTTGTATAGCCGTAGCCTCCAAAAACTTGAATTGCCTCATTAGTTATCTCCATTCCCGAATCTGAAAAGAATGACTTAATTACTGGTGTCATTAATGAAACAATTTCTTCCGCTTCTTTTTTAATTTCCTTGTTAGGGTGATTAAGACTTACGTCGACTTGTTGAGATAGCCAAAAAGCTAATGATCTTTGCCCTTCTATAATTGATTTCATGTTCATTAAGCTTCTTCTTATGTCGGCATGTTTTAGAATTGCGTCAGTTTTGTTATCAGCGTTATTGTTAGATTTACCTTGTTTTCTTTCTTTTGCGTAAGCTACAGAATTTTGAAAAGCTGTCTCGGCAATGCCAAGACCTTGGATACCAACAATAATTCTTTCTAAATTCATCATTGTGAACATTGAACTTAAACCTTTATTCTCTTTTCCTATTAAAAATCCTTTTGCATTATCAAAATTTAAAACACAAGTTGGAGAACCTTTTATTCCCATTTTAGTTTCAATAGATAAAGTGCTAACTCCATTTCTTGTTCCGACTTCTCCATCGTCATTTACATTAAATTTAGGAACAAGAAACAAACTTATACCTTTGGTCCCCTCTGGAGAGCCTGGTATTTTAGCAAGAACCAAATGTATAATGTTTTCTGTTAAGTCATGATCACCCGAAGTTATAAATATTTTTTGTCCTGATAAAGAAAAAGATCCATCTTTTTGTTTCAAGGCTTTTGTTTTAATTAAACCTAAGTCAGTACCGCATTGAGACTCTGTTAAGCACATCGTGCCGCTCCACTTTCCTTCAACAATTTTTGGAAGAAATGTAGTTTTTATTTTTTCATCTGCGTGTTGCAAAATACAATTATAAGCACCAATACTTAACTCACTATAAAGTTTAAAAGATAAGCTTGCTGAAGACAGCATCTCCTCAAAAAAAGTACTAACAGTTTTTGGCATTCCTTGACCACCATATTTAGGATCACAGGATAAAGATGTCCAACCTTCATTAATAAATTTTTTGTATGCTTCTTTATAACCAGGTGGAGATCTAACAATGCCATTTTCATAAATGCATGGTTTTTCATCACCAATTTTTGCGAGAGGATGTATGACTTCTTGATTTAATTTTGCTGCTTGGATTAAAATATCTTTAACTAATTCTGAATTAATTTCTTTAAATTTTTCTATTTCATTGTAATTTTTATTATCCTTTAAATGATCGAATAAAAACATCATTTCTTCTACTGGAGCATTATAAGTTGTCATTTAGTTAATTAATGGTTTTCCTGTTTTTAAAGTATGAGATATTCTCTCTTGAGTTGCTTTTGTCTCAATAAGTTTCATAAAACTATTTAATTCTAATTTATACATTTGATCTTCATTAATTTCTTTATCCAATTTAGTGTCACCACCACTTAATACGTATGCCAATTCTTTACCAACTGTCACCCCGTGGTCCAGAATCTTTTTACTATTATATAATTCTTCGAGTAATTTGTGCATTTTTTTTCTTACGATTTCACCTGATAATTTAAATTTACATTCTTTTGGGGGCGTTATTTCTACCTTTTTTTGAAGCAAAGATCTTGCAGCAGGCAATAGCTCATTACGATTTATTATAACATCATGTTTTTTATCCAAAAATAACAGTGGTTTAGCCTCTTGAGGAGATGTTGCTGTTCTGGCGTAACCAATTATATTAAAAACTTGTAATGGAGCATAATCAGGATCATTTTTAGCTTCATTAGTTTGTGTCCAACGCCACAATAATTCTTTACATCCTCCTCCAGCGGGAACCAAACCAACAATAGTCTCTACTAAACCCATAACTATATTAGTATGTGTCACTACGTAATTACTTTGTAATAGTACTTCTTCACCACCTCCTAGAGCCAAACCTGATGGAGCGGAAATAACTGGATTTTTACAATATTTTAGATGTTTACAGGTTTCTTGAAAATATTTAATAAATTTTTCTACAGATTTAAGATCTTTGTTCTGAATAAATTCCATTACATAATTTAGATTTACTCCAGCAGAAAATTGCATACTCTCATTGATTATGATTAAAGGTTTATCTGTAGCTTTTTTTAAAGCATCCATTGAATTATAATCTAAAGCATTTGCCTTGGTATTAAATTCAACTATATTAAAATCTTTAAATCTAAATATTTCAGCTGAGTCATTTTTGTCTAATTTAATAACAGTTTTTTTAATTTTACCTAAAGTTTCTATATCAGTATATTTTTGTCTTTGATCATAAAAATTTTTTAGATTTTTCTTTTTAAGATTTAGAAGAAATTCATTATTTTCAATACTGTCAATCCTTGAAAAAAAATTTTGCAAGCCTATAGCCTCTAACATTTCAAAAGGACCCATTGACCAATTAAAACCCAATCTTAAAGCTTCATCTATATCGTTATATTCATCTGTTATTTGAGGTACTAGTGATGAAGAGTATAAAATTATTTTCGAAATAACAGACCAAGCATATTCTCCATACTTATCATTTCTATTTATTAGTTCTAATAGATTTACTTTATTGATTTTCAAATCAATTTTTTTTGATTGAAGATATTCTTGTTTATTTAAATCAAGCGCTTCTAATATTTTTTTATCATTAATTTTTTTTATTCTATAAAAGCCACCTTTGCCTTTTCTACCAGTGTATCCTGTTTCAATTAATTTTTTAATTATCGGAATATCTGAGGCTACTTTTTGAAACTTGTCTTCTTTAGGTAATTCTTTTTTAAAGCTTGCTAAAACATCTTGCATTAAGTCGATACCAATTAAATCATAAAGAGCAAACACACCTGTTTTAGGAATTCCCATTGGTCTTCCAAATACAGCATCAGCTTCTTCAATCGAAAGATTCATTTTTATTGCTTCAGTCATTGCTATTTGCATTGCATAAACTCCTACTCTATTTCCTAAAAAACCAGGAGTGTCACCGCATACAATAACACCTTTGCCTAATTTTTTTTCACAAAATTTTTTTAATAAGTTAATTTTTTCTACGTTATTTAGCTGGTCTCTAACAATCTCAAGTAAACCCATATATCTAACGGGATTAAAAAAATGTGTTATACAAAAATCCTTTTTATCATTCTCTTCTAATTTCTCTGAAAGAATTTTAAGCGGAATTGTCGAAGTATTTGAAGAAACAATTGAATCTTTTTTTCTTTTTTTAAAAATTTTTTCATAGATTGAGTGTTTAATATCTATTCTTTCTACTACAGCTTCAATTATCCAATCTGCATCATCTACATTATCGAAATTCTCATTAATATTACCTGTTTTTAAACTATTAATTTTAGTTTTATCAAATAATAATGGAGGACGAGATTTTAATATTCTTTCTTTTGCCTTGTCAGCTATTTCTGTTTTTAAATCTAATAATACTACCGGAATATTAGCATTACATAGATGAGCGGCTATTCCGCTTCCCATAGTTCCAGATCCTATAACAACTACTTTATTTATATTCATAACGAATTGGTCGGGGTGGTAGGATTTGAACCTACGATCCCTTGGTCCCAAACCAAGTGCGATACCAGGCTTCGCTACACCCCGAATTTTCAATTTTATAAGTTAAATAAGACTTTTTGGCAATTGAAAGATTAGTGTTATATAAGTAAGTAATCAAAATGATTCAACATATAACTAGACCGTTTAAATATTTTTTTAAGTTAGAATCTGCATCAGGGTTAGTTCTTCTATTTGCGGCTATTATAGCACTGTTCATAAGTAACAGTGAGTTTTCAAGTAAATATTTTGAATTGCTAAATCACAAAATTTTGTTGGGAACAAAAAGTTTTGGGTTAAACCTCTCGATATTGCATTGGATCAATGATGTTTTAATGGCAATTTTTTTCTTCTTAGTCACGTTAGAAATTAAACGTGAATTTATACAAGGAGAACTATCAAATCCTAAACAAGCATTACTTCCAATTATAGGTGCGGTTGGTGGAATGTTGGTTCCTGCTTTAGTTTATATATATTTCAATATCGACGACCCCACAAGATTAAATGGTTGGGCTATACCTTCGGCTACAGACATAGCTTTTTCTTTGGGAGTTCTATCTTTACTTGGCAAAAGAGTTCCTTTGTCATTAAAAGTTTTTTTAACTGCGCTAGCAATAATAGATGATTTGGGGGCGATAGTTATAATTGCTTTTTTTTACTCCGGGAATATTAAAACAATGTATTTACTTTTAATGTTATCGGCAATTGTTGTTCTATTTATCCTAAATAAATTTAATGTACGAAGATTTTTGCCTTATCTTATAGTTGGAATATTTCTTTGGGATTTCACTCACCATTCAGGTATTCACGCTACGATAGCTGGAGTTTTGTTGGCATTAACCATTCCCCATAAAATTAAAAAACACAAAGAGTCACTTTTGTTAAAATTGGAACATTCTATTTCACCTTATGTTGCTTTTGGCATCATGCCTATATTTGCTTTTGCAAACGCAGGTGTGTCTCTAGAAGGTCTCACTTTTGCTTCTTTATTAAATCCTGTGCCTTTAGGAATAGTATGTGGTCTTTTTTTTGGAAAACAATTTGGAGTATTAATATTTTCTTATTTATCTATAAAATTTAAATTTGCTGAAATGCCAAATCAATCAAACTGGATGATGCTATATGGAGTATCTATATTAACTGGAATAGGTTTTACTATGAGTTTATTTGTTGGTAATTTAGCTTTTGTTGAAAACTCAAACTATTTAGGTGGCGTGAAGATAGGAGTTTTAGTTGGATCCTTGCTTTCGACTTTACTTGGGTACTTTATATTATTAATTTTTGCTAAAAAAAATGTTTGATATCCAGGTAATTAGATTAGCTTCTAACACAAAAAATTACGGATTAACAAAGACAAGCACTCATAAAGCTTCATCTAAAAATAAATTATGCGGTGACAAAATAACCGTTGAATTAAATGCTGATAAAACTAAAATTAAAAATATGAGATATGAAACTGAGTCATGCGTCTATTGTCAAGCATCTGCCAGTATTTTATCAAATATTATTTCTTCATTTAGAATTAATAGAATGAAAAGTGATTTTGCTCAAATTGAAGAATTTTTTTTAACTAAAGATAAGAAATTACCAAAAAAATATAAAGAATTTAAAATTTTAATGAAAAAAAAGAATAAAGATAGACACAATTGTATTATGCTTCCTTTGCACGCTGTACAAAAGGCTTTAAAAATTTAAAATGAAAAAATGTTTACTTGTACTATTTATGATATTTAGTTTCTTTTCAAATTTAAACGCAAATTATGATAAACTTGCATATGACTTTAGTTTTCGTGGAATCGATGGAAATGTAATAAATTTAGAAAATTATAAAAGTAAGGTTATAGTAGTAGTTAATGTGGCTAGTAGATGTGGATATACCCCTCAATATAAAGACCTTCAAGAACTTTGGAGCAAGTATAAAGAAAGGAATTTAGTTGTTATTGGAATACCAACTAATAACTTTAAACAAGAACCGGGTACTAATAAAGATATTAAAAAATTTTGTGAGTCAAATTTTGGTATAAGTTTTCCTCTAACAGAAAAAACAAATGTAATAGGTGCTGATGCCCACCCTTTTTATAAATGGGCAAAAAAAAATTATGGAATTGGAGCTATTCCAAAGTGGAACTTTCATAAGATAGTGGTCGATAAAAATGGAAAAATAACAGATACTTTTGCTTCGTTCACTAAACCATCATCAAAAAAATTTATAAATTCTATTGAGAAAGAAATCAAAAATTAAATTTTAAACCATCATAAGCGGGAATAATATTTGAGGGCATCATTTTTTTTAGAGTTTTGTAATCAAAGTCAACGTGTAAATTTGTTAATATTGTTTTTTTAGGATTTAAAAAATTAGATATTTTTACTGCCTCATCTAAATTAAAATGAGATGGGTGTTTTTTAATTCTTAAACAGTCAATAATCAGGTATCTAAGTCCCTTAAGATGTTTGTAGTTTTTTTTGTCTATGTTATTACAATCACTTATATAGCAAATTTTTTCAAAAACATAACCAGTAGCCTTTATCATTCCATGATCTACGTCAAAAGATTTAATGTAAATGGAATTATTTTTTTTGGTAATTCTAAAATTATTTTTTATAATATTTGGTTTTAATATTGGCAAGTAACCACTTTTAGGAAAGAAACAGAACGTGTATTTTTTTTTCAATTCATTAATAGTTCTTTGACTCCCATAAACAGGAATCTTTTTTTTATTTATCCAAGTAAAAGGTCTTAACTCAAAAATTCCCGAAGCTTGATCAGAATGTTCATGAGTGTATATAACCGCATCAACATTTTTTATTTTATTTTTTTTAAATTGCTGCTTAATATCTGGTGAGGTATCTATTAATATGGAAAGACCATTATAATTAATATGTGCTGAACATCTAGTTCGTACATTTTTAATATCATTTTTGTTACAATTCCCCCAGTGCTCTGTAATCCAGGGTGAGCCTAATGAACTCCCACAGCCTAGTATCGTAAAAGTTTTACTCAACGAAGTTCTCCGAACAACTTAAAAAAGTTTTCTGTTGTAGTTTTTGCAAAACTTTCCTCGTCCAGATTTTTTATTTTAGACAAAAATTTTAAAGTGTAAATTATGTTACAAGGCTCATTTATTTTGCCTCTCAATGGATCTGGAGATAGATATGGTGAGTCAGTTTCAACTAGAATTCTTTCATTAGGTATAAATTTAAAAGTTTCTGCTAAATCTTTTGAATTTTTAAAAGTGACTATACCACTAGCAGAAATGAAACAACCAATATCTAAAAGTTTTTTTGCAAATTCTTTTGATCCAGTAAAGCAATGAATCAGAACTTTAAGTTTCTTATTTTTTATTTCAGATTTGAGAATTTCATATGTATCACTCTCAGCGGATCTTGTATGTACTATTAGAGGTAAATTAGATTCTTGAGATGCTTTAATATGTTCAACAAAAATTTTTTTTTGAATATCTATATCTGAATTTTTATAATAATAATCTAATCCACTTTCACCTATTCCTATAATTTTTTCGTTAATTTTAACCTTCTGCAAAATATCATAGCTTTTAATATTCTTATGGGATTTAGCCTCATGAGGATGGATTCCGTAAGTACCATAAACAAATTTGTATTTTCTTAAAATTTGCAATATTTTTTCATAACTACTATCTTTTGTAGAAATGGTTAAAAAATACCTTACATCATTTAAGAAAGCTCTTTGGAATACAGCATCTAAATCACCGTGTAATGGATCAAACTCTAAGTGACAGTGTGAATCAATTATCATTTTCTATTTTTTTGAATAAAATATTGAATTCATTAAGTTCTTTTTGATAATCAAAAACATTTTTGTCTTTAATAAATGTAATTTTTCTTTTCTCAACAGGAACATTTAAAAAATCTAAAACATTTTCTGAAGCAATTGGTATAATAGGATTTAATAATATGCTTATATTTTTGATTTGTGTGATTATAGTGTTTAAAACAGCGTTCATTCTTTCTGGGTCTTTATTTTTAAGTTCCCAAGGCTTTAAATCATTAAAATATTTATTTGCATCGAAAGAAAAACTAATAACTTCGTTTAAATAATTATTTAATTTTTGATTATTCATGTTTTCAATAAGTGCTGGAAGAGTTTTAATGAGATTTTCAGTAAGAGCAAGATCTACTTTATCGAAATTCTTAGAATTTGGTATTTTATTAGAACAATTTTTTTTAACAAATGTAAAAACTCTTTGGCATAAATTACCAAAGTTGTTTGCTAGGTCGTTATTAATACAATCTTCTAAATTTTTAAGTGATATATTTCCATCATTACCAAGTGAAACCTCTTTAATCAAATAGTACCTTAATTGATCTATCCCATATTTATTTATTATTTCAATTGGATCTAATATGTTACCCAATGACTTTGACATTTTTTTTTCATCAGAAAGAATCCAGCCATGTCCATAAATTTTTTTTGGTAACGGAATATTTGCTGCCATCAAAAATGCTGGCCAATATATTGCATGAAATCTTAAAATGTCTTTTCCGATAATATGAATAGAAGCTGGCCAAAATTTTTTAAATAATTCATTGGATGTGTCTGGAAAGTTTAACGCACTTATATAATTAGTTAATGCATCAAGCCAAACATAAATTACATGCTTTTTATTTTGGGGTACAGGAATACCCCATGTGAAAGAAGTTCGACTAACTGATAGATCTTTTAAACCTTTTTTTACAAAGTTAACTACTTCATTTTTTCTAGACTCAGGTAAAATAAAACTCGGATTTTTATCATAATGCTGAAGAAGCTTATTTTGCCACTTAGAAAGTTTAAAAAAATAAGACTCCTCCTCAACCCAATCAACTTCTGAACCAGATGATTTAGAATATTTTTTATTATTTTTTGAAATAATTTCATCTTCGTCATAATAAGCTTCGTCAGATATTGAATACCATCCCGAATATTTAGATAAATAAATATCACCACTTTTTTGTAGACGCTGCCAAATTTCTTTGACTGATTTATAATGTCTATCTTCTGTAGTTCTAATAAAATCAGAATTAGATAAATTAAGAGTTTTAGTTAAATCTCTAAATGTTGCGGAAAGTTCATCGCAAAACTTTTTTGGATCCTTTTTGTTTTTCTCAGCCTCTCTCTGTATTTTAAGACCATGTTCATCAGTACCCGTTAAGTAAAAAACATCGAAACCTTCTATATTTTTAAATCTAGCGAAAATATCTGCGACGATACTTGAATAGGCATGACCCATGTGAGGTTTGCCAGATGGGTAATAAATAGGTGTAGTGATATAAAAACTTTTATTTTGCATTGTTGAACTGAGATTTAATGGAGCTAAATACTGTTTTTAAATTTAAATTAAATTTAACAAAATCATTAATTAAATATATAATTTTATTTTTAACTTCATTTAGTTCCATCGGCTTATTAACATTTTTTTGATAAAGATAAAAGAAATGAGACTCAGTTATATTTATTGCTAAGCTTATTAATTTTTGATCTTTATCTTTCTTGTATAAATTTAACAGTTTTTCTAATTTTGGTATAAAGCATGTCTGTAACTGAATATTGTTTTTAACTAATAAATAATTATATTCTAAGAAAAGACCAGGTGAAACATCTAAATATTTTAAAGTCATAACATTTTGAATTTGGTTTTTTTCTAAAAGATATTCGATAGCTCTAGTTTTTTGAGCTTGATTTAAAAATATATTCATCTTGATTGATCGGGAAGAGATTGTCTCTATTATTTTATTTTCTTTGTTATCAATT
Organism: Pelagibacterales bacterium MED-G40; assembly: GCA_002457515.1. GTDB lineage: Bacteria > Pseudomonadota > Alphaproteobacteria > Pelagibacterales > Pelagibacteraceae > Pelagilacustribacter. The sequence goes on along the minus strand of NTJN01000005.1, from coordinate 15,276 downwards.
AAAATAAAAAAATTATTTTTAGATGGTTCTTCCAGTATTTTTAGTAGTGCATTAGAAGAATTAACATTATATTTCTCAACGTCATCTAATATAATAAATCTAGGGTTTTCATTAGCAACAGATTTTGAAATTGTTGATTTTAAACTTCTTATATTTTCAATCTTAATATTTTCCTTCACTTTAGTTTTTAAAAAAATTATATTTTCAGAGATATTGTTTGATAATTTATTATGAAAAGTTGATTTTAAATCAAAACTTTTTTCTTTTAAATTGTAAGTTTTTTTAGAAAAAATATAATTTAATAAATGAATAATTAAAGTAAATTTTCCTATACCCTTGTTGCCAGATAATAACAAAACCTTTGGAAATTGGTTTGAATTATAAAGATTTATTAATTCCTCAAAATATTTATCAAGACCAATTAACTTGTTTGAATTTAATGGATTAAAGAGACTTCTGTCTTCCATATAATTATTTAATTCTATTTAAAATTACCTCAAGTATTTTTTGTTCTATCTTCTTGTCGTCATTAGATGAGTCAAGAACTAAGTACTTCTTTTTATTTTTTTTAGAAATTTTTACAAAAGCATTCTGTGCCTTAATATAAAATTTTTTTGAAAATTTATCATAACGATTTTTTTTTTTTCGTTTTTTAAGCCTAGATAAAGCTTTAGAGATTTTTACCGTAAGAAGAATTGTTAGATTGGGTTTTATATTACCCAAAATGTGTTTATGTATACCATCGACTAAATCTTTACTTACAGATTTGCCATAAATTTGATAAGCAAAAGTTGAGTCTATAAATCTGTCACAAATAACTATTTTATTTTTTTTTATTGCAGGTAAAATTCTATTTATTAAATGCTCGTTTCTAGCTGCCAAATAAAGAAGTGTGTCAGTGTTTTTATCAAATTGTTTGTCAGAGTCTTTATGAAAATAGTCATCTAATATAACGTTTCTTATTTTTTCAGCTGTTTTAGTTCCACCCGGTTCTCTAGTTAAAATTACTGGAAATTTTTTTTGCTTTAATTTTTTATACAATCTATTGCTTTGATATGACTTACCAGAGCCTTCAATACCTTCGAAGACAACAAAAAAAGGTTTTTTTTTAAACATCTCCCCAAATCATGTAATTAATAGAGGTAAGTACACTTTTAAAAAAATTTATTTTTTTTATGTCTTCAGATGCAAAAACTTTTGCTGTCTTTAAGAGTTCTTCACCTTTAAATATCTTAATTTTTCCTATCTCTTGCCCTTGTTTAATTGGAGCAATTATAGGCCCTGTATAATCTAAGAAAACTTTAAAGTTGCGTACATCCTTTTTTTTTAATGTAATGAACAAATCTTCTTTAGTTATACCTTCCACAGATTTCTTTTTTCCTATCCAAGTTTCTAAATTAAATTTAGTTTCACCCATTTTGGAAATTTGAAAAGTATCAGTATTTCTAAATCCCCAACTTAAAAGTTTAATAGACTCTGAAGTTCTTGATCCTTTTGTCTGAAAACCACTTCCAACTGATATCAATCTTCTTGTGTCTCTTTTTATAGTGCTTGCTAAAGAGTATTTTTCTACTGCTAAATAACCAGTTTTAATTCCGTCTGCTCCAATATTTCTATATAACAATCCATTTCTATTTCCTTGAGTAATTGGATCGCCTCCAGTTTTGTCCCACGTAAATTCTTTTTCAGCATACATTTTATATAAATCTGGGTAATTTTTTATTAAGTGCTTAGACATGATCGCTATGTCTCTAACAGTAGAATAATTATCTGGATCGTTAATCCCTGATGAATTAGTAAAATTAGAGTTTAGCATTCCAATTTCACCAGCTTTTTCATTCATCATATCTGCAAAATTTTCTTCAGTTCCAGCTATACCTTCGGCAATAGCAACGCAAGCATCATTTCCTGAAGCAATAATTATCCCCTTCAATAAATCTTCAACAGAAACTTCATCGTTAACCATTATAAACATAGATGAATAACCGCTTTGAGATAATCTCCATGCTTTTTCTGAGACTATAAATTTATCGTCTAAAGATATCTTATTATTTTTTAGTAAATCAAATACAATAATCGAAGTCATTATTTTTGTCATGGAAGCCGGATATATTTGCATATCAGGCTCTAACTCGTAAAGTATCTCATCAGAGTCAAAATCAACTAGAATTGCTGTTTTTGCAACAATATTTGGATTTGCGGATAAGTTGTTATTTAAAAGAAAAAAAGAAAATAATAATATAGTTAAAAGTTTATTCATTAATTGTAATTTCAAGATCTTCAAATCCATAATCTTTTAGAGCAATGTAGTCATTTTTTAAAGAATTAACAGCTTTATATGGACCTAAAATAAGTTCAAAACTGTTCTTTTTTTTCTTTTTTATTAACAATTTTTTATTAGTTGAATTAAAAGTTACGTCATTTAGTTTTTTTTTCAGATTTCTTGCTGATTCAATTGAATAAAATTCTGCAACAACGATTGAGAAAATCTTTTTTTTAACTTTTTTGGAATTTTTATTTTTAGATATATTATCAATTTTCACATTCATAACAGGGGCTTTATTTGAAACTTTTCTTTCTTCATTAAAAGTATTGCTCTTGCCTGCTACAAAAGATTTATTCTTTTTTATCTCTTGTATCTCAACGTATGGTGTTTCGGCACTTAATTCTAATTTTTGTAATACTGAGTCAGTAATCAATATAGTATAAAAATCAGGGTAATTTACTTTCTTTTTAATTTTAAGTGTAGTTGATTTTTTATTTTCAGGATTAGAGATTTTAACTATTGTTCCTGCTCTAAGCCTATTATGCCCGAGTAAAAGCTCCATATTATCAAACTTTTTTGAAACTATTTTATTGGAAAAATCACCATCATTGTAAACATATGCAAAACCACTTGAGGTGTAGGAAGACTTTTTAAAACTACTATTCGTTTGAACGGAACAAGAAATAGTAAATAGAAAAATTATTAATAATTTAAATTTCATTTTTCAAACGATTTTTTAATGTACAGACTGCAAGCGCAAAACGCAAAGATCTATTCCATTTTAAGATTAATTCGTAATTATTAAAAACTATATATGCTGGTTTAAGTTTTTTGGCACCAGGTATTATGCTTATATCCGGAGTGACAATAGCTGAGGTTAAATCATTATTAATTTTCAAAGACTCACTGTTTTTAATATATTTTTTAAAAAAACTATATTTTCTTTTATTTTTAATTTTTTTAGCAGAAGCATTTAAATATTTATCAGGAATTTTGTTATCTAAATCAATTTTATAAAAACACGGTTCGTTATTATTCCACCCTATCTTACTTATGTAATTCGCTGCTGATGCAAATGAATCTTCGACTTTTTTAAGCTCTATTATTGAATTTTTATTAAAATCAATTGCATGAAATTTGATTGTAGATGGCATAAATTGGAAATTTCCAAACGCACCGGCCCATGAACCGTAAAGTATTTTTGGATCAATAATTTTCTTATCAATTAGTTTAAGTAATATCAGAAGTTCATTAGTAAAAAACGCGCTTCTTCTTTTATCAAAACTAAGTGTAGCAAGAGATGAGACAATATCCATTTTGCCTAAATACTTACCAAAATTTGTTTCGATGCCCATTAGAGATAATAATAATTCTTTTTCAACCGAAAATTTTTTTTCTACTATGTTAATCGTATTTTTTTCTTTTTTATACAAGGTAATACCTTTTTTAATTTTAGATTTAGTTACACGCTTATTAATATAAGTGTGGGTGTCTTCATAAAACTCAGGTTGATATCTATCATACTCAATGACTTTGGGTAAAAATTTCGAATTTAATAATGTGTTGTTTATAGTCGAATCTGAGACACCTTCTTTTTTTGCAAGTTGGCTGAATTCTTTAAGCCAAACATTAAAATTAGTAGAATCAGAATACGAGTGATTCTGAGGCAAAATTAGTAGAATAAAAAAAAATATTTTTAAGAATTGAGTCATTTTTTTTAATATCATAAAATGCTATTTTTAACTACTTATATGTCTAACCTAAACGATTATAAAAAAAATATTTATTCTCAAAATGGAGAGGATGGAATAATAATTGAAATACTAAAAAGATTAAAGTTACTAAATAAAAAGTCAAAATGGGCCTGTGAATTTGGAGCTTGGGATGGAATCAGGGGTAGCAACACATTTAATTTAATCAAAAATTATAGCTTTAATGGAGTGTACATTGAGGGAGATAAAAAGAAATTTAGTTTACTAACTAAAACAAGTGAAAAATTTAAGAAAATTATTCCACTGAATATGTTTGTTTCACACAAAAAAAAATCTAATTTTTCCTTAGAGAAAATTTTAAAAAAAACAAAAATTCCAAAAAAATTTGAAGTTTTATCAATTGATATAGACTCTTATGATTTGTCTGTATGGCAAAGTTTAAAACGTTATGACCCTCAAGTTGTTATAATAGAAATTAATAGTGGTATTGAACCTGGAATTTTACAAAAAAATTCATATAAAAAAAGAGGTAATAGTTTTACTTCAACAGTAAGAGTTGGTTTAAAAAAAGGATATTTTCTAGTTTCACATACTGGAAATTGTATATTTGTTAAGAAAAATCTTATGAATAAATTAAAAATAGAAAAAAAGTTTATTTCAAATCCAAATTTATTATTTGATAGTCAATGGCTATTTAAAAAAGAAAATGTAATAAAATTACTGCTTAAAAAGATTGTGCCAATATACGTGATCAATTTTATTAGAAATATTAAACATACTATTAACTTAAAATTTATTTGAGTTAAAAAGTTCTAATAACACCGATCGAATTTTTAGTAATTTGAAATATATCATTTATATATGCTGAAATAAAGTAGGCGAAAAAATAAGTTAAAAAGAAATAAATATTATTTCTTTTTAACAGTAATTCACTTGGCATTTTAGATTTAATTAAAATAAATAGTATTACAATAAACATTGGCTCAAAATACTTCATCAGAATATACTGAGAAGTAAAAACCAATATAAGTAATGAGAAAATTACAATATTTTCAATATTCTCTTCGCAGATTTTAAATATCATTAAATAACCTAATATTGTTGTTAAAATAAAAAAATATAGATTGTCAAAAAGTACTAATGACAGTTTTAAAAAAAAACCACCTCCGATTTTAATATTATAATTAAAAAAAATAAATGATACCGTAACAGCTAATAATCCTAGAGCAGTATAAGTTAAGTTTTTTTTAAAGTCGAATTTTATATAATTTAAATTATTTAACGATAAAATTAAAAAGAGAGGTATTAAGTAAAACGCTAAAATCGATGGATTGATAAGTAAACTATTTTGAAATTTGATATTAAACATTAGAGTTGCAGCTCTAATATTTTTAAAAAATATTATATAAAAACCAGGTAAAGAAAATACTACAGTAATTAATACAACTTTAAAAAGATAATTGAACTTACATTTTAAAAAAATAACAAATAAATAATATGTATATATAATTGCATATATTTGACGGGTATAAACAGCCAGTGAAATAAAAATTAAACTTAATATTATATCTTTATTTAAATTTTCAAAATTTTTTTTGTTTTCCCATTTTATAAAATAATATAATGATGCTAAAAAAAAAATTAATGCTGTGATCTGTGTATTTGGCCAAATCGCAGCGGTCCTAAAAGAAGGTAGAACAAATAGTATAAGTGAAAGTAAAAATAAATTATTATTATCAATATTTTTATATTTTTCAGATAAACATTTAAAAAATATCAAAGGTGTAAAAAGTGAAATACTAATGAAAACTAATCTGAAAATTTCTTGATCTTGTACTATTTTATAAATTAACGATGAAATATAATAATGAAGAGGAAATTTAAATTCTAGTGCAAGAGTTTCACCCGGTTGAACTTGAAAATATTTTGAAGGATCAGAAATAGTGTACCAAGTATCGTTAAAGTCAATTACGGATTGTCCATGTCCCGCGGTATCCTCACTTAGATAAAATCCAATAAATAGACTTATAGAAAAAATAAAATATAAAAATATGTTTGTTTTATTTATTTTTGTCATAAAAATTAAATAGTATTAGAACTTTAGTTTAATAAATATATTAAAATAATTAAATATTAAATTGCATCATTTAATGATAATCCTTATAAAACTCTTCACGGAGAGGTGGCTGAGTGGTTGAAAGCACTGGTCTTGAAAACCAGCAACGGGGCAACTCGTTCGTGGGTTCGAATCCCACCCTCTCCGCCATATTTAAATTTTAAATTTTTTTAAAAGTTGAGATATTCTATTTTTTTTTAAGAAATTATTTGAAACATTGTTCTGATAAAAGTTGTATATTATCTCATCATCTAAATCCAAGAATTTGTCTAAATCTTGCAATTCGTCTATTCCTAATTTGTTAATATAAAATTTTACAAAGGAACTTAACAAAATATCCATCTCCTTTGTTCCCCTATAAGATGATCTGTATAATAATTTTTTCTTTAATATTTCTAATTTACTCATTGATTTAATATATTATACGACAATGGATCTAATAAAAAAAAATAATTTTTTATTTAAAAACGTTATATCTCTTAAAGGAGTTGGTAAAAAATTATCAAATTACTTAAAAAATAAAAAAATTGAGAAAATAAATGATTTATTATGGAATTTTCCATATTCTTATACAGATCGAAGTGAGTCTGTTAACTTAAGCAAACTTGAAATTGGAAAGATTTTTACAATAAAAATTAAAGTAATCAAATACAGCTTTCCGAGGATAAGGAATTTACCTAATAAAATTATGTGTGAAGATAATTTTGGAAGAATTGACTTAGTTTACTTCAATAGTAGAGAAGGATATTTGAGAAAAATTTTACCAATAAATGAATGGGTGGTCGTGAGTGGTAAAATAGGATTTTTTAAAAATAAATATCAAATGACAAATCCTGATTATGTGACAAAAACTGAAAATCTGAATTATGTCAAAAAAATTATTCCTAAATACTCATTAACTGAAGGAATTAATGAAAAATCATACAGAAGAATTATTGAACAAGTTTTAAACAACATACAAAATAATGAAGATTGGTACGATGATAACTTTAATAAAAAGATGAAATTTGATAGTTGGAAAAAATCAATTTTAAAAGTTCATCAGGACAATAAGAATAGAGATATTAATTCTAATTACTATAGAAGACTAGCTTTTGATGAGATTTTTGCTCATCTTCTTACAATGTCTAAAAATAGAAAAAAAATAAGGAGTGTAATAAAAAAAAAGAAAAAGTTTAATAATATTATTTCTACAAAAATAATTAAAAAATTGCCATATCAACTTACTGCAGACCAAAAAAATGTAATTAATGAAATAAATAATGATTTAATATCTGACAAAAGAATGTTTAGAATTCTTCAGGGTGATGTTGGGTCAGGTAAAACTATAGTATCTTTAGTCGCAATATCAAATGTTATTGAGTCTAATTTTCAGTGTGCAATAATGGCTCCTACAGAAATTCTAGCAAAACAGCATTATAATTTTGCTAGCAAACTTTTTAAAAATAATAATATTAAGATTGATTTATTAACCGGTAAAACTGAAAATAAAAATCGAAAAAAAATATTACATGATCTAAGGGAAAATAAAACTCAATTGATAATAGGTACTCATGCTTTATTTCAAAAAAAAATAAATTTTTACAATCTTGGTTTAATAATAATTGATGAACAACATAAATTTGGAGTTAGACAAAGAATGAATTTAGCTCAAAAAGGTGGTGACGATTGTGATGTTCTTCTAATGTCAGCAACACCAATTCCCAGAACAATGATGATGTCAATTTATGGTGATATGGATATTTCAAAAATAACAGAAAAACCTAAAGGAAGAAAATCAATAATTACTTTAAGTAAACCCGAAGAAAAAGTTCAAGAAATATATTCTTATATTAAAGATCAAATTAAAAATTCTAATCAAGTTTTTTGGGTATGCCCACTTATAGAAGAGTCTAAAATTTTAAATTATTCCTCAGCAGTTTTAAGATACAAAAAAGTTAAAAAAATATTTAAAAAAAGAGTTGGTTTAATTCATGGAGGATTAAAAAAAGAAGAGAAAGAAAAAATATTAAATGACTTCTTAAATAAAGAAATAGACATTTTGGTTTCAACTACCGTAATAGAAGTTGGTATAGACTTTCCTAATGCAAATTTAATGATAGTTGAAAATGCCAACAAATTTGGTTTAGCGCAACTTCATCAACTTAGAGGTAGAGTAGGAAGAGGATCTAAACAAGGGATTTGTATTTTAATTTTTAAAAAGAATTTAAGCTCCAAAGCAATAAATAGAATAAAGATTCTTAAATCTACTGATAATGGTTTCTTAATAGCGGAAGAAGATATGAAAATGAGAGGCTATGGTGATATTGTGGGTTTTCAACAAAGTGGTATAAAATTTTTTAAAATAGCTGATCCTGTTCATCATGAAGATTTATTTAAAATTGCAGAGAGAAAAATTTCTACATTAAGTCTAGAGGAAGAAAATTCATCTAAATTTAATTTCTTAATAAAGCTTTTTGACAAAGCTGAGATAATTGAGATTTAACAATTATTAGTTGGGTTCAGAAGTGCCGGCAGAAACAATAAATTTAGAAGCTTGCTCAAAACTTATATCAAGATAAATAATATCTTTTTTAGGGATCATTAATAGAAAACCGCTAGTTGGATTTGGAGTAGTTGGTACAAAAATATTTATCAGTTCCTCGTTTGTTTTTTTACTTATAATTCCCTTATTTTCTTTTGTAGCAAATCCAACTGCCCATACACCTTTTCTTGGATACTCAATTAGAACAACACTTTTCTTTTTTTTATCAGTCTCAGTAAAAGTCTCTGTCATTTGACCAATGGCTGAATAAATTGTTCTTAGTATCGGTATACGCTTAAGCAAATTATTTAAAAGTTCGAAAATTTTTTTTCCTAAAAATGACAAAGATAACCATCCTATGAATGTTATAAGAATTAAAGAAATTAAAATTTCCATTCCTGGTATATCAACAGGTAAATAGCTATTTGGATTTATTTCTTTTGGCAAAATATTTGCTGAGATTTTTATGATAAATAAAGTTAAATAAAAAGTAACAGCTATAGGTACAAGAACAACTGCACCGGTTAGAAAATAATTTCTAAGTCTAGATACTAGTGATCTTTTTGCTTTTTTTTCTGTCATTAATTTATAATTGCAATTAATAATTTATAATTTAGTATCATGAATCTTTGAATATATGAAACATATCATAAATAGAAGAAAATTTCTTGAATTATTTGGCTGCACTTGTTGCGGTTTTGCGCTGAGTTCATGTTCGACTGTGCCTATTACTGATAGAAAACAATTAACAATTTTCCCAGAATATAAAATAAATGCTCAAGCTAGTGTAGCCTATGAACAATTTAAATCGAAGGCCAAACTTATAACCACCGGCAAAGAATTAAAAGAAGTAAAAGATATTGGTAAACGAATAGAAAATTCTGTATCTTCTTTTTTTAATACACAAAATAAACCGGATCCTACATCTAAATTTGAATGGGACTATGTGTTAGTTGATAATGATAAAGTTAAAAATGCTTGGTGTATGCCAGGTGGAAAGATAGCTGTTTATACAGGGCTTTTAAAAATAACTAAAAATACTGACGGACTAGCTGTTGTTATGGGGCATGAGATAGCTCATGCTGTTGCTAAACATTCTATTGAAAGACAAAGTCAAGCAATTTCTATTAATTTAGGAACTCAGATAGCTGATGTTTTTTTAGGTGGTGCTATAAATAGAACAAGAAACACCGTTGGTAGATCAACAGGTTTTGATATTTTTCAATTAGGTATAATGAATCCTTTTGGTAGAAAACAAGAAACCGAGGCTGATTATTTAGGTTTAATTTTTTCTTCTTTATCTGGTTTTGATATTCGTGAGTCCGTAAAATTATGGGAAAGAATGCAAACAGCTAATAAAGGAAAAGAACCACCACAATTTTTAAGCACTCACCCTTCTAGTGCAAAAAGAATTATAAACTTGAAGGGATGGGTTAATGAAATAATCGTCGAATATCCACCAATAAAAACTTAATATTTATTGGTGAGCCCTGATGGACTCGAACCATCGACACCCTCCTTAAAAGGGAGGTGCTCTACCAACTGAGCTAAGGGCCCAAGGAAAATTCTTTTATAGAGAAAAATTAGAAATATCAAACAATATTTTAGCACATTAAAATTTATTGATATACTTGTTGTAAAATTTATTAAAAGACCCTCTTTTTATCTCTTTCCTTATTTGATCCATAAATTGTTGATAAAAATTAACATTGTGAAGAGAAATGATCATCGAAGCGAGAATCTCGTTAGTTTTAATTAAATGATTTAAATAGCTTTTTGAATATAGGTTTAAATTTCTGAGCTTGATCTTTTTATCAAGTGGAGTTTTATCAAATTTAAATTTAGAATTTCTTAAATTTAATTTTCCTTCCCAAGTAAAAGCTAAACCAGTTCTACCAGATCGAGTTGGTAATACACAGTCAAACATGTCAATCCCATTTTTAACTGCTCCTAAAATGTCAGAGGGCGTTCCCACACCCATTAAATATCTAGGTTTATTTTGTGGAATTAAATGCACTGTATCCTCCAAAACTTTGAACATTTGCTCTTGGGTTTCTCCTACAGCTAAGCCTCCAATGGCATATCCATCAAAATTAATTTCTAATAATTTTTCAAGACTCTCCTGTCTTAAGTCTTTAAACAGGCCTCCTTGAACTATACCAAACAGGGCTTTTTTTTTATTTTTTCCAAATTCAATTTTGCATCTTTTTGCCCAATGGGTCGAAACATCAATTGCTTTGCTTAATTTTTTTTTATCCTTTGTTAGTACTGGGCATTCATCAAGAACCATTAAAATATCTGAATTTATACTTTTTTGTATTTGAATACTTTTTTCTGGACTCAAAATAATTTTTTTTCCATCTATATGTGAAGAAAAAATCGCTCCTATATTTTTATCTATTTTATTAAATTTTGATAGAGACATAATTTGAAAACCTCCTGAGTCAGTTAATATAGGCTTTTGCCAGTTCATCAAATTATGTATTCCATTAAATTTCTCGATTATTTTTATCCCAGGTCTTAGCAAAAGATGGTAAGTATTTCCTAATATTATTTGAGTGCCAGTTTTTAAAATATCGTCAGTAAAAATTCCTTTTACAGTTCCTAATGTACCTACTGGCATAAAAGCTGGTGTATCAATGAAGCCTCTGGGTGTATTTATTTTTCCTACTCTGGCTTTTTTATTTTGAGAAAGAACCTCAAAAGAAAAATCTTTATTTAACATTTATTAATTTTTTGATCTAAAACTAATAATTTTATCTGGACTTGAAACAGAGCCGTTTGGTCCATCACCTTTTTTAATTTTATCTACAAATTCCATACCTTTGATAACTTTACCAAAAACAGAGTATTGTCTGTCCAAGTGAGGGGAATCATCTAAGCAAATAAAAAATTGGCTGTTTGCACTATTTGGATCAGAGGTCCTAGCCATAGACAAAGTCCCTTTAAGATGCGGTGTATTACTGAATTCAGCTTTTAAATCGTTTAAATCTGATCCACCACTTCCTGCTTTATTATTATCATAATCAGGATTTTTTGAATTACCAAACTGAACATCTCCAGTTTGCGCCATAAATCCATCGATTACTCTATGAAAAATGACACCATCATATTTTCCACTGTCTGCTAAAGTTTTAATTCGTTCTACGTGATTTGGTGCAATGTCTGAGAATAATTCTATTTCAACATCACCATCTTTAAGTTTTAGTATCATTTTAACCTCCTTAGAGTATAAATTATTAGTTAGTAAATAAAAAAAGACAAAAAGTAAAAAAATTATTTTTCTCATTTAAGCTTATCTTTGAGGATTTTAACAGCAGATTTAGTTAAAAATTTATTAACATTCCCATTTAATTTAGCAATTTCTTTAACAAAGTTCGATGAAATAATCTGATTTTCAATATTTGACATTAAAAAAATCGTTTCAATATCATTATTTAATTTTTTATTCATACCAGCTAATTGAAATTCATATTCAAAATCAGAAACTGCCCTCAAACCTCTTATTATAATAGAGGCTTTATATTTTTTACAGAGATCTATGGTTAATGTATTAAAAGACTTAATTAGAATTTTTTTTTTATTTAATTTTAAATCTTTAAATAGCGACTTGTTTACTATTGAAACTCTATCTTCAAGTGAGAAAAAATATTCTTTATTAACATTGTCCGTAATTGCTATTACTAGTTTATCTACTATCTTTAAAGATTTTTTAATTACGTCTATATGACCTAGCGTTATAGGATCAAAAGTTCCAGGGTAAATTCCAGTTCTCATAATTATTGAATATTATGATCTATTTTAATTACAGAGACAACCCTTTCTTCACCTGAAAGTTTTTTAATTCTTACACCTTGTGTGTTTCTTCCTGCTACTCTAATTTCTTTAACTGCACAACGCATTATGCTTCCCTTGTCTGTAGATAAAATAATTTCATCATCTTCTTCAACAACAAGAGTAGATGAAACATTTCCGTTTCTTTGAGAGTTAACAATTCCTATTATCCCTTTTCCTCCTCTGTTAGTTACTCGATAATCCGTATAAGACGATCTTTTGCCATAACCATTTTCGGTAACAGATAGTATGAATTTGTTTAGACCTTTTTTAACTTTATCATCTTTTTTAATGGTTTTTTGATCAATTTTAGGATTTTCTAAAGTGGCTAATGAAATAACTTTGTCATTATCTTTTAATTGAATTCCTCTAATACCTTTAGATGATCTACCTTTAAATAGTCTTAATTTCTTTGACATAAACCTAATACATTTTCCGTGCAACGTGCTAAGCAAAATATCTTGATCATCTCTGCAAATTTTTACACCTACTATTTTATCATTTGGTTCCAATTTCATAGCAATTTTCCCACTTGCGCTTATATTTGAAAAGTCTTCAAGACTATTTTTTCTAACATTGCCATTCGCTGTAACAAATATTACCATCAATTTTTTCCATTCAGCTTCATCTTCAGGTAAAGGCATAATAGAACTAATTGCTTGATGGCTTTTAAGAGGTAACAAATTAAAAATTGACTTCCCTTTTGAGCTAGCTGTTCCCTCTGGGATTTTATAAGCTTTAATTTTATAAACTAACCCTTGGGTTGAAAAAAACAAAACTGGAGTGTGAGTATTGGCAGTAAATATTTGTATAACAAAATCCTCATCTCTAGTAACTATACCAGTCTTGCCTTTTCCACCTCTTTTTTGAGCCTTAAGTGAAGTTAAGGCACTTCTTTTTATATAACCCTGTTTTGTTATATTTATGACTACAGACTCTTTTTGAATTGTTTCTTCAATATTATAATTTAATACTGCATCAATTATTTGAGTACGTCTGTCAATTCCATATTTAGATTTAATTTCCTCTAACTCTGAAATAATTAATTTATCAAGCTCTTTTTTTGAATTTAAAATTTTATTAAATTCAATAATCATTTCTGATAGTTTTTTTATTTCATTTTCAATTTCATTAATTCCATAAGCAGTTAATTTTTGTAATCTTAATTCTAATATAGAATCAACTTGTTGCTCTGATAATTTATAACTAGTAACACTTTTCTTTTTTTCAATTAAAGAAACTAATTTTGTACTTTTTTTTACTTTCCACTTTCTGTCTAAGAGATTTTTTTTTGCTACCGACGTATCTTTCGATGATTTAATAATTTTTATAATACTATCAATATTTTCAACTGCAGTTGCAATACCAATTAAAATATGAGCTTTTTCTTCAGCTCTCTTTAAATCAAATTTTGTTCTTTTAATAATTGTCTCTTGTCTAAATTTTACAAATTCTGAAATAAATTCCTTTAAGTTTAATATTTTTGGTTTGTTCTCTACTATTGCCAGAGTATTAAAACCAAATGAACTTTCAATATTTGTAAGTTTATATAACTGTCTTTTTATTGTCTCTGGCTCTACACCTCTTCTGAGTTCAAGCACAACTCTAATTCCTTCTCTATTAGACTCATCCCTAATATCTCTAATGCCATCTATTTTTTTATCTCTAGCCAATTGAGCAATTTTTTCATTTAAGATTGATTTGTTTACTTGGTACGGTATAGATTTAACAACTAATAATGATCTTCCACTTTTTAAATCCTCCACATCCATTATTCCTCGAATTTTAAATGAACCTCGGCCTTTATTGTAACCTTGTTTGATAATGTCTTTACCTATTATAATACCCCCAGTTGGAAAATCTGGGCCAGGAATATGTTTCATTAGTTGAGAAATAGTAATTTCTTTATTATTTATAAAAGCCACTGTCCCATTAATTATTTCTTTTAAATTATGGGGAGGTATACTTGTTGCCATACCAACTGCTATTCCTCCAGCTCCATTAACTAGTAAATTTGGATATTGTGAGGGCAAAACTGTTGGTTCTTTTTCGGTTTCATCATAATTTTTTCTATATAAAACAGTATTTTTTTCTAAATCCTCAGTTAAATGTTGGGCAATTTTCGCAAGTTTAGTCTCGGTGTATCTCATAGCTGCAGGAGGGTCGCCATCGATAGAACCAAAATTTCCTTGGCCAGAAATTAACGGCAAACTCATAGAAAAATCTTGAACTAATCTAACTAAAGCATCATAAACAGCTTGATCACCATGTGGATGATATTTACCAATTACATCTCCTACAATTCTTGCCGACTTTCTAAAAGTTTTTGACCAATCATAACCACCTTTGTACATTGCATAAATTATTCTTCTATGCACAGGTTTAAGTCCATCACGAACATCAGGCAGTGCCCTACTAACTATTACGCTCATAGCGTAAGACAAATAAGATGAACTCATTTCATCTTGTACAAGAATAGGATTAAATAAATTTTTATTTTGAATAGGTGTTTTTTCCATAAATTTTAAAATGGAATTTCATCATCTAAATCAGAGTTTTCTTGATTTAAATTTTCTTTGGGTAGTGAGCTTTTATTTTCATTAACCAAATTAGAGTTTTCACCTTTGCCTCTACTATCAAGCATAGTTAAACTTGAATTATATCCTTGTAAAATTATTTCTGTTGAATATTTGTCTTGACCAGATGCCTCGTCTTTCCATTTTCTTGTTGAAAGTTGACCTTCAACATAAATATTCGCACCTTTTTTTAGATATTGTTGAACTATATTTACTAAACCCTCATTAAAAATTACAACTCTGTGCCA
>NTJN01000004.1 GCA_002457515.1 Pelagibacterales bacterium MED-G40 | reverse complement strand
TTGATATTCCTAGAGAAGAATTATTGAAAAAGATCTCTAAAAGAACTGAATCAATGTTTAAAAATAAATGCATTGAAGAAGTAAAAAAATTTAATTTGCTTAAACTAAAAAAATCTCTTTCAGCCAATAAATTAATCGGCGTTCAAGAGATTAATGCCTATTTAAAAGGTTTAATTTCATTAGATCAATGTAAAGAGCTTATAAATATTAAGACAAGGCAATATGCAAAGAGACAAAATACTTGGGCCCGAGGTCATATGAAGAACTGGAACAAGCTTTATTCTAAAGATTTTTCTATACTTTTAAAAAAAACTTTAAAAGTAGTCAGCTAAAACTTGACGGGAAGCATTTCTAGGCTAGATTGTATCTATGTCTAAATTAATTAGTGGAGCAGAAATAGTTTTTAAAGCACTCGAGGATCAAAAAGTGGAATATATTTTTGGTTATCCTGGTGGTGCTGTTCTTCCTATTTATGATGAACTAAAAAATCATAAATCGGTTAAACATATTTTAGCTCGACACGAACAAGGAGCAGGTCATGCTGCTGAGGGATATGCCAGATCAAGTGGCAAACCTGGAGTGCTACTTGTTACTTCAGGTCCAGGTGCAACTAATGCAGTGACTGCTTTAACAGATGCTTACATGGACTCTGTTCCATTAGTTTGTATTTCAGGACAAGTTCCAACTCATTTAATTGGAACGGATGCATTTCAAGAATGTGACACAACAGGTATTACGAGACCGTGCACAAAACATAATTGGTTAGTAAAAGATGTAAATGATCTTTCTAGAGTTCTGCATTTAGCTTTTGAAGTTGCTACGACTGGAAGACCTGGCCCAGTTTTAGTTGATATTCCTAAAGATGTACAATTTAAAAAAGGTAAATATAAATTTATAAAAAATAGCTTAAAGAAAAAACTTAATGGCAAAGTTACGCAAAAGTTATCTAATAATGAGTTAGATAAATTTATCGACCTGATGAAAAAATCATCTAAACCAATTTTTTATACTGGAGGAGGCGTTATAAACTCTGGCCCTGATGCTAGTAAATATTTAAGAGAGCTAGTATCTTTAACAGGTTTTCCTATTACTTCTACTCTACAAGGATTGGGAGCCTATCCCGGAGATGATCCTCAATTTTTAGGAATGTTAGGAATGCACGGTACTTTCGAAGCAAACAATGCAATGCATGATTGTGATTTAATGATTAATATAGGAGCAAGATTTGATGACAGGATTACTGGAAAGGTTGACGAGTTTTCACCTAAGTCTAAAAAGATACACGTTGATATAGATCCTTCCTCAATAGGAAAAAATATTAAGGTTGATTTAGCCGTAGTAAGCGATGTTGCAGAACTTTTAAAAAATTTAATCAAAAGGTTTAAAGAAAAGAATAAAAATTTTTTAAACTCTAATAAACAAAAAACATCTAAATGGTGGGAACAGATCGACAAATGGAGAGAAAAAAAATCTCTAAATTTTATTAACAGTAATAAAATAATAAAACCTCAGCATGCAGTTCAAAGACTTTATGAATTAACAAAAGATCAAGATACTTTTATTACCACTGAAGTTGGCCAACACCAAATGTGGGCAGCTCAGCATTATAAATTTAATAAACCTAATCGATGGATGACGTCTGGTGGGCTAGGTACAATGGGTTATGGGCTTCCAGCAGCGATTGGAGTTCAAATAGCAAATCCAGGGAAATTAGTTGTTGATATAGCAGGTGAAGCATCAGTTTTAATGACCATGCAAGAAATGTCGACAGCAGTTCAGTATAGATTACCAATAAAAATATTTATCTTAAACAATGAATATATGGGTATGGTGAGACAATGGCAGGAACTTTTGCATGAAAAAAACTATTCTGAAAGCTATACAGCAGCCCTTCCTGACTTTGTTAAGCTTGCAGAGTCATACGGTTGCGTTGGTATTAGAGCTAAAACACCAGATGAATTAGATGAAAAGATTAAAGAAATGATTGGTGTTCAAAAGCCAGTAATATTTGATTGTGTGGTGGATAAATCAGAAAATTGTTTCCCAATGATACCATCAGGAAAACCGCATAACCAAATGATTTTAGGACCAGAAGAGGATGAAGAAATTTCTGATGAAGGAAAGATTTTAGTCTAATGCCAAAATCAAAATCAGCATATAGTATTCCTGGTAAAATTGGTAAAACTGAACGTCATATAATTGTTGTATGGGTAGATAATGAAGCAGGTGTACTTGCAAGAATAGCAGGGTTATTTTCTGGCAGAGGTTACAATATTGAGTCGTTAGCAGTTGCTGAGGTAGATAAAAAAAAACATATATCAAGAATTACAATTGTAACAGAAGGAACACCACAAGTAATTGAGCAGATAAATTTACAATTAAAAAAGCTTATTCCAGTCCATAAAGTAGCTGACTTTAAAAGTGGTGAAAAAGATATTTTATTTAGAGAACTTGCATTATTTAAGATGCTTGCAAATTCAAAAAAACAAGAAAAAATAAAAAAAATGTGTAAAAAATTCAATCTAGTAGTTTTGGATAAAACAAAAAAATCTTTTGTAATACAAGTTACTGCTCTTAGGGCAGAAATTGATAAATTAGCTCTTGATTTAAAAAGATATGGCCTTATAAGCACCTCTAGAACAGGTTCAGTAGCAATGACAAAAGGTGCAAAAATATTTAATTAAAAAATTATGAAAACATATTACGATAAAGATACGAAACCTAACTTAATTAAAGATAAAAAAGTTGCTATATTTGGTTACGGAAGCCAGGGACATGCTCATGCATTAAACTTAAAAGATAGTGGTGTAAAAGAAGTTGTAGTAGCTTTAAGAGAAGGTTCATCAAGTATAAAAAAAGCAGAAAGTGCAGGATTAAAAGTAATGACATTGTCCGATGCCGCAGCTTGGGCTGATGTTGTTATGATGTTAACCCCTGATGAACTTCAATCTGAAATTTACAAAAATCATATCGAACAAAGAATGAAAGAAGGGACAAGTTTAGCTTTTGCTCATGGTTTAAATATTCATTTTGATTTAATTAATGCAAGAAAAGATTTAGATGTTTTTATGGTTGCTCCTAAAGGACCTGGGCATACTGTAAGAAGTGAATATCAAAAAGGTGGAGGGGTTCCTTGTCTTATGGCTATACATAAAGATAGTTCTGGCAAAGCAAAAGAGTTAGCTTTGTCCTATGCTTCAGCTGTAGGTGGTGGAAAAGCAGGTATTATCGAAACAACTTTTAAAGATGAGTGCGAAACAGATTTATTTGGAGAGCAAACAGTTCTTTGTGGAGGTTTAGTTGAGCTAATTAAAAATGGTTTTGAAACTTTAACAGAAGCTGGCTATCCACCCGAGATGGCTTACTTTGAAACTCTTCATGAAGTAAAATTAATTGTAGATCTAATTTATGAAGGCGGTATTGCAAACATGAACTATTCTATATCTAACACTGCAGAGTATGGGGAATATGTGTCTGGCAAACGAATTGTTGATAGCAAAACAAAAGAAAAAATGAAAGAAGTTCTTAAAGATATTCAATCTGGTAAATTTACCAAACAATGGATGGACGAGCATAAGTCAGGACAAAAAAATTTCCTAAAAATGAGAAAAGATCTAGCTGATCATCCTATTGAAAAAGTGGGTAAAGAACTAAGAGCTATGATGCCATGGATTGGTAAAAATAAATTGGTCGACAAAGACAAGAATTAACCCAATCTGATCAAAAAAATAAACTGATTTATACATAAGTATTTGCATATTCACGTTTTGCTTGTAATATGCACATTCAATATATGAGCGATAAAAATAGAGTAGTAATTTTCGATACAACTATGCGAGATGGTGAGCAATCACCTGGTGCATCTATGAGTTTAGAAGAAAAAATTCAAATCTCAAGAATTTTTGATGAGCTTGGTATAGATGTCATAGAAGCAGGTTTTCCAATAGCATCTCCTGGTGATTTTGAGGCTGTTACTGCAATTAGCAAAATTTTAAAAAATTCAATTCCTGCTGGACTATCAAGACATACAAAAAAAGATATCGATGCATGCTATGAGTCTTTAAAAGGAGCTAAAAGATTTAGAATTCATACTTTTATTTCTACGAGCGCACTTCATATGAAGCATAAATTAAACAAAACTCCAGAAGAGGTAACAGAGTCAATCAAAGAACATGTAACTTATGCAAGAAAATTCACTGATGATGTCGAGTGGTCATGTGAAGATGGAACAAGAACAGATATTGATTTTATGTGTAAAACTGTTGAACTAGCAATCAAGTGTGGAGCAAAAACAATTAATATTCCAGATACAGTAGGATACACTGTTCCATCCGAATACACAAAAATTATTAAAACATTGTTTAATAAAGTCCCAAATATTGATAAAGCGATTTTATCTACTCATACGCACAATGATTTAGGTTTAGCAGTTGCGAATTCTTTAGCAGGAGTTTCGGCTGGAGCTAGACAAGTCGAGTGTACAATAAATGGAATAGGTGAAAGAGCAGGGAATGCAGCCCTTGAAGAAATAGTAATGGCAATGAAAACAAGACCTGACTTAATGCCTTTTTCAACTGGAATTAATACCAAGTTATTAAGCAAAGCTTCTAAAGTTGTGTCTAATGCTACTGGGTTTCCTGTGCAATTTAATAAAGCAATAGTAGGAAAAAATGCCTTTGCTCATGAGTCAGGAATTCACCAAGATGGAATGTTAAAAAACAGAAATACATATGAAATAATGACACCAGAAAGTGTAGGAGTTAAAAAGACTTCATTAGTAATGGGAAAACACTCTGGTAGACATGCTTTTAAAGATAAATTAGGTGATCTTGGTTATAGTGGAATTACAGATGATGTAATCCAAACTGCATTTGGGAAATTTAAAATTCTTGCTGATAAAAAGAAACATATTTACGATGAAGACATTGCGGCTTTAGTAGATGATAGTTTAATTAAAGAAGAAAATGTTATTAAATTAAAGTCTCTTAAGGTTTTTGCTGGAACTGGCGAACCTCAAAAAGCTGATATGACTTTAGAAGTGTATGGCGATATGAAAAAAGCATCTGAAATTGGTGACGGTCCAGTTGATGCAATTTTTAAATGTATAAAAAAATTATATCCTCATGATGTAAATCTTCAATTATATCAAGTTCATGCTGTTACAGAAGGTACAGATGCTCAAGCAACTGTGAGTGTGCGAATTGAAGAAAAAGGTAAAACGACAGTTGGACAAGCTGCAGACACAGACACACTTGTCGCTTCAGCTAATGCTTATTTAAATGCATTAAATAAGATGATAATTAAAAGAAAAAAAACCGCTCCACCTAGTTCTAGTTCTTTAACGTCTAGTCAAGGAGAGCAAAAAATGAAAGGAATATAGTATGTTTGGTAAATTAAAAGGTTTCTCATCAATGTGGTCACAAGATATGGCGATTGACCTAGGTACAGCAAACACTCTTGTTGTTTTAAAAGGTCAAGGTGTAGTGCTAAACGAACCATCAGTAGTTGCGGTAATAACTGAGGGAGGAAAAAAATCAGTTTTAGCTGTGGGAGATGAAGCTAAGACAATGTTAGGAAGAACTCCTGGAAACATTCAGGCAATTAGACCCTTAAAAGACGGTGTAATAGCAGATTTTATAGTTACTGAAGAAATGATTAAACACTTTATTAAAAAAGTTCATAAAAAAACAGCTTTTGCAAATCCAAGAATATTGATTTGCGTTCCAACAGGCTCTACTCCAGTAGAAAGAAAAGCAATTCAAGACTCAGCTTTAGCCGCTGGAGCTAGAAAAGTTCAGTTAATAGAAGAGCCTATCGCAGCCGCTATAGGCGCTGGTTTACCAATATCTGAAGCAACCGGCTCGATGGTTATCGATATTGGCGGAGGAACAACAGAAATAGCCGTTATGTCTTTAGGAGGAGTAGTTTATTCTAAATCTCTTCGAGTAGCAGGTGATGCAATGGATATATCTATAATCAACTACATGCGAAAAAAATTTAATTTACTTATCGGGGATTCTACAGCTGAAAAAATTAAAAAAGAAATAGGAACAGCTGTGCCTACTTCTTCAAATACTTTTTTAATGAAAGGAAGAGACATTAGATCCGGAACTCCAAAAGAAATAGCTTTGAGCGAAGAAGATGCATGTGAAGCTTTAATGCCAGTATTAAATCAAATGTTGGCTGGCATAAAGGAAGCTTTAGAAAATACACCACCAGAACTTTCAGCCGATTTAGTCGACATGGGATTGGTTTTAACTGGAGGAGGTTCTCTTTTAAGAAATATTGATAAATTGATAACAAGAGACACAGGTTTGCCAGTAACTATTGCAGACGATCCACTTTCTTGTGTTGCTGTTGGTACAGGTAAGGCATTAGAAAATGAAGAACTATTCTCTACAATGTTATCTGAATATTAATTTAAAGATTAAGTTTAAATGTCAGCTAGTAGAGATGATTTTGGTATAGCAATACGATCTGCCCTATTGAAAAAGGGAGCGAGACAAAAATTTTCTTTATTCTTTCTAATTGTCATATCTTTTTTAATTTTTTTTTTAGACTCTATTAAATTCAAAGCGATAGATACAACAAGAAGTTTTTTAAGAGATGGGATTTATAGATTTTCATCAATTGTTTCTTCTCCTATACATTTTGTAAAATATTCTGGTGGTAAAATCAAAACTCACTTTTCGATTTATGATGAAAATAAAACCCTTAAAGAAGAGTTAAGCAGGCTTAAAAATAAAGAATTTGATTCTCAATTCCTTTCATCTGAAAATCGTAACCTACAAAAATTCATCGAGACTGACGCAGAAATAGTAGAGGAAACAGTTCTAGCAAAAGTATTATTAGATAAAGACAGTCCGTTTTTAAAATCCGTAATCATAAATAAAGGTAAAAACTCACAGATTAAAAAAGGGATGCCAGTTGTGGATGGTAACTATCTTGTGGGAAAAACAGTCGAAGTAAATTATTTGTCTTCAAGAGTTTTATTGCTTAATGATTTAAATAGCAGGATACCTGTTACTTTAGAACCAGATGCTGCTCAAGCAATATTGGTAGGTAATGCAAAAAGGAGTCCAGTTTTAGAGTATCTGCCAGAATTTTTTGAAGTCGAGGAAGGTAAAACTGTTTTTACTTCAGGTAAAGACGGTATATTTCCTGCCGGAATACCTATAGGTAAAATTTTTCTTGAAGAAAAAATTGCAAAAGTAAAATTATTTTCAGACCCTAATCAACTATCTTTTTTAAATATAGTTTTAACAAATACAGATGAGGTAGAAAACTTTTAAAATGGCAATACTATATAAAAATTTAAAATTTAAAATTTTGTCTTTAGGGCCTTTAATATTATTATATTTTTTATCAATAACTGAAATCGATACCCATTTTTCAAATTATTTTGAAATCTTGTCATTTAATTTACAGCTGATAATAGTTTATTACTGGGTAATGAAAGATCCTAGCATATTAGGTAATGGACATATATTTTTTGCAGGAATAGTTAATGATGTAATAATGGGTCTACCTTTAGGACTGAGTGCTTTGGGTTATTTAGTTACTGCACTGGTAGCGATGTATATAAGAAGCGTGACTGTAAAAATAACATTTTTTACTGACTGGTTTACTTTTATTTTAGCAATCTTTTTTTCTCAACTTGTAAACTTGGTTTTAATATCAAATTTTTCTGATTTAAATATTTCTTATGCAATTATATTTTATAATTCTCTTTTTACATTTATTTTTTATCCATTATTTTGGTTTTTATTCGGTCCTTACTTAACTATAATTTCTAGGCTTAAGAATGATTAATTTTACTGAAGGAACAGTTAATAAATCCAAATTGATAAGTAGACGAATGTTTACTTTAACAGTGGCTAAATTTATTGTTTTTGGAGGAATTTTTGGAAGATTAGTATCTTTACAAATCAATGAGTCTAAAAAATATAGAACTTTATCTGACAAAAATAGGTTTAGAGAATGGAGACTGGCTCCTCAAAGGGGAATTATTAAAGATTATTTTGACAGGGAAATAGCTTCTAATGAAAGAGTTTATCAACTTCATATAACTCCAGAAAATGCCTCTAATATTGAGGGTTTATTTTTCAGAATTCAAAATATTTTGAATTTGTCTAATGAAAGAATTTTCTCTTTAAAGAGAAAAATGGCCAAACAAAAACCATGGGAACCAATAATAGTTTCAGATAATTTAACTTGGTCAGAATTTTCTAGGATTAATTTATTTTTACATGATTTACAAGGAGTCGAGGCAGTGGTTTCTGTAGCAAGAATTTATCCATATAAATCCACTTCTCATTTAATTGGTTACGTTTCTCAAGCCAGCTCCAAGGATTTACAAAAAAAAGAATACTTAAGAAATATGTCGGTACCTGGTATTTCCGTTGGAAAAATAGGTTTAGAATACAAATTGGATGAAAATATAATTGGTAAAGTTGGATTTCAAAGATACGAAGTAAATGCGTTTGGTAAGAGAATACGTCAAATAGAGTTAGACAAAGGAGAGTCAGGACAAAATTTCAAAACCACACTTGACCTAGATGTTCAGGAGTTTACTGCAAAAACGATTGAAAACTTAGCCGCCTCAGTATGTGTAATGGATATCTATAATGGTGATGTTATTACAATGGTATCTTCACCCAATTACGATCCTAATGCTTTTGTTCATGGGATTGATAACAAATCTTGGAAATTTCTTTTAAATCATAGGGACAAACCTTTAACTAACAAAGCAATAGCAGGACTGTATCCACCTGGATCAACTATTAAAACTATTGTTGCATTAAGCGCACTAGATAATGATATCGCTAACACCAAGTCTACGGTTTTTTGTAAAGGCTCAATAGATTTTTATGGGGAGAAATTTCACTGTTGGAAAAAAAAAGGACATGGATCAATGAACATGAGAGATGCAATTAAACAATCTTGTGATACTTATTTTTATGAAATAGCTAGAAAACTTGGTGTAGATAGACTGTCCGTAACGGCTAAAAAATTTGGTTTAGGCAGTAAAACTTTAGAAGGTTTTTTAGAGGAAAGATCAGGAGTAGTTCCTAATACAGCATGGAAAAAAAAATTTATCGGAAAAAACTGGTACTTAGGAGAAACATTACACAGCGGTATAGGTCAAGGATACTTTTTAAGTACGCCGATGCAACTATGTTTAATGACTGCACAATTAGCCAACGGTGGTTATAAAATTAAGCCTAGAATAATAATTGATCCAACTAAAAAGAATCAAAATAATTTAAAAGAATATATTGAATACAAAAATTCCAATCCAAACATTCCATTACCTGTTGATATTTTAGTTTCAAATTTTAATCTTGAGCCACTTTTTAGAAATCAAGAAAATATCAATTTTATAAAAGATGCTATGTTTGCATCCACCAATGAACCTGGCGGAACTTCTTATAGGTCAAGATTAACAAAAAAAGAATTTACGTTCGCAGGTAAGACAGGCTCCTCTCAAATTAAAAGATTTACAGAAGCTCAAAGAGAAGCTGAAGTTAAACAAACTGAAATAGATTATTTAGATAGGGACCATGCTCTTTTCATCGCCTTTGCTCCATATGATAATCCTAGTTATGCAATTAGTGTAGTCGTAGAGCATGGTGGAACAGGAAGTAGTGCAGCAGCACCAATAGCAAAAAAAGTTATAAAAAAAGTTTTAGAGCGGCATGAGTTACGAATGATAAATAAAAATAAGTTGGGAGATGAAATATAATGTTTACCTCTAGATCTATTCAATCAAATCTTACCCTTAGAGACAAAATTTTTTCTATAGATTACATTTTAGTTTTTTCAATTCTTACTTTAGGGATTATCAGCATGTTCGCAATGTATTCAACCGATGGAGGCAGTTTTGCTTATCATACAAAAAGTCACATACTTAGATTTTTTGTCTTTTTTTCTCTATTCCTCTTAATTTCTTTTTTTCCAATTAAATTTTGGTTTCAAAGCAGTTTAGCAATCTATTTTATTTTTTTTCTTTTGTTGCTTGGTGTTAAATATTTTGGCTTAACTTCCTCTGGATCGCAGAGATGGATAAATCTTTATGTTATTAATTTACAACCCTCTGAATTGATGAAAATTGGATTAATTCTATTTTTAGCAAAATATTATCATAGAATTCCTGTCAGTGATGTTAATAGATTTAAATTTTTGTTTTTTCCACTTATATGTGTTTCGGCCCCAGCTTTACTTGTCATGAGTCAACCGGATCTTGGAACAGCGATTTTAATTGTTGCAGGGGGAATCATAGTTGCTTTCCTTGCAGGAATTAAATTCAAATTTTTTGCTTACATTTCAATTATTTTTTTAGCTTTAGCTCCAATAGCTATTTCATTTTTAAAACCCTACCAGAAAGAAAGAATTTTGACTTTTATAAATCCTGACAGAGATCCACTGGGAGCTGGATATCAGATAATTCAGTCAAAAATTGCTATTGGTTCTGGTGGACTTTTTGGAAAGGGATTCCTTAATGGTTCACAGAGTTACCTAGATTTTTTACCTGAAAAACACACCGACTTTATCTTTACCCTTTTTTCTGAAGAATTTGGATTTTTTGGATCAGTCTTTATTTTATTACTGTATAGTCTGATTTTATCTAGAATTGTCAAAATTGGACATCAAACTAGAAGTAATTTTGGAAAGCTGTATTGTTACGGTTTTGCAGGTGCATTCTTCGTTTATGTTGTAGTGAACATGGGAATGGTACTAGGATTACTACCTATTGTGGGTGCACCATTGCCAATTATGTCATACGGTGGCTCTTCAATGTTGGCAATAATGTTAGGTCTAGGAATTGTTATGTCTTGTAAGATTTATAAAGATACTCCAGTAAACTAAATTCGACCTATTTTGGTTAAATTTTATTAAAATTAAAGCTTGTTAATAACACTTTTAGGTGGTTAAATTTGAATAAATATAAAATGTTTGGATCAAATAAAAATAAAATATTTACAGAAAGAAAAGATACCGAAAGGTCTCTAATAAGTGAAACTGTTAGTATAGATGGAACAGTAAACAGCTCTGGTGCAATTGATATCGCCGGATTGATTAAAGGTCCAGTTATTTCGAGTGAAGTTGTAATAAAAGACACTGGTTCTATTTCTGGAACAGTTGAGGCAGATAGAGTAGAGGTACACGGACATCTGGACGGTAAAATTTCCGCATTAAATGTAGTCATAGGTAGTACGGGAGTTGTAAAAGGAGACATTGAGTTTTCAAATAACCTTAGAACCGAAGATGGAGCAGATATAGAGGGATTTGTTAAAAAGAGTTCTTCTGCAGGTAAAAAAGATTCAAAACCAGTTGGTGACTTTTTATTCTCAAGATCAAGCAAAAAGGAAGAAAAGGCCAAAAAAAATGGCAAACCTTCATCTACAGTAAACAAAGACACAGAAGCATTAGTATAAACTAACGCACTATTAATCATTTAAAGTTTCAAATATAATAAATACAGTAACACTGTATGACTTATAGATGTAAATCAGTTGGAATTATTGGAGCAGGTATTCAGGGCGCTTGCATAGGCCTTCAATTAATAAAAAAAGGAATACAAGTTACAATTTTTGATAAAAATGACCCTGGTAAGATGACTTCGTATGGTAACGCAGGTCATTTTTCTCCTTATGCTGTATTACAATTAAACAGACCAGACGTTTTATACGATGTTCCTAAGATGCTTTTCAGTTCATATGGACCTTTGGCGCTAAAATGGAATTATATACCTAAAATGATTCCTTGGATTCTTCGCTATCTTAAATCTTGTAATAAAAAATCCATGATGCATACAGCAAAAAATATGCATCAGATTTTAAATTTATCCATGGATGCTTATGAAGAAATTTTTCAAGAAATTGATATGACTAATTTAGTAGAACGAAAAGGAATTATTTATATTTGGACGAAAGATAATTTAAAAAGTAGAAATTTAGAAATTAAAGTAAGAGATGAGCTTGGTATAAAGCAAAAACTTTTAACTCAAGATGAGATAATAGATTTAGAACCAAATTTAAACCCAGTGTTCCACCAAGGGGTACTTTATGAGGATGCTATTCATGCAAGAGACCCATACGGCATAACTAAGAAAATATTTGAACAGTTTATAAAAAGAGGAGGTAAATTTGTTAAATCGAAAGTTAAAAGTTTAAAACAAATAAGCGATACTGAAACTTTAATTAAAACTGATACAGACGATTATAAATTTGAAAAATCAGTAATTGCATGTGGAGCATTCTCAAAACCATTAACCGATCAATTGAATGAGGATATTCCATTAGATACAGAAAGAGGCTACCACGTTCATTTTAAAGATATGGACCATTTGATAAAGCGCCCAGTAATTTTTCTTGATAGAGGTTTTGGTATGACACCAATGAATCAAGGTCTTAGAGCTGTTGGAACAGTTGAGCTTGGTGGGTTGAAAAATCCTTTATCAAAAAATAGAATTGATTATGTAGTTCGATGCGCGAAAGAATTATTACCTCAACTAGGAAAACATGAAGATGAATGGTTGGGCTTTCGACCAACATTACCAGATTTCCTTCCAGTTATGGGGCCTTCTTTAAAAAATAAAAATATAATTTATGCTTTTGGCCACCATCATTTGGGGTGGACATTAGGAGCAATTACGGGCAAAATTATCTCAGGAATTGTAATGGAAGAAAAAACAAATTTAGATCTATCTCCTTATAGTTCTTCAAGATTTAATTAGGAGCTTTTTGTCAAAAAATTATCTAGCTTATTTATTTCTAGTACTAGCAGCATTGTTTTGGTCAGGTAATTTTATTGTTGGAAAGTTCGCCACATTATTTGAAATTCCTCCGCTAACCTTAAATGTTTTTAGATGGATTTCAGTTTGGTTTATATTAATACCTTTTACTTATAAAGAAATTTACAAGAATTTACCTTATATTAAAAAGAATTGGCTTGTTATTAGTTTTATGGGAATAATAACAATAAGTACTTTTAACTCTGTTGTTTATTTTGCACTAAATTATACTCAAGTAATAAATGCAGTTCTAATGTTAGCTGCTATTCCTGCAGCAACAATTGTGCTTTCGTCTTTAATGAAAATTGAAAAAACAAATATTTTTCAAATTCTTGGACTATTGTTGTCAATTATAGGAATTGGATCAATCATTTCCAACGGCGATATTCAAAAAATTATTTCTTTAAGTTTTAACAAAGGTGACTTATGGATGCTAGTTTGTGTAGTTACGTGGTCTCTTTATACTACTTTACTTAAAAAACATAAATTTAAATTTTCACAGTTTACTTTAATTCAGCTAATGGTTTCTGTTGGGATACTTTTTTTGATACCTCAATTTGTTTATGAAAAATCTATTGGTCTAGAACTAAATTTTAACAAAGCATTTTTTTTAATTCTTTTTTATGTGGTTATGTTTCCAGCTATTGCTGCTTATTATTGCTGGCAAAAAGGTGTTCAGATAATTGGTCCGAATAGATCTACCATGTTTGTTCAATTGATGCCTTTATTCAGTGCAGTCATGGCGATCATCATCTTTAAAGAAAAATTTGAATTATATCATTTTGCTGGAGCAACTTTTATACTAAGTGGTATTTATCTTTCTAATAGGAAAATCAATGATTAATGTTGCAGTTTTAGATGATTATCAAGAAGTATTTCAACAAATAGTTGATACAAAAAAATATAGTGGAAAATATAATTTTAAAGTTTTTAATGAACCATTTGAAAATGAAAGCGCAGCAATAGTTGCACTTGAAGACTTCGAAGCTCTTTTTATAATGCGAGAAAGAACACAAATATCAAAATCATTTATAAATTCCCTCCCAAAGTTAAGGTATATTATGACATCAGGTATGCGGAATAATGCCATCGATCTTGAAGCAGCGAAAAAAAATAAGATAATTGTTTGTGGAACAGAAATTAATCCTAATCCAGCAGCAGAGATTACATGGGCTTTAATTTTAGGCTTGTTTAGAAACATAAAACAAGAAATTGATAATATGTTTCAAGGTTATTGGCAAACAACAATAGGTTTTGAATTAAAAGGTAAATTATTAGGTCTAATTGGACTTGGGAAGATAGGGACTCAAGTCGCAAAAGTTGCGAAAGCTTTTGGAATGGAGGTTTGTGCATGGAGTGAAAATTTAGATTTATCTCATGCTAATCAGATTGGAGTTTTACCAATGAGTAAAGAAGATTTATTAAAAACAGCTGATATTGTTTCAATTCACGTTGTGCTTGGAGATAGATATAAAAATTTAATTACAAAAAAAGAGTTAGAGATGATGAAAAAATCATCTTTCTTGATAAATACATCTCGTGGTCAAATTATTAATGAAAATGATTTAATTGAAGCTCTTAAAGATGAAAAAATTGCAGGCGTAGGCTTAGATGTTTATGATAAAGAACCTCTTCCCCAAAATCATAAATTAAGATTTCTTCCAAACGCTCTGTTATTGCCTCATATCGGTTACGTTACTGCTGAAAATTACTCAAAATTTTATTTGCAAATGATAGAAAACCTTGAGGGATGCCAAGAAAATAAGCCTTTAAGGTTAATTTCATAGACTCTTCTATTTAGACTCTTCCATTGTTATTTATACTGTTCCATTGTAGGTTGTATTATATAAACTCATTATGAGTGATTCGATTTGTTTTAAAATTAACAAATCTATGCTTAAAGATAGAGGGGAATATAAAAAGAAGTATGAAAAAAATATTTGGTCTTTTGATCACATTATTATTATTAAACGGTTGTGCTGAATCGGTTGCATTATTAGGTAGTTCAATTGGAGGAGCATCTAGCGGAAAAATTGCTCAGTCTTCTTTAAATACAGCGGTAAGTTATGGAGTTAAAAAACAAACAGGCAAGGGTCCTTTAGAACATGTTCTAGCTTATGCTGAAAAAGTAAATCCTGAGAAAAAAAAAGAACCCTGCTTATCTTTTATTCAAAAAACTAATTCAGAAATTTGTGCGATTGTAAAAAAGCAATTAAATTTAACCAAATCTAAAATTATAAATGAAACAAGGGATGAATCTTTAAAAGACCTTGCTTCATCAATACAACTTAATATAAATACAAATTCTAAAATTAAGCATCTAGATTAAACAACTTTAAAAGAAAACCTGAGGTAGAAAACTCAAGTTTTAACTATCATAAGTTGTGTTAATAAAAATTTAGATAATCACAATTAGCTTTTTTTTATAAAAGAAGCAGATATATAAAAACATTCTAAATATACCAATAAATTATGAAAAAAGTATTTTTTTTATTATCGACTGTTTTATTGCTAAACGGCTGTGCTGAGTCGGTTGCATTACTTGGCGGTTCAATTGGAGGAGCATCTAACGGCAAAATGCTTCAATCTTCTTTAAATTCAGCAATAAGTTATGGAGTTAAAAAACAAACAGGGAAGACTCCTTTAGAACACGCTCTTGCATATGCAGAAGAAAAAAATCCTGAAAAAAAGAAAGAGACCTGCATTTCTTTTGTTGAAAGAACAAGATCTGAATTTTGTACGATTGTAAATAAACAAATATCATTAACGAATAGCGCACTAAAAGAGAAGACATTAGAAATTGTGAAAAAATATCCTAAAGAAATTGTGAAAAAATATCCTAAAAATATAGCCCTAGAAAAAGAAAATTTTATGAGTTTTTTTCCTCAAATTAAAACATCGCCGTAGAAAACTTGCTATAAAGACCTAAATTAAGATTTAACATCTCTATTTTTTTTTGATAACTTCAAGTGTGAAAAAAAATTATTCCATATTTAATATATTAAAAAATTCTCTTTCAAATAATGAAAACTGGAAAAAAATGTGGAGAAGTCCCGAGCCTAAAAAATCTTACGATATAATAATTATAGGAGGTGGCGGACATGGCCTTGGCACAGCTTATTATCTTGCAAAAGAACATAAACTAAAAAATATTGCTGTCATAGAAAAAGGCTGGTTAGGAAGTGGCAATACAGGCCGTAACACGACCATAATAAGATCAAACTATTTGTGGAATGAAAGTGTTTATCTATATGATCACGCTCTTAAGATATGGGAAAATTTATCTACTGAATTAAATTACAACGTTATGTTTAGTCAAAGAGGAGTATTAAATCTTGCACACAATGAACATGATGTTAAAGAAATAAAAAGAAGAATGAGTGCGAACAGATTAAATGGCATAGACTCTAAATGGATAAACACTCAAGAAATCAAAAAACTTGTTCCAATTATGAATACTGACAATCTACGTTATCCTGTTTTAGGAGCATCTTATCAACCGAGAGGAGGAGTTGCTCGTCATGATGCTGTCGCCTGGGGGTTTGCAATGCGCGCAGATGAAATGGGTGTAGATATTATACAAAACTGTGAAGTTAAAAATATTATAACCAAAAGTGGAAAAGTTGCAGGTGTTGAAACAGATAAAGGTATAATTAATGCAGAAAAGGTCGGTGTAGTAGCTTCAGGCCATAGTAGTATCCTTGCAAAAACCGCTGGTGTTAAACTACCTCTTCAAAGCAGACCATTGCAAGCGTTAGTTTCTGAGCCAATTAAACCTGTAATAAATACAGTGGTAATGTCAAACGCTGTACACGCTTATGTAAGTCAATCAGATAAAGGTGAACTTGTTATTGGAGCGGGAACAGATGGCTATAATTCTTTTACACAAAGAGGAGGTTACGATGTTATAGAAGATACTGTCAGAGCAATTGTTGAACTTTATCCAATTTTTGGAAAAATGAAAATGCTAAGGCAGTGGGGCGGTATAGTTGATATATGTCCTGATGCTAGTCCTATAATTAGCAAGTGTGAGGTGAGCGGACTATATTTTAATTGCGGATGGGGTACAGGAGGATTTAAAGCAACTCCGGGAAGTGCAAATGTTTTTGCGTATACCATTGCCAATGATGATCCGCATCCGATTAACGAACCTTTTAATTTAAATAGGTTTGTTACTGGTAAACTAATCGATGAACATGGAGCCGCTGCTGTTGCGCATTAAATTATGTTAGTAATCAATTGTCCATATTGCGGTGAGAGAGATCAGTCGGAATTCTCAAATGGCGGAGAGGCACATGTAGCTAGACCTGAAAATCCAGAGACTCTCAATGACAAAAAATGGTCAGAGTATGTTTTTATTAGATTAAATCCTAAAGGTATATTTAAAGAGAGATGGGTTCATACCCATGGATGTAGAAAGTGGTTTAATGCTGTCAGAAATACATCTACCGATGAAATTCTGAAAACATATAAAATTAATGAGAAACCACCATCTGTTGCTGAATTTGATACAACAATTAAAACTCCATCAGGAGAACCTGATTTAGGTTCAGGGAATTTTACAGTCAAAAAATGACCGCATCAAACAATAATAAGAATTCTTGTGTTACTGACTCAAATAAAGTCTCTTTTACTTTTGATGGAAAAAAATATTTTGGATTTGATGGAGACACAATTGCATCAGCTCTTTTAAGAAATAATATTAAAATTATTGGTAGAAGCTTTAAGTACCATAGACCAAGAGGTATTTATACTTGTGGTATAGAAGAGCCTAATGCACTTGTACAAGTTTTAAGTGAGAGCAATGAACCAAATACTAGAGCTACTGTAAAAAAAATTTATAGTGGCATAAATGTGCTTAGCCAAAATCGTTGGCCATCTTTAAAAAATGATTTTGGATATGTAAACAATTTATTATCACCACTATTTTCTGCAGGCTTTTATTATAAAACATTTATGGGTCCAAAAGGTTTTTGGAAAAATATTTATGAACCTTTGATTAGAAGAACTGCTGGATTAGGAAAACCACCAAAGGAATTCAGATCTAAAAGTATTCACAATCATCACAATGTAGATATTGTTATAGTTGGTGCTGGTCTAGCTGGTCTTTTAGCTGCGAGCAAGTTTATAGATAGTGAATATGATGTTATTCTTTTAGAGCAAGACAATATGTTAGGCGGTTCCCTCAATTCTTCTCAAAAGATAAAGACTATTGAGAATCTGGAAACTCGTGAATGGTTAAAAAAAATAGAAAATTTAATAAAAAAATCTAAAAATATTAAGATTTTTAAGAATACACTGGCAACTTCTTACAATCAGACTAATCATATTATTGCACTAGAAGATAATTCAGTTGGAAAGCCATTAGCCTCTCATAAACCTGAACTTATTTTGCATAAAATTAGAACAAAGCACACCATTTTATCAAATGGCCATATTGAAAGATTAATTTCTTTTAGGAACAATGATTTGCCTGGTGTAATGCTTGCTGGCTCTTTTGAAAAATATATATTTAGATATGGTGTAATCCCTGAGACCGAGCCAATTATTTTTACTAATAATTCCTCAACATTTAGTCTTTTAAAGTCCTTAATAGATCTTGGTTGCAAACCAAAAGCTTACATTGATGTGAGGGATGAAAGTTTAATTGATAAAAAAACAAAAAATATTTTAGAGACAAATAAAATTCCTTTTTATTTTAGTTCAGAAGTTGAAGGATGTGATGGTAGCCAAATGTTAGAAACAATATCGATTAGGAATAAAGAAATGCAAATTAAAAAAATCAAAGGAAGCATGCTTTGTATTTCAGGAGGTATTAATCCTGATGTTCATTTATTTACTCAATCTAAAGGATTAATTAAGTGGGATGAAAAATATTTAACCTTCAGACCTGAAACTGCTTTTCAAAATACAATTACTATAGGATCAGCTAATGGAAATTTTAATTTTAATAAGATCATCGAAGAAATTAATGAAAAGTTATCATTATTTAAATTAAAAGAATTAAAAATAGATTTAGAAAGTGACTGTCCAGAAGATCTAAATATAGTTGAACTCTGGGAAACAATTAGTGAGAAAAAATCTTTTTGGTCAAAGTCGTTCATAGATATTCAAAATGATGTAACTACAAAAGATTTGCGCCAAGCTGTTACTGAAGGCTTTGATAGAATTGAGCATTTAAAGCGCTTCACAACCAACAGCATGGGAACAGATCAAGGAAAGATAAGCAGTATTAATTCACTTGGAATTGTTTCTAAGATCCTGAAAAAAAATATTTCTGAGGTTGGTACTACGATTTATAGACCACCATATGCGCCTTTAAGTTTTTCTGCTATAGCAGGAAGAAGTACTTATGAGTTTTACGATCCTACTAGGAAAACATCCATTCATTCTTGGCATGTTAAAAATCGAGCTATTTTTGAAGATGTTGGGCAATGGAAACGTCCTTGGTATTTCAAAAAAAATAATAAAGAAAATATGTATGAAGCTGTTCAAAGAGAATCCAAAGAACTTAGAAATGCCGCAGGAATTTTAGACGGAAGCACATTAGGGAAAATTGAAATTAAAGGAAAGGATGCATTAGAGTTTGTTAATCTAATTTATACGAATGCTTTCACTAAAATGAAACCAATGACAGCGCGCTATGCATTAATGTTGGGAGAAGACGGAATGATCAAAGATGATGGAATAGTTTGCAAAATCAATGACCAACATTTTATTGTAACAACAACAACAGGTGGAGCCGCTAAAGTTCTATCTGACATGGAGGAATACGCTCAGACTGAATGGCCTCATTTGAACGTTTATTTAAACTCTATAACTGAACAATTTTCTACTTTTAATATTAGCGGACCAAAATCAAGAGCTATTATGAGAAAGGTATTTAGCAATATTGATTTTAGTAATGAAAAGTTTCCTTTCATGTCTTTTAAAAAAGTTAATTATTTAGATACTCAAGTGAGAATTTTAAGAGCAAGTTTCACTGGTGAACTTGGATATGAAGTTTACATTAGTCCAAAATATGGACTAGAACTTTGGGAAAAATTTTTTAGATATGGAGAAAATTTAGGATTAATTCCTTACGGCACTGAAACAATGCATTTGTTAAGAGCCGAAAAAGGTTACATTGTTGTAGGACAAGACACTGATGGAACTGTAACTCCATTAGACTTAAATTTAAATTGGATGATAGGTAAAAATAAAAAAGATTTTATTGGTAAAAGATCTCTAAGTAGAAGTGACACATCAAGGAAAGGAAGAAAGCAGCTTGTTGGTATTTTAGCGGTTGATAAGAGTAAAATTATTGAGGAAGGCCAGCATGTGGTTGAAAAGAGCTCTATACCTGCAAAAATAAAATTTCCCATTAAATATTTAGGCCATATTACTTCCAGTTATCATAGCCCAACACTAAATTATTATGTTGCGATGGCAATGATAGAGGGAGGCAATGAATTAATTGGAAAGAAATTTTATGTTACTCAGAATAAAAGTTTAGAAAATATAAACGTTGAAATTGTCAAACCTATATTTTTAGATCCAGAAAATAAAAGGCTTTTATCATGAGAGAAATATTCTCAATTAGTGGTATTGATATTTTTCAAAGAGACTTTAATCAGATAATGATAAGAGGCAACGAACATGACCAATTAAATCAAATTGTTAACAAAGAAATATCTCTTAATCTTCCGAATAAAAACCTACAAGTTATTAATAACGATAATATTTTAATAGCTAAACATTCTTTTGATCAGTGGAATTTAATTTATTTAAAAGACCAATATCATAAAGATGCTCTTAATCTCGTTTCAAACTTAAATTCAAACGATCAAATCTTAGCGTCAGATTACTCTCATGGACAAGTATATTTCGATATTTCAGGAGAAAAGAAAAATTATTATTTAAATAAATTAACACATTTTGATTTAAGGTTAAAAAAGTTTCCCGTAAATACAATGGCACAAACTCTTATTGCTAGAATAGATTGTTCAATTTACCATCTTAAAGAAAGATATATTGTAACTTGCAATAAGTCTTTCGAAGATTATTTTATCCAACGTTTAACCGATTCAATTAATTTATAGTGAAAAAACAAAAAAATGTATTAGGAGAAGACCTAGAGAGTTGTTCAACTGATCCAGTAACTGGTTGGTTTAGAGACGGTTGTTGTAACACTGACGAAAATGATCGAGGACTTCATACGGTTTGTGTAAAAGTTAATGATGAATTTTTAGAATGGTGTAAAGAGGCAGGTAATGATTTAATTACTCCTCACCCAGAATTCGGTTTTCCAGGACTTAAAAATGGAGATAAATGGTGTGTTTGTGCAAGCTGGTATGCTAGAGCAATAGAAGCAGGCAAAGGATGTCCAATATATTTAAAAGCTACTCATCAAAAAACTTTAGAATTAGTTCCCATTGAAAAGTTAAAAGATTTCGCAGTAGATCTCTCTTGAAATAAAAAATTATTTGTTCTGACTCTGAGTATTTGACAAATCAGCAGCAGTTGTAGGGTCTAACTCAATACCTAAAGGTGTAATTTCTCGAGGCATCGGCGTAAATGAAGAATCCGGGTTATCCTCCAATCCTCTTCTTGTTAGTCTGAATATTCCAAAAAATATTACAGGTAATAAAAATAATATTAGATGAAGAAAAAAGCCATTAGGTCCAAATTTTTGCATTAAGAGAGAACAAATTAACGGTCCCGTCATTGCACCTAAACCAAAAATAACATTCAATCCTGCACCCGCTGATACAAATTTTTCTTTTGTTATACGGTCATTAACAAGAGCTAAGATAAGAGAAAATAAAGGCAAAATCATACCAGCCAAAAGAGAAAAAAATAAAAATAACATTAATTTATCCAACGAAGTCGTGTAATAGTTAAAACGAACTGAACTTTCTAGAAATAAAGTATTAAGTTTTACACCCGATGAAAAAATTGCACAGATACAAAAAACAACTCCAAAAAAAGCGCAAAGAATTATGACTTTTCTTCTATCAAAACTATCTGAAACACTTCCTATTGGCCATTGGAAGAAAGCGCCAGCTAAAGTTATTAATACCAACAAAATTGATGTATCTAAAATAGATAAATTCATTACTGTTGCATAGACCGCTGACATCGTAAATATAACTGAGAAATTAAAACCAGTACAAAACATCGCCAAACTTCCAAATGGAGAAGTTTTATATAATTCTTTTATAGTCATGGACCCAATTTTTTTAAACTTTGGTGGTTTTCTTTTAGTAAGAAGAATAGGTATTAATGCGATTGAGAAAAGTAGAGAAATTAAGATAAATGGTTCATATTTTATAGGACTACTAAAATTTAAAAGCATATTCCCTAAAGAAAAACCAAAAAATGTAATAAACATATATAGAGAAAGAACCTTTCCTCTATTTCTGTTATTAGCCCTATCGTTGAGCCAACTTTCAACAATTATTAAAATTGTAATTACACTAAAGCCATGAAAAAATCTTATTAAAGTCCAAATAATAGGATCAACAAAAACTGCATGTAACAGTGAGCTTAATGAAGCAACAGATGCAAATGCGGCAAATACTCTGATGTGTCCCACTCTACTTATAATTCTAGGAGCGTAATGTGCACCAAAAAAATAACCGATGAAATATCCTGACATCAAAGATCCAGTTGAAATATAATTAAAACTCTCTAAAACCGATCTAACTCCTAAAAGATTTCCTTGAAAACCGTGTGCCGTTATTAATACAGAAAAGCCAGCAAATAATGCCCAAGAATTTTTTAATATTTTTCCCATGGAGAAAAGCAGATATGCTTTCTTTTAACTGAATGCAATAGAGATTTTTTTACATATTGCCATATTTAGGTCCACCACCTCCTTCAGGTGCTACCCAAGTAATATTTTGAGATGGCTCTTTAATATCGCAAGTTTTGCAATGTATACAGTTTTGAGAGTTGATCACAAATTGATTTTGTTGAATTTCATAAACCCCAACCGGACAGTATCTTTGAGCGGGCTCATCATATTCCCCTAAAGTATATCTGGTAGGTAAATTTGGATCTTTAAGTTTTAAATGAACTGGTTGATTCTCTGTATGGTTTGTTCCCGTCAAATAAACAGAGCTAGTTTTATCGAATGTAAGTTTGCCGTCAGGTTTTGGATATACTATTTTTGGCATCCGACTTGCAGGTTTTAAAGCTTCGTGGTCTGCATGTTTGTGTTTTAAAGTAAAAGGCATCTTACCTTTAAATAAAATTTGATCCAAACCCGTAAAGATAATTCCTAAAATTAAACCCCAACTAAAACTTGGTTTAACATTTCTTGCTGCATGTAACTCTTGATATACCCAACTTTTTTTAAACAACTCCTCATAGTAAGATAGTTTTCTTTTATTTTTTAAGTGTTCAACAATAGTTTCAGCTGCAATCATTCCGCTCTTCATTGCGGTATGTGTTCCTTTAATCTTTGGCATATTTAAGGTTCCTGCATCACATCCAACTAATAATGCACCCGGCATATACATCTTAGGTAAACTTTGAAGACCGCCTTCAATTAAAGCTCTTGCACCAAATGAAATTCTTTTTCCGCCCTCTAGCATTTTTTTTATTGCTTTATGAGTTTTAAATCTTTGAAACTCATCAAAAGGTGAAAGATGTGGGTTTTGATAATCAAGACCAATAACATAGCCAATATAAATTTGTTTTTTCTCTGCGTGATAAATAAAACTTCCACCATATGTTTTGCTATCTAAAGGCCAGCCAGCAGTATGCATCACCAAACCTTCTTGGTGCTGTCCATCACTCACTTCCCAAATTTCTTTTAAACCAATTCCATATTGTTGAGGATTTTTTCCCTCATCAAGATTAAATTTTTTAATTAATTCTTTTCCTAAGTGTCCTCTACAACCCTCTGAAAAAACTGTAACTTTAGCGTGAAGCTCCATTCCCTCTTGGTATCCATCTTTTTTGTTTCCCTCTTTATCTAAACCCATATCTAAAGTAGCAACACCTTTGACTGAGTCATCTTCATTATAGAGCACTTCACTAGCAGGAAATCCTGGGAAAATTTCTACACCCAATTTTTCAGCTTGTGCAGCTAACCAACGACAAAGGTTAGCTAAACTCACGATGTAGTTATTATGATTTTTTTGGACTTCCGGTAAAAGCCAAGTTGGCCAACTTAACGATGATTTTTTTCCTAAAAATAAAAACTTTTCTTTTGAAACTTTTGTTTTAACAGGAGCACCTTCTTCTTTCCATTTAGGCAACAATTCATCAAGAGCTCTGGTTTCTAAAACATTTCCACTTAAAATATGAGCCCCAACTTCTGATCCTTTTTCAAGAATGCAAATACTTAAATTAGGATTAAGTTGTTTGAGTTTAATAGCGGTAGATAACCCTGCTGGTCCCGCACCAACAATAACCACATCATATTGCATTGTTTCTCTAGCCATACCTAGACTATATCAAACCAATTATTTTTGGATAGTGTTGAGTTTATTTAACTCTGATAAAAATTCTGGAAGAGCTTTAAATAAGTCTGCCTCTAAACCATAATCAGCAATACTAAAAATTGGTGCTTCTCCATCTTTATTAATTGCGACAATTATTTTGCTCTCTTTCATACCAGCTAAATGCTGAATTGCTCCTGAGATCCCAACAGCAATATATAAATCCGGAACAACAACCTTTCCAGTTTGCCCAACTTGGTGGTCATTACTAATATAACCTGCATCAACTGCAGCTCGTGACGCACCTACTGCTGCATTAAGTTTATCTGCAATGTCGGTAATTAGTTTAAAGTTTTCTCCACTTTCTAATCCTCTTCCTCCAGATACAACAACTCTCGCAGTACCAAGCTCCGGTCTTTCTGATTTTGTTTCCTCTCTTTTAATAAATTTTGAAAAACTTGGAACATTAACCGCATCTATCTTCTCGACTTGAGCTGAACCTCCTGCTTTAGAAGCTGGTTCAAATGATGTCGGCCTTACAGTTACACATCTTTTTTTGTCATTACTTTTAACAGTAGCAAAAGCATTTCCTGCATAAATAGGTCTTACAAAAGTATCTGTTGAATTTATTTTTATTACATCACTGATTTGAGAAGTATCTAGTGCAGCCGCGACTCTAGGCATAAAATTTTTTCCAAAAGTATTAGCTGACGCAACAATATGATCGTATTTTTCTGAATGTTTTGTTACTAGAGGCGCTAAGTTTTCTGGTAAATAGTTTTGATAATTAGGAGAGTCACAAACCAAAACTTTTTTGACCAATGAAACTACAGCTACTTCTTTGACTACATTTTCACATCCACTTCCAGCTACTAAAACATGTATTTCTGGATCAATTTTAGATGCTGCGGTAATTGCATTTAAAGTAAATGGTTTAAGATTTTTATTATTATGTTCTGCTATTAACAAGACTGACATTAAATTACCTTTGCCTCATTTTTAAGTTTGCTTACTAACTCAGCTACGTTTGCAACTTTAATTCCCGCTTTTCTTTTTGGAGGCTCCTCTACTTTTATTTGTTGAACTCTATTTGCAATATCTACCCCTAAATCTTTAGCAACAATTTGCTCGATTGGTTTCTTTTTAGCTTTCATAATATTAGGAAGAGAAGCATAACGAGGTTCGTTTAACCTTAAGTCACAAGTAACTACAGCTGGTAAATTAACTTCGATAGTTTCTAAACCTTCATCAATTTCTCTTATAATTTCTAAGCTCTTATCCTTAAGAAGGATTTTAGAACTAAAAGTAGATTGTGGCCAATTGAGCATGGCAGCCAACATTTGACCAGTTTGATTACAGTCATCATCAATTGCTTGCTTCCCTAAAAAAACCATATCTGGTTTTTCTTTTTCTACTACTTTTTTTAAAATTTTTGCTATCCCTAAAGGTTCAATATAACTCTCTGATTTGACATGTATTCCTCTATCTGCACCAACTGCTAAAGCTTTTCTTATTGTTTCCTGGGCTTTATCTTCGCCAATGCTAATTGCCACAACTTCTTTAACCTTACCAGTCTCTTTTAGTTTTACCGACTCTTCCACAGCATTATCATCGGGCGGATTGGTTGACATTTTCACATTATCGGTATGTACACCAGAGCTATCTTCTTTAACTCTAATTTGAACGTTGTAATCAATCACTCTTTTTACAGCTACTAAAATTTTCATTTAAGCTCTAATTAATTTGTTTTCGGAGTCATATGGTGAGTCTTCAATTATAGAAACTTCATGCATTTTACCTAGTATATCTATTTTAAGTTTTTGTCCAACTTTAGCCAATTCGGGTTTTATCATTCCCAATGCTATAGATTTGTTTAATCTAAAACCAAAATCTCCTCCTGTAGCTCTGCCTACTACAGAACCATTTTGATATATTGGATTGTTTCCTAACACATCAGCGTCTGAAACTCCATGAACTTCCATAGTCACTAATTTATTTGAAAAACCTTTTGCTCTCCATTTATCTAATGCCGCACGTCCAATAAAATCACCTTTGTTAGGATGAATAAACCTATCTAGCCCTGATTCGTAAGGTGCATACTCTATTGAAAGTTCTGTACCAACTAGCTTATAAGACTTCTCTACTCTTAAACTATTCATAGCTCTTATTCCGTAAGGTTTCAGATGAAATTCTTTCCCTGCTTCAATAAGCTTATCAAATATATGGTTTTGATACTCAATTGGATGATGAAGCTCCCAACCTAACTCACCTACAAAGTTTACTCTCATAGCATTACATGGAGCTAAACCTATGCTAATATTTTGTGCGCTTAACCATTTAAACTTTTCATTAGTAAAATCTGCCTTTGAAACTTTTTGCATCAGCTTTCTAGCTTTAGGTCCTGAAACAACTAGTACTCCCATGCTATTAGTTAAATTTTCATATTGCACAGATCCATCTTTTGGCATCCATTTATGGATCCAGTCATGATCTAATCTTTGAAAAGCTCCTGCGGAGACTAAATAGAAACTATCTTTAGCCTCTCTCATTATTGTGAATTCAGAATGAACGCCACCTTTTGTATTCAAAGCGTGACAGAGATTAATACGTCCAGTATTTTTAGGAAGTTTGTTTGCTACTAGTTTGTCTAAAAATTCTTCTGCGCCTGGTCCTTTAATTCTACATTTGCCAAATGCGGACATATCTAATAGTCCAACATTTTCTCTAACG
Source organism: Pelagibacterales bacterium MED-G40 (assembly GCA_002457515.1). Taxonomy (GTDB): domain Bacteria; phylum Pseudomonadota; class Alphaproteobacteria; order Pelagibacterales; family Pelagibacteraceae; genus Pelagilacustribacter. The sequence continues at coordinate 94,972 of NTJN01000004.1, read as the reverse complement.
TTTTTACATTCCTTTTCAACGCTTTTAAACCAATTAGATCTTCTAAATGACCAATCATCCTCTTGTTTCTCGCCATCTGTAGCAAAAAAATTAGCTCTTTCCCAACCGAATTTTTGACCAAAAACTGCACCTAACTTCTTAAGTCGATCATAACATGGAGCCTGTCTTAATTGCCTGCCTGCTTCTCTTTCTTCGTCAGGGTAATGCACGGTAAAAACATTGGCATAAGCCTCTTCATTTTTTTCCATTAAATAAGATTTAGTAACATAAGATCCATATCTTCTTGGCTCAACACCCAGCATATCTATTGTTGGTTCACCATCTACAATCCACTCAGCTAATTGCCACCCAGCACCGCCAGCCGCAGTAATTCCAAAACTATGTCCCTCGTTGATCCAAAAATTTTTTAAACCCCAAGCTGGTCCAACAATAGGATTTCCATCTGGTGTATAACAAATAGCTCCGTTGTATACTTTTTTTACGCCTACTTCAGCAAACGCCGGGACTCTTTTTATTGCACCTTCAATATGAGGTGCCAAACGATCCAAATCTTCTTGAAATAATTCATACTCACTGTCTTTTGAAGGTCCGTCAACATAGCAACACGGTGCACCTTTTTCATAAGGTCCTAAAAGAAATCCACCTGCTTCTTCTCTCATATACCAGGAGTTATCACTATCTCTAAGAACTCCCATCTCTGGCTTGCCATCTTTTTTTCTTTTTTGAATTTCTGGGTGAGGTTCTGTTACGATAAATTGGTGTTCAACAGGAATTGCCGGAACTTCTAAGCCTACCATTTTACCAGTTTGTCTTGCAAAGTTTCCGCTACAAGAAACAACATGTTCACAATTAATAGAACCTTTGTCAGTTTCAACTGTCCATCCATCCTTGGTTTGTTTAATACCAACAACTGTTGTGTTTCTATAAATTTCAGCTCCTCGACTTCTCGCACCCGCAGCCAACGCTTGAGTAAGATCAGCTGGTTGGATGTATCCATCTTCAGGATGTTGTATTGCTCCAACTAATCCTTCAATATTACAAAGTGGCCAAATTTCTTTTACCTGCTCAGGTTTTAAAAATTTTACATTTACACCGATAGTTTTTGCTACACCAGCATACTGGTGATATTCATCCATACGATCTTTTGTTTGAGCTAAACGAATATTTGATACAACGCTAAAACCAACTTTTTTTCCAGTTTCTTCTTCTAATGATTTATAAAGTTTTACAGCATAACGGTGAAGTTGCCCAACTGAATAACTCATATTAAAAAGGGGTAATAGACCTGCAGCATGCCAAGTTGATCCGGATGTTAATTCTTTTCTTTCAACCAATACAACGTCTGACCATCCTTTTTTAGCAAGATGGTAAAGCGTACTAACTCCTACTGCGCCTCCGCCAATTACAACTACTTTAGTTTTAGATTTCATTTTTTTAGAATATGATAATTCAAGTAAGATTTAAATGGTTAAAATTTTATATAGACTCCCCAACTGGCTGAGGCTGCGAGACCACTGTTGTTAACCAACAGTTTTTTAGATTACCATCCTTCAAATATTTTTCAACCTGCCATTTAAATTTGAAGTATTTGTTATTAACGTCCAAAACAGTAACCTCAAAAATAGCTATTTCCTCATTAGCATAAATTTCCTTTATGGCATGTTCTGAATGATCTATCAGCATTTTATAAGATTCTCCTTTAATCATTTCTCTAAAATTATCTAACGGACCTGTGAACATTTTATTATTTGGATGAGCAAATTCCCAAGTTTGATCAATTCCAGCGTCTTTATAACTTTGATCATTCTTCATTAAGCCGGTTAATTGTATTTCAACTACTTGAAATGGCTTAATCTTACTATTTGGTTTAATTATTTTTGCATTTAAAGAATTTATATTTATAAAAAATATTATTAATAAATATTTAAAAAGATTATTCATACGTTTTTAGCAGTTTCCTCAACATCCTTTAAAAATTCTTTTCTTTTTTTTTCACTTACAAATGGTACAGCAAAATATCTTCTATAATTAATATTTCTTATACCACATATATGAAATACCCCACGTTTCAATCTTCTGATCGGTAAATTTAAAAAAAAGGTAGTTACAGCTAATCTTGGAGATCCATATGTGCAAAAAATTATTGCTTTTTTATCTCTTAAGTTTCCTAAAGGATATCCGTAGTTCCCCACCAATCTTTTAAACCTAAAAGCCCAAGGAGGTGCTAAAACTTTATCTATCCACCCTTCAACTATTGCAGGCATTCTAAAATTCCAAATAGGCGCGATTAAAACTATCGTGCTACATTTTTCTATCCTTTTTCTGTGATTTAAAACTTCTGGTGTCGGATCTTCGCCTGCGTATACAGGATCAAATTTCTCTTTATATAGATCGACGCAATCAATCTCATGTCCTTTTTTTTTAGCGGTCTCTATAAAAGTATTTTTAATTGCTGCATTAAAAGAACCATCGTCATAATGCCCATAAACTACAAAAATTTTTTTCATTCTTCATTATCAAAATAATATGGTAGATTCTCATTGATCCATCCAGGGCTAACACCGTTTCCTTCATAGCCATCAATAATATTTATACATTCATAGTTTTCTTTAGAAAGAAGGTGGGATGCAAGCGCAGACCTGGAACCAGATCTACAAATTATAAGTAATTTCTTTTTAACATCAATTTTCTCTTTGACTTTATCGATAAAACTTAGATCAACTGTTCCACCGGCGTCTCTTTCAATAGTTACAAAATGAGTTTGAGTCCCAACTTTTTTACCATCTGGACGTCCAGTATTTTTCCACTCTGCAGGTGTTCTGACATCTAATATTTCAACATTAGTATTTTCTTTTAAGAATTCTTTGACTTTTGAGGAATTTATTTCTTTTATCATTTTAATTATAGCCCCTAATATAAATTATAGGGGCTATAAATCAATTACCTTAATGTCTTAAGCAGCTAAAGCTTGCTTAATATCTCCAATAATATCGTCTGGATGCTCAATACCAATAGAAAGTCTCACATAACCCGGTGTTACTCCAGCAGCTAATAACTCTTCATCATTAAGTTGACTGTGAGTTGTAGTTGCAGGATGTATTGCCAAACTTCTAGCATCACCTATGTTTGCAACGTGGTAAAGCATTTTTAGATTGTCTATGAATTTAGAACCAGCTTCTCTTGTTCCAACATCCATTCCAACTAAAGAGCCATAACCACCTTTCATGTATCTTTTAGCTCTATCCTTAATCTCACCTTGATGATTTGTAGGGTAGATTACATTTTTAACTTTTTTCTGCGTCTCTAAGAATTTTACAACTTTTTCTGCATTGGTGCAGTGCTGTTTCATTCTTAAAGCAACAGTTTCCAAACCTTGTATAATTTGGAAAGCGTTAAATGGGCTAAGCGGCGCTCCTAAGTCTCTCAGCAAAACCACTCTAGCTCTAATAGCAAAAGCTACGTTAGCTCCGGTTAGTTTAGGAACATCTCTTCCCCAAACTGCTCCTTTGTAACTTGGATCTTCTTGGTTAAACAAAGGTTGCCTTTTTGGATTTGCCGTCCAATCAAAATTACCACCATCGACTATTATTCCGCCAATAGTAGTTCCGTGACCTCCGATGTATTTTGTTAAAGAATGCATAACAACTGCAGCACCATGTTCTATTGGTTTGCAAATTACCGGAGAAGCAGTGTTATCTATTATTAATGGGATACCATGCTTTCTTCCAATGTCAGCTACTTCTTTAATAGGAAATACTCGAAGATATGGGTTAGGACAAGACTCTCCATAGTAAGCTCTTGTTTTTTCATCCGTTAACTTTTCAAAGTTTTTAGGATCAGCAGGATCAGCAAATCTTACTTCAATACCTTGCATACCTAAAGTATTTTTAAATAAGTTCACTGTTCCACCATATAAGTCAGTTGATGAAACTATGTTATCACCAGCTTGACACACGTTCTGCACACAAAATGCAGAGGCAGCTTGGCCCGAACCAACTGCAACCGCAGCTAATCCGCCCTCTAAAGAAGCCACTCTTTTTTCAAGAACGTCACATGTTGGATTCATGATCCTTGTATAAATATTACCAAATTCTTTTAAACCAAATAAATTTGCTGCTGTCTCCGCATCTTTAAATTGATAAGAGCTTGTTTGATAAATTGGTACTGCTACGGCTGTTGTAGCAGGATCACTTCTATATTCACCTCCGTGTAAACCGATAGTTTCCGGGTGTTTAAAGTTAGCCATTTTTTTCCTCCTTTTTAGTACTTCGACTTTATGTCAGGCGTACAATACAGTTCAAATACCTGGTTTTATTTTTGAAAGTTCAAAAAAAAACCACCGGCTAAAGCGGTGGTCATAAGATCTAGTCGCTTTAGCAGGAATTTTTTAAGCGCTCCGCAATTTGATTTAAATCAGCGCTATGTAATAAGTATATTAGAATTAGTATTAAAAAGTCAACACAAATTTGGTTCATTTTTGGGTCAAAAAGAATGGTATAAAAGAAAACAATGAACAAATGGAATAAAAGTTTAACACCTGAGCAAAATTATATCTTAAAAGAAGAGGGCACCGAACCCCCTGGATCTAGTAATCTAAATCAGGAAAAAAGAGAGGGATATTATTATTGTGCAGGTTGTGGAACTAAACTTTTTAGTTCTTCAACGAAGTATGAAAGTGGATCAGGCTGGCCATCTTTTTTTTCATCTTTACCCGATGTTTTTGAAACTAAAACTGATACACTCATAGGATACGAAAGAACAGAGTATCACTGCAAAAAATGTGGCGGTCATCATGGACATATATTTAATGACGGACCAAAACCAACTGGAAAAAGATTTTGTAACAATGGTGCTTGTTTAATCTTTAAACCAAAAAGTTAAAACTCAATCTGAATGTCATCCTCAAAATCCAAAGCTTTAAATATTTATAAAAAGTATAAATTTCTTAGACCCTTGTATGTTTTCTATAATATTTACATTAGAAACTTTAAATTCCTTTACAATGGCTCTCAATTTGGCGAAGAAGACATTTTAGGAAAATTATTCAAGAAAAACTTTAAAGGCACCTATCTAGACATCGGATGTTTTCATCCAACTAAATTTAATAATACAAATAGGATGTACAAGTCCGGATGGACCGGAATTAATATTGATTTAAATCCATTTGCTATAGACTTATTTAAATTTGTAAGACCAAAAGATATAAATATTTGTGCAGCTCTCTCTAATAAAAAAAAGGCGGCTAAACTTTTTTATCATCATGATCTTAGTTCACAAAACACCTTAAGCTCAAACCATGTTAAATGGATGAAAAAACATTTTAGATTAAATAATCTAAGTGTAAAAAATGTCAAAACTGAGAAGTTAAAAGATATTTTAGATAAGCACAACATCAAAAAAATTGATTTTTTAAATATTGATATTGAGGGAGGAGAATATGAAGTTATATCTTCAATCAATTTAAACAAATTTAAAATTGAAGTAATTTGTATTGAGATGCTAGAATATAATGAAATTCAAAAAAATAATAAAAAAAAAATAATTAGAATTTTAAAAAAAAATAATTTCAAAAAAGTAAATAAGATAAGGGAAAATTATATTTTTAAAAAATCACATAATAAAAAATAAAAATTACAAGGGCATATTCCAAAAATGTTTTTATTTTTTTTAGCTTTATTATTCCAAGTTTATTTTCTAAATATTTACTAGAAAAATAAAACATTAAGTGAACTAAGATAATAGATATACCAACTCCAATTAATGTTAATTTGATAGAGAAGTTTTTAAAGCCAAAATAACATGCTAAGATGAAGGTAATCCAAGATACTTTTGATATAAAAACTTTAAATAATATTGCTGTCTTATTGCTAAAAATAGACTGAGTTCTTATAAAAGAGTAGGACCAAATAAGACCTAGCAAAAAACTTAAATATTTTATAATCATTATATAAATATTATCATTATTTTATGTTAATTAAATGTTTCTTAGCTTTTGGTGCTGGTTTTATAAGTTTTCTTACTCCTTGTGTTTTACCAATTATACCGGGGTATATTTCTTATATCACTGGAAAAAAACTAGAGGAAATGGAGCTCAATAGAAAATTAGTTTTAACTAAAACAATTATATTTTCTCTTGGCTTTTCTTCAGTGTTTGTATCTCTAGGTATTGCTGCTTCATTTGTTGGAAATGTTTTACTGTATTTTTCAAACGAATTACGAATAGCTGCAGGTTTAGTAATAATATTTTTTTCATTACAGTTATTAGGAATTTTAAATCTAAACTTTTTAAACAAAGAGAGAAAAATAGAGACTAAAAGTTTTAAAGATAATTTTATTTTTCCATATGTTGTAGGTGCAGCGTTTGCTTTTGGTTGGACGCCATGCATTGGTCCTGTTTTAGGATCAATTATTGCACTATCTGCTTCTGAAGCTACTATCAATAAGGGTGCATTATTACTCTCTTTTTATTCTTTTGGATTAGCTATCCCTTTTATTCTTTCCGGTTACTACATTAACATTTTTTTAAGTACTAAAAAAAGTTTTAGCAAACATTATGGAAAGGTTATGAAATCCGGAGGAGTGATACTGCTTGCTACAGGAATTCTAATTTTAACAAATAAAATACAAATAATAAGCTATTATATTTTGACAACATTTCCATTCCTTATTAGTCTTGGTTAATGAGCGATATAACTGTTCTTGGAATTTTTGTTGCAGACATAAGTTTTTCAGGAGAAAAAATTCCTACAACAGGTGAAACCGTGCTTGGTGACAGTTATAATATTGGGCCAGGCGGAAAAGGATGCAACCAAGCTATTGCGATTTCTAGATTAGGAGGAAAAGTAAATTTTATTTCAAAGTTAGGGAACGATGATTATGGAAAGCTCGCTATTAATAAACTTAAAAAAGATAATATAAATACTTCAAATATAGTAATTTCTAATAAACATAAAACTGGTGTTGCAGGCATTCATGTTGATCGTAATACCGGACAAAATGCGATCACAGTTATTAGAGGAGCACCTGCTAGCTTAACTAAAGATGAAATTGATACAAGCATAATTAAACGGTCAAAAATATTTTTAACACAATTAGAAATACCATTAGATGTAACTTTCCACTGCCTAACAGTGGCTAAAGAAAATGGTTTAATTAATATATTAAATCCAGCTCCAGCATGTGAACTTAAAAAAGACTTTTTTAGGTTAGTTGATTACTTTACACCTAATGAAACTGAAGCGGAGTTTTATACTGGAGTTAAAATAAACAACGAGAAAGATGCCAAAAGTAGTGCTCAAAAACTTTTAAACATGGGCATTAAAAAAGTTATTATAACCTTAGGTGAAAAAGGTTTATTTTTTTCTGACGGTAAGGAAGAAATATACATTAATGCAAGTCCAGTTAAAGCAATTGACACAACAGGAGCAGGAGATGCTTTTAATGGAAGTTTTTCATTTGCGTTATTAAAAGGGAAACCAATAAAAGAATGCTTAGAGTTTGCTAACAAAGCTGCTGGACTATCTACTACAAAGCTTGGAGCTGGAGATGGTATGCCTTTTTTAAAAGACTTAAGCTAATAATTTATCTAATTCTCCACTCCTGTTAGCTGCTTGAAGCTGATCATTTCCTCCTACGTAATGATCCCCTATAAAAATTTGAGGTATAGTTCTAGCACCGTTTGTTTTTTCTAGCATTTCTTTAGCTTTATTTTTGTCTTTCCAGATATCGATTTCTTCAAAAGGGACATTCTTACTTTTCAATAAAGCTTTTGCATGATCGCAATACGGACAAGGGCTACCAGAATAAATTATAACTTTCTTCATATATAATTTATATCACTTAAATTTATTTTTTCTCTTAATTTTTTTCTTTCTAATTTAAATTTTTTTCTATGTTTAATGCTTTTTTTAGCTACTCTTTTTCTCCATAGTTTAAAAGATCTAGTTTTGAGGTTTTTTCTCATGATCTTAATAACCTCACTCTCATTTTTACCAGTTTTTTCTTTTATTTCCTCAAAGGTTATTCTGTCAGCCCACGCTGCCCAAATTATCCAATTATTGTCAATTTTTTTTGGCTCAGGATTTTTTACTCGTGTTTGAGGAATTAAACTTTTCTTCTTCATTTAAATATATATAGTTATTAAATATATGTTTCCCATAGATTATTTAATCTTTTTACAAATAATATTGTTTTTGTTTATAACTCCAGGACCTCCAAGAGTTGTAATAGTGTCTCACACACTAAATTATGGATTAAAGCGATCAGTTTGGACGGCTTTTGGAGACATTTCTGCAAATTTTTGCCAAGGAGTTTTGGTGGTTTTTGTTATAGGCACATTTCTTAAAAATAATCCAGATGTTTTAAATTATTTAAAATGGATTGGCATACTTTATATAATCTATTTAGCATATGATACTTATTCAGCAAAAATTAAATTAATTAATATTAAATCTATAAAATCCAAATCTCTATTTTCATTTTATAAAGATGGTTTTTTGGTAGCTGGTCTAAGTCCAAAAGCATTAATATTTTTTGGAACTATCTTCACTTCATTTATTGATTTTAATTTGAATTACTATGTTCAGTTTATTATTTTAATGGCCACTTATATTATTTTAGATTTTATTACTCTCATGATTTACGGATTTGCTGCTGAAAGAGTTGCAGTTTGGCTGAGAGGAAAGCCAAAGACTTTAAATACAATTTCTGCGTGTGTTCTATTAATTATTGCCCTATATGTCGCTGTTACTCAAACCTATTAATTAATTCTACCTGTTGTCATTATCAATATTTCTTGTTTTAATCTGTCATTAATTAATTAATCAAAGGGGGAAACAAATGAATAAAATAGCAAAACTATTTATTGCATTTATTTCAGCTTTAACTCTAACATTGGCAAGTATCACTTCTTCTTTCGCAAAAGTTGAAGGTGAGTACATTGTGTTAGGTTCTGCGATATCTCTTACAGGAAAATATTCTTCTAACGGAGTACACACTCAAAACGGATACAACATGGCTGTTGACCGAATTAATAAAATGGGTGGCGTAAAAGTTGGAGGAAAAAGTTATAAATTTGAGATCATTTATTATGATGATGAATCAAATCCTAAAAGAGCTGCTCAGTTAGCTGAAAGACTAATCAAACAAGACGGCGTTCATTATATGCTTGGACCATACAGTTCAGGGTTAACGAAAGCCATTGCACCTGTAACCGAGAAATATAAAATTCCTATGGTTGAAGCAAACGGTGCATCAAGATCTTTATTTACAAAGGGATACAAATATTTGTTTGCTGTGTTATCACCAGCTAACCAATACCTTGAAGTAGCAATTGATCTTGCAGTCGAAAAAAATGGTGGTAAGCCAGTAAAAATTGCACAAGCATTTGAACAAGATGCTTTCTCACAAGATGTGAGACTTGGTATCTTAGATGCTGCAAAAAGAACTGGATCTAAAATCATTATTGATGACAAATTACCTAAAGAGCTAAATGATATGGCTGCTACATTGGCAAAAGTAAAAGCTACTAAGCCAGATGTACTAGTAGTATCAGGACATACAAAAGGTGCATTAACTGCGATCAGACAAATCTCTGAAATGAAAGTTGATGTTCCTATGTTAGCTATGACACACTGTGATGCTGCAAAACTTTCTAAACAACACGGAAAGAAATCAGAATACGCATTGTGTGCTTCTCAATGGCATAAAAACTTAAGCTACAAAGATAAATTCTTTGGTGGTGGTAAGAAGTATGACAAAGACTTTAAAAAAGAATTTGGTTATGCTCCGCCTTATCAATCAGCTGAGTCATCTGCCGCTTTACTAGTGTTTAAAGATGCGTTCGAAAGAGCAAATTCTTTTGACAGAGATAAAGTTAGAGACGCTCTTAAAGCTACAGACATGCAAACTTTCTATGGAAACATTAAATTTGGTCCTGGCGGTCAAAACGTTGCTAAGCCAATGATCTTGTTCCAAGTAAGATGTAAAGGTGATACGTGTGAGAATAAAGTTGTTGCTCCAACAAAATGGGCTTCAGATAAATTCTTTCACCCGATCCCTAAGTGGTCTGAAAGAGGTTAATACTTTTTAAGTATTTTATTAAATGCCCCCTAAAATTTAGGGGGCATTTTTTTTAAAAGGTTTTATGGATTTTTTGATTTTTCAGGCTCCGATTTTAATCGTCCAAGCTTCTTTGGACGGAATTCTTTTGGGAATTCTATTTGCATTAATCGCATACGGCATGGCACTTCAATGGGGTGTGATGAATATAATAAACATTGCTCAAGGTGATTTAGTGATATTAGGTGGATACATTGCTTATAGTATGTATCTTGCAGGAATTCATCCGGGCTGGGGCGTAATTGTGTCACCTATAGTAATGTTTTTTGTTGGATGGGGATTATACAAACTCGTTATAAACAAAGTAGTAGATCGAGATCTTTTTATTTCAATTTTAGCAACTTTCGGTATTGCCATTGTGTTTCAACAGCTAATGAATTTTATTTTCGGTGCAGACGTTGTAGTTGCTCAATCAGAATATGGAACAACAATGTTATTTGATAATTCTGTAACCTTGCCGAATTCAAAAATATTCTCTGCTTTTATAAGTCTATTATATGCCGTGGTGTTAGTTATTTACATGAAGAAATCAAAATTAGGTAGAGCTATTAGAGCTACAGCACAGAACGCTAGAGCAGCAAAGATCTTAGGGGTTGATACTGAAAAAGTTTATGCAGCAACTTTTGGAATTAACGCTGCACTTTGTGGTGTTGCCGGAGCTTTAATTGCAATTACATTTACATTGCACCCTTATGTTGGATTGCCATATACAGTTAGATCTTTCATGATCGTAATCGTTGCTGGATTAGGCAACTTACCTGCAGTGGCTATCTCAGGTATGGGATTAGGAGTTTTTGAAGAATTTGCTGATTACATTCTTGGTACAGAATTTAGAATTGGTTCTGTATTCATGTTATTAGTTTTCATACTTGTTTACAGACGATTTAAACTTTCTAGAAAGAGAGAGTATCTAAAATGAAAAAAATTTTTATTTCTTTCATTTGTTTAGTTTTTTTAAAAAGCTGCGCTAAGCCTGAGGTGGTAAATGTAAAACAATCTAATGACTATAATTTAGACTGTAAAGGTCTAGAGATTTCAGTAGAGGAGGCTCAAAAATTTAAAAAAGATGCCAATTACGCAAAGTCAGGAACTGGCGGCAATGTATCTAGATTGCTACTATTTTGGCCGGCATGGGCACAGTCCTTACATAATGCAGATAAAGCTATAGTTGCTGCAGACAACAGAATTTATCACTTAAAGAAAATTATGAAAAATAAAAATTGTAAAAATATAAAAGCCTTAAACGCTAGTACTGGTGAAAATAATTTATCTTCACAAGATGTTGCCGGACAACTGAGAGCATTAAGAGATTTAAAGGAGTCAGGGGATTTAACAGAAGATGAGTTCCAAAAAGCAAAAGAGAAAATATTAAAATGAAGCAAAAAGATTTAATTTTATACGCTAGTTTAATTACTTTAGGATTAGCCGCGCCCTTTATCTTTCCTGCATTTAAAGTTCAGTTAACAATTCTTTGCATTCTAATTGTACTGGCAATGACCTGGAACCTACAAGGTGGAGAAATGGGCTACAATTCTTTTGGAAATATTCTTTTCTATGGTCTTGGAATGTATTTATGTGCGTCAATTCAAGTTGGTATGTTTTTTCCTTTAGCAGAATGGACAGAAAGCGGTGGTGAAAAAACATTTGAACATACTACAACACAATTTTTTCAAGGTATGGGTTTTGGTTTATTAGTTGCTGCTGTTATACCAACAATTGTCGCAGGTTTAATCGGCTATTCAATTTTAGGGTTGAGAGGACATTACTTTGCGATTTGCACGTTGGGTTTAGGTATCGCAGCAGGTGAGATTGCTGGTGGAATAGAAATTATTGGTGCTGGTCAAGGTTTTACTACTCCACCTTTTCCAAAAGATATAGTTGATCCTGAGGCTAGAGGAGAGTTTTTCTACTTTTTAAGTTTTGTTTTATTAATTTTAACTTTTATTTTTGTTAAATGGATTTATGGATCGAGATTTAAACTAATTCTAAACGCGATAAGAGATAATGAAGATAAAGCTGAAGCAATGGGTATTCAGACAATGAAATATAAAATTGTTGGTTGGATGGTGTCTGCATTTTTCTGTGGTCTTGCAGGAGGAATTATGGGTGGGTTAATTGGATATATAGACTCCACCGACGTTGCATTCGACGGAAGAGAGATGGGCGTATTCATGGTTTTGATGGCAATCCTTGGAGGAAAAGGAACTTTATGGGGACCTGTAATTGGAGCAACTTTATTTCATTTTTTAAAAGAGGGTTTCTGGACTTTTATACTAGGGTGGCAGTACGTTGCATTAGGAATTTTGATTGTTGTAATAGTAATCTATTTCCCAGAGGGATTAATGGGCTGGCTAAGAGAAAAATATCCTAATAGATTTGGTGAAGTAATTGACGAGAAAGATAGAAAAGCACAGGTGGAATTAAAATGAGTATTTTAGAGGTAAAAAACGTAAGTAAATCTTTTGGTGGGGTTAAAGCCAATGTTGATATCTCATTAAATGTTGATCAGGGATCTATCGTCGGTTTAATAGGACCCAATGGATCTGGAAAAACTACTTTATTTAATTCTATTGTAGGAACACACCCAATTGATCAAGGTTCTATAAAATTTAATAACAAAGAAGTTTCAGAGTTACCAGTCCCTGTAGTTGCTAAACTTGGGCTATTAAGAACTTTCCAACAAACAAGAATTTATAGCAAATTAAACTGTGTAGAAAATATGCTTATTAGTCATAAAGCAAGTGACCAAGGCTTCTCAAAAATATTTTCAAAAATTCCCGCTGAATTGACCGAAAGAGCTGAAAATCTTTTAAATTTTGTAGGTTTATATCAAAAAAGAAAACTTAGAGCGGGCGACCTTTCTTTTGGTCAGCAGAAACTTTTAGAATTAGCAATGGCTCTGATGAATGAACCAAAAATGCTTTTATTAGATGAACCAACAGCCGGAATAAACCCTACTTTAATCAACGGAATTATAGATAGATTGATAAAAATTAATAAAGATTACGGGATAACTTTACTAGTAATTGAACACAACATGAAAGTAATTATGAGCTTAGCGCAAAGTATTTTTTGTCTAGCACATGGAAAACTTTTAGCAGAAGGTTCACCCGATCAAATAAAAAATGATAAGCGAGTTGTAGATGCTTATCTAGGAGCACAATAATGTCAAATCAATATGAAGTTTTAGGAAAAGCTCCAGAGATTAAGGATTTACAAAAACTATCTGGATCTAATTTACATCTTCAAATTAAAAATTTAAATGCTGGTTATGGAAAAATGGAAATACTTCATAATTTCAATTTGCTTGTAGATAAAGCACAATCTTTATGTCTCATTGGACCTAACGGTGCAGGAAAATCAACAATACTTCATTCTATTTACGGTTTCACAAATATATTTTCGGGACAAATTGAAATTGACGGAAATGAGATTACTAATCTTACACCAGCCCAAAAATTAAAAAGTTGTGGCATAGCTTATATTCTTCAAGATAATTCTGTATTTCCAGACATGACTGTTGAAGAAAATTTATTAATGGGCGGATATATTAAAGATAAAACAGAAGAATCATACGCTGAGGCAAAAAGAGTTTTAGAGAAGTATGAAAGGTTAAATAAAAGAAGAAATCAGCCAGCAAAAGTATTATCAGGAGGTGAAAGAAGACTTCTCGAGATTTCAAGAGCTTTGGTAATGCGTCCATCTATTCTATTGGTTGACGAACCCTCAATAGGACTTGAGCCCAGATATATAGAAATGGTTTTTGAAATTTTAGATGATCTTCAAAAAAATGAAAAAAAAACTATTATTATGGTTGAACAAAATGCAAAAAAAGGTCTAGAGTTTGCAGACATTGGATATGTACTAGTTTCTGGACAAACGGCTATTGTTGGAAAAGGAAATGATCTACTAAAGAATCCTGATGTAGGAAGATTATTTCTGGGTGGATGATTAATTTCAAAGTTTTCATACAAGGATTAAAATCATTAAAAGGTTCTAGAAGTCCTGCTATTCCACTTGCAGCATGTTTTATTGCTTTAGGTGCTTTGTTAAAAGATGCTGGATTTAACATCCAACAAAGCGCAGCTTCAAGCTTTTTTACTTATGCTCTACCAGGTCAATTAGTTATGGCAGAGTCATTATTAGTTGGAGCTTCTATTATAAACATCTTTATAGCTGTTTGGTTAGTAAATTTTAGACTTTATCCCATGACAGTTTCTTTATTTCCATTGCTGGAACATAAATCACAACCTAAATGGAAATATTATCTTTCATGTCATTTCTTAGCAGTTTCGTCTTGGCTAATTGCAAAAGATAGTTATAAAAAAATTAGCAAGAAACATAGAATAGATTTTTGGATTGGTGTTGGTATTGGCACATGGACTACAGCAGTTCTTATGACAGTAGTTGGATATTTATCTGCTGATTATCTTAATAAAGATATGTTGATTGGTTTAGCTATTGTTAATCCTGTTTATTTTTTTTGTATGATGATTGGTGCAATGAAAGACTTAAGTATTTCCATATCAGTGATACTAGGAACTATTTTAGGGCCAATTATTTACTTAGTTTCAGCTGAATGGTCTTTATTATTTGCAGGATTGATTGCTGGCACAATTGGTTTTTTATTTGGAGAAAAAAATGGGATCTAGTCAGATTATAATTCTTGCTATAGTAGCTACTTCTTTTGCAACTTTTATTTCTCGTTTTATGGGAGCTGTTACATCTAAAAAAGTAAGCGTAAAATCTAAAGTTTTTTTATGGTTCAATTGCGTTGCCTATTCAACTTTAGCTGCACTTCTTGGTAGAATGATAATTTTTCCAGCTGGAGTACTAGCAGACTCTGAAATATTTATAAGATTGTTAGTTTTAACTATTTGCGTATCGATTTTTATATTAACAAATAGAAATTTAGTAATACCAACTTTATTATCAGCTATTTTTTTAAGTATTTTAAGTAATTTTTAAGCGACTCGTAATGACTCGATTTTTTCTGTAAAAGCAAAAAAGGAATTAGCCCATAATAGGCTTTTGTTGTCTTTATTGATCTTTCTACTGTCTTATTTTGTATTTTTATCTTTAAAAATTGATAGGGTTGTACTCATAAACCAGGGAGGGAATATGAGTTCAAAAAAACTCTATAATAAAGATTTAGCACCTACCCCAAGTAATAAGAAGAATTGGGGATGGTTTGAAATCTTTAACGTATGGGCGAACGATGTTCAAAGTTTATTCGGATATACTTTAGCAGCATCATTGTTTATCGCCTCAGGACTGAATGGTTGGGCTGTGTTTCTAGCTTTAATATTAGCAGGAGTATTTATAATGTGGCTTGTCAACCTTTCAGGTAAACCAAGTGTACAACATGGAATTCCTTATCCAGTATTTGCAAGGGTAAGTATGGGTGTATTCGGAGCAAACTTTCCAGCAATGGCCAGAGGTCTTGTTGCAATGTTTTGGTACGGAGCACAAACTTACGCAGCATCAACTGCTGTAGCTCTTTTAATTACTGCATTAACAGGAAATCCAGGCTCAGAAATGTTTCTTGGCATGACAGGAGTTATGTGGGTTTCATTTATATTTGTATCAGCGTTTCAAGTTTATTTATTCTGGCAAGGTATCGACCTTGTAAGAAAATTTTTAAACTTTGCTGGGCCGGCAGTTTATGTAGTTATGATTCTCTTAATGATAGCTATATGGGCTGAAGTTGGTGGCAGTCTTCTTTCAGAAGTAGGAAATATATTTTCTAGTGGAACTCGTTCAGGAGGTTTTGAAGGTCTAGGATCTTTTGGAGCCTTTCTAGCTGTATTTTCTATTATGGTAGGATATTTTGCTGCAGTTGTAATTAACTTCGGAGACTTTGCTCGATTTGTAAAAAATGAAGAAGAAATGAAAAAAGGAAATTTATACGGATTAGTTGGAAACGTAATTTTCTTTTCTTTTATAACTCTTATGATTACAGGTGGAACAATAGCGTTGTTCGGAGAATATGTTGCACAACCAACTGACATGGTCGCAAAAGTAGATAATATATTTTTAACAATAGTGGCTGCATTTGCATTCTTTGCTGCAACTGTTGGAATAAATATGGTGGCTAACTTTATACCACCCGCTTATGACCTTGCTAACTTAATGCCAAGTAAAATCAATTTTAGAACAGGCGGATTAATCACTGCTGGTTTTGGTTTTGTAATTGGTGGAATGTGGGTAGCTGTAATTACTAAAATGGGAATATTTCCATTTGTTAACACGTTAGGTGCAATACTTGCTCCAGTGTTTGGAATTATGATTACTGACTACTACATCATCAAAAAACAAAAAATTGATGTGAACGCATTATTTAACGAAGGCAAAGGTAAGTATTGGTACAATGATGGATTTAATTTAAAAGGCATGGTTGCTTGGATACTATCCGGCTACATTGCTATTGGATCTGTTTGGCCAAATATTTTACCCGGTGGTCTTGGAGACTTCTTCGCTAATTTAGGTGGCGGTGGAGGTTATGCATGGATAATAGGAGCTTCTTTAGGAGCGGTTGTTCATTTAGCAATATCATCTGGGAGTAAAAAATAATTAAATTTAAAAAGCTCGCCGTAGAAATACGGCGGGCTTTAGTATTTTAGGATTACTTGATTTTTTTCCAATTTTTGAACTTTTAAATTATCTCCGGAACCTTTTCTATCTACTACTAAAAAGTTCATATCTTCTGTTGAGATTAATGGAAAATGCCAAGTACCAGTTTTATAATTAATTCCTACTCCTGGCGGGATTATAAAAGCTTCAATTTTATTCAAATCCGGTTTGTCATCATTAGGCGCTACAAAAGATAAGAAAGTTGTTTCTTTCATTGGGATAAAAGCTTGGCTCCCTAATGGATGTTGTTCCATCATATCGATATTCATTGGAAAAGTTCGTTTTAGAGCAGAGAATATACTAATTGTTGTTTCACCATTATTTTTTGAGGTATCTAAATTAGCTATACCATCAAATCTTTTTGCATAACCATTATTAATAGAAATAGGGTTAATATCACTTGTACTGATCAGCTCACCAAATTTGGCAAAATTCTCTTTAGTTATTTTTTTTGGGCTAATTGTAATTGTCATTATTATATCTTTCCAAATACTCTAATTCTAGAAATACCTCCGTCAGGAAATATATTAATTCTAAGATAATTAACTTTATTTTTCTTCATTAGCCTATTTAAAAAGTTGTGTTTTTTATGAGCGTGTAATTTTGATTTGTTTAATAAAAGCTTCCAATTTTTTGATTTATTTATGATTTTATTAGCAGATGATTTCCCCCCAACATATGCAGCTTGAATAGAACATTGATCAGGGTAATTTCCTTTAAAGTGATGAGTATCAATTTGTATTTTATCTATCTTAGCAGCAGCCGCACATTTAATGATTAACCAATCAAAGTTTTTACCTCTACTTCTTCTTGTTTCCCATCCGTCACCCATATTTTTTCCTTGGCCAGGAGCCAAAACATTTTCAGCTCTACCAAAGTGTTCGTTGTTACAAGCAATTGGCACTGAACCATTTAAAACAGAAGTTAAATTAATAGTCTTATTTCTAAATTTTTTATTTTTTAGCTCTCCAAACAATCTTAATCTTGCAACGCCGCCATCTGGAAAAATATTTAGTCTTGCGTGAGTGATAATTGAAGTCTTTTTAACATTAAAAAAATGATGTCTATTTGGACCAGTAGATTTCTTACTTAATATATTGGTCCACTTTTGATTTTTATCAGGCACGTTTTTTTTAGAAGAACAAACATCTAATGAAACTTTACTTGGTTGGTTTCCATTAAAGTGAGAAGTATCAATATCAACCTTATGTATTCTTCCAGGTTTACCTAATTTTAAAATTAGATAATCATGACCAGATTTTCTTTTTCTTCTTGTTTCCCATCCATCCATCCATTTTCCATTTTTATCAAACACACCTTCTTTAAATATCGGAGGCGATGGTTCTATAATTCTTTTAGCTGCTGCAAAGAAATCATCAGTCTTATAAACTACTTTTGTGCCAAGTCTTGGTTGAGCAAGATCAATTAAACCATTTAAAATGATATTTTTATTTTTTTTCATTATCTAATTATTTGAGTAATTCTTAATCCAATGTTTAGCAATATCTATTCTCTTACATATCCAAACATCGTTATGTTTTAATACATAGTCTAAAAATTTTTCTAAAGATTTTAATCTACCTGGTTTGCCTACTATTCTACAGTGCAGACCAACAGACATCATTTTTGGATTTGTTTCTCCCTCTTCATATAAAACATCAAAACTATCTTTTAAGTAATTGTAAAATTGATCACCACTATTAAATCCTTGATTAGTTGCAAACCTCATATCATTGTTATCTAAGGTGTAAGGTACGATTAATTGTTTTTTATTATTTCTTTTTTCAAAATAAGGAAGATCATCGCTATAAGAATCGCTATCATAAATAAAGCCACCTTCATTCATTACTAACTCCCTTGTGTTTGGACTACATCTACCTGTGTACCAACCCAAAGGTCGTTGACCAAAGATTTTTTTAATAGTTTTGATCGCAAGATCCATATGTTTTTTTTCAACAGACTTACTAATATTTTGATAATCAATCCATCTCCATCCATGACAAGCAATTTCATAATCAGCATCTTTTATTGCCTTACAAACTTCAGGATTTCTTTCTAGGGCCATAGCAACACCAAAAATAGTTAATGGTATTTTCTTTTTTTGAAACAGCTCATGTATTCTCCAAAATCCTCTTTTAGAACCATATTCATAAAGAGACTCCATACTTATATGCCTTCCTTTAATTGGTTGAGCCCCAATTATTTCTGATAAAAAAGTTTCTGAGTGCTTATCATTGTGTAAAACAGAATTTTCAGCTCCTTCCTCGTAATTTAATACAATTTGGAGGGCTAGTTTTGCATTATTTGGCCAAACGACTTTAATTTTTTTTGAACCATAGCCAATCATGTCTCTTGGATATTTTTTAACCATAACATATTATACACATTATTTATGAGCTTTACTATTAATAGTCATAAGGAAACGAACAGAGTTCGAGTCATTAAAATTAAGCATGAAGACTTAGATAGATTAGTATTTCCATTCAAGAAACACACCATTACCTCTCTAGAATATAAACCTTTCACAAGATTTACTTTAGCAAAAAGTTTAGATGAAGTTTTTGAAAACAAGTTAAGCAAAACTTTAATTAAAACATTAAAAGATAGAAATACTGGAACAATTATTATTGAACCAGAAATTAGTAATAAAAAATTTGATAAAGAATTTCTTATTAAACTCTCCACGGGTTTTGCTTATCTAGTAGGTAATCCCAACTTTGACTCAATGACTGGTAAATATTATGCAAGATTTTATGTAAAACACCAGGATGCTAGCGACTCATACTTAAGAAAAGCTTACACAAATTTAGATCTTCATACTGACGGTACTTATGTTAAAGAAAAAACTGATTGGTTAATTATGACAAAAATGGAAGAACAAAATGTAAGAGGTGGAGAAAGTGTTATTTTACATTTAGATGATTGGGAACATTTAGACGAATTAAGTAAGGATCCAGTGGGAAAAGAAAATTTTTTATGGGGGTCTCCAAAGAGTAAAAATACTGAATATAAAGTAGAGCATCCAGTTTTTAAAAAAGATAAAGATGGCAAACCGATAATTTCTTATATAGATCAATTCCCTGAACCGAAGAGTATGAAGCAGGGCTTATTTCTTCAAAAACTATCTGATGCCCTAGAAGAGAGCAAAAAGAAGATCAGTTTTCCTTTGCCAGTGGGTTCTACAATTTTCTCAAATAATTACTTTTGGCTACATGGTAGGAAAGCTTTCAATGAGCACTCTGGGCTTTCTAGAGAATTATTGAGGATTCGTGGAACTTTTTTTAATTAAATCTTTATTGACTCTTTCTCCTTAATTATTTTTAATTAAGATTATTAACAACAAACGGGAGAAACATATGTTAAGTAAATTTAAAAAATTTATCAGCCTTGTATTTGCTACCGTTCTTTTAACTTCAATCTCATCAACAAGTTTTGCAATCGATAAGTTACACTTTATTATCGGTGGTGGAGCTGGTGGTGGTTGGGATGGAACTGCTAGAGGAACTGGAGAAGCTTTAACAAAAGCTGGTTTTCTTAAAAGCGCTTCATTTGAAAATATGTCAGGTGGTGGTGGAGGAAAAGCCCTATCTTACATAATCAATACTAAGCCAGAAGGAACAGTATTAGTTCAATCAACACCTTTAGTATTAAGATCAATCACAAGACACAAAGGCTATGTAGCTGGATCTGGTGTATTATCTTATAAAGATGTTAAGCCAATAGCTGGTGTAATAGGTGACTATGGTGCTATCGCAGTTGCTAAAAACTCACCTTACAAAAATTTTAAAGATGTAGTTGATGCTTATAACGCAAACCCTAAGTCAATTAAAATGGCTGGTGGTTCTGTTAGAGGAAGTATGGACCATTTAATAGGTGCCCTTGCATTTAAAAAAGCTGGAGCTGACGCAAACAAAGTTGTGTACGTTCCTTATGATGCAGGTGGAAAAGCATTAGCTGGACTTTTGTCTGGAGAAACTCAAATTCTCTCAACTGGTTTGGGAGAGGTTATGGGAGCAAGAGACCAAGTAAGAATTATTGGTATTACTGCACCTAAAAGAGTTGGCGATGCTCCAGAGGTTCCTACGCTTAAAGAACAAGGATTTGATGTTCAGTTTGTTAACTGGAGAGGATTCTTTGCTCCTAAAAGCATGAGTGGTGGAGATGTTAAAAAAATTGCTAAAATGTTAGGCGATGTTCAAAAAACACCTGAGTGGGAAGCAGTAAGAAAAAGAAATGCATGGGTAAATATTTATAACCCAGGAAGTAAATTTGACAAATTCTTAAAAAAACAAACTAAGGAAATGACAAATTTAATGAAAGAACTAGGAGTAATTTAGTTAAGCTAAATACTTAAAACTTAGAGGAAGAGCAGTGAAAATAAATTCAGTAAAAATTATTTCGCTGCTCTTCTTTGTTTTATCAGCCTTTTATTTATACACAGCTCATCAAATACAAGTTTTTGCTTTCGACGAGGGAGCACCATTTAATGCGAAAACATTTCCTATTTATTTAGGTTACGCTGGAATGTTTTTTGCTGGTTTAAAGATCGTCTTACCAGACCGCAAGCCCATTGAAGTAAATCCAACACACTTAGAATTTAAAAAGACTATTTTACTAGTAGTAACTATGATTATTTATGGAGCAACAATACTTAAAGTTGGTTTCTTCTTATCAACCTCTTTGTTTTTGGTCTTTTCATATTATTTTTTAGGAGAGAGAAGGTGGAAATATATTATCATTTTCTCTTTTCCTTTTGTTGCAATTTTTATGTATCTCCTTCATGGTTTATTGGCTGTTTACCTTAGAGATCCATTACTAAAATATATAGGAATAATGGGATGATCGAGGGAATTCTAATAGGACTAAAAACAGCTTTATCCTTTCAAAACCTATTAATGGTAATGATCGGTTGTTTTGCTGGAACCATTATTGGAATGCTTCCAGGTCTGGGTCCTATGACTGCTATAGCATTAATGATACCAATTACTTATGGTTTTGATCCGGCTACAGGTTTAATTTTAATGGCGGGAGTTTATTATGGAGCAGTTTTTGGTGGATCTACATCCTCAATTTTAATAAATGCACCGGGTGTACCTGGTACCGTTGCTACATCTTTCGATGGTTATCCCATGGCACAACAAGGTAAAGCAGGTAAAGCTTTAGCAATAGCAGCCTATAGTTCTTTTGCCGGCGGAACAATTGCAGCAATTTTTTTATTAATCGCAGCTCCTAGTTTATCAAAAGTAAGTTTATCATTTAGGTCACCTGATTATTTTGGCTTAATGATCTTAGGTTTAACAGCAGTTGCTGCTTTTTCATCTAAAGGTAATTTTTTAAAAGCAATGATGATGTGTGTATTAGGATTGATGTTAGCATCAGTAGGCCAAGATACTTTATCTGATATTCCTCGTTTTACTTTTAATACAATGAATTTATCTGATGGAATTAGTTTCGTTTTAGTTGTTATGGCTACTTTTGCTATGAGTGAAGCTTTAACTATTATTCTTAAAAAAAACGATCCAACTAAAGCAGCAAAACAAATTTCTTTAACTGATTTAGGCTCTATTAAAGTTAGCAAAGAAGAAACAAAACAAATGGCCAAAACTATCCCTCGTTCTTCTATTTTAGGATTTATTGTCGGAGTTTTACCAGGAGCAGGAGCAACAATAGCCTCTTTTTTAGCTTATGGAATGGAAAGAAACTTTGTGAGCGATGAAGAAAAAGAAAAGTTTGGTAAAGGAAGTGTACAAGGTTTATCCGCACCAGAAACTGCAAATAATGCTGCATGCTCAGGAGCATTTGTACCTTTGCTTACTTTAGGAATACCTGGAAGTGGAACTACTGCTGTAATGTTAGGAGCCTTATTGGGTTTTGGGATTCAACCTGGTCCCAGGTTATATGAGACCAATCCAGAGATATTTTGGTCAGTAATAATGTCAATGTATATTGGAATGGTAGTTCTACTAATTTTAAATCTTCCTCTTATTCCTTATATTGCAAGAATTCTTGCTGTTCCAAGAACTTTTTTAATACCAATGATTTTGTTTTTTTCTGTTACTGGAATTTATTTAATGTCTTTTAATAATTTTGATATTTTTTTAATGATTGGTATAGCAGTTGTTGCAACCATTTTGAGGTTATATGATTTCCCTATGCCTCCTCTAATTCTAGCATTTGTTCTAGGTGGGTTAATGGAAGAAAATTTAAGAAGATCATTACTTATAAGTGATGGTTCATGGTCATTTTTATGGGATAGACCACTTACTCTTTGTATAATGATATCAATTATAATTATTGTTAGTTGGCAAATTTATAAAAGTTTTTTTCAAAAAAACTAAGTTTTTTTTTGTATTATTCTTAAAATAATTGGGACTATAAAAAGAATTAATAGAAGCCTTATTATATGATGAAATGATACAAACTCTGGATCAAGATCAAAAAAAATCGCAATAACTGCTACTTCATAAATTCCACCAGGGCAATAAGATAAAAGCAAAGTATAAAAATTTTTATCTATAACTAAACTTGCTATGAATGCAGAAATTAACCCTAATAATACTAGAATAAATGTAGCTACAAAACTATGGAGAGCATTTTTTGCTATTTCAGGAAAAGTTTTATCTGCAAACCGACATCCTACAGATGAGCCCAGTATTAGAAGAGAAAAATCAATAATACTAGGAGATAATTTATAAGAGGCCACTTCAGTAATTTGCAAAAAGCCGCTAGCTACTAAAGTGCCCGCTAACAAAGCTGCTGGAATTTTTAACTTATCAAAGATGAATATCAGAATTATTGAAACTAAAATTAGTAAAAAAAGTTCTATAATATTTTGATCTTGAATAATCGTTTCAGCGACTTTTACATTCTCAGCATCATAGAAGCTGTTTACAATGAAAGGAAAAATTGTAATTATTATAATTAATCTAATTAAATGTGAAGTAGCTACTCGACTTAAATCAGATTTTTCATCTTCGGCCAAAATCATTAGTGGTCCTAAAGCACCTGGTGCTGCAGAAAAAATCGATGTTTTCTTATCGTAGTTTGAGTATTTTTCTAAATACTTTGAGACGAACAAAACACTAATTATAATGTAGCCCAACATTATTAATGAAGTCCAAAACCATTGGTGAATTTGGTTAAATAAATTTTCATCAATATAATTACCTATATAGAGTCCTAGAATAATTAATGTTGAACTTAAAATTAATTTGGGCATTTTAGTTTTAATACCTCCCAAAGTTAAAATAGAAGTAATTATCATTGGCCCTAAAAACCAAGCTAAGGGTATATTGAAATAATCCGCTAATATTGCAGCTGGAATTGAAATTATTATCACTATTAAGAATTCTTTTGAAAAAATCTGTTTAAAATTTTCTTTATTAAATGGAATAGCTTGGTTATTCTGCATAATCTATGATTTTAGGTTTTTTAGGAACTGGACATATTTCATCTTCAGTTATTGAAGGTATTTTTAAATCAAAATTAAAATTTAAAAAGATTTACCTTTCCCCTCGCAATAGAGTAATAGCAAAAAAATTAAGTAAAAGATTTAAAAAAATTCAGATATCAAAGAATAATCAACAATTAATAGATAAATCTAATTGGGTTTTTTTAGCAATAACTCCAAGGGTAGGTAAAAAAATTTTAAAAGATCTTTATTTTAAAAAAAATAAAAAAATAATAAGTTTTATTTCTACAATAAATTTAAAAAAACTTAAAGAAAATACAAAAAATAAAAACATTACAAGAGTTATACCCCTACCATTTATAGGAATGAAAAAAGGTCCTATTGTTATTTTTCCACCTGATAAAAGTGTTAAAAATTTTTTTAAACATTTAGGAAAAGTTGTTGAGGTAAAAAGCGAAAAAGTTTCTAAGAGTTTTTGGGCTACTTCTTCTTTTATGGCACCATTTTATAATTTAGTTTCCGCAACAAGTGACTGGCTTACCTCAAAAGGTGTAAATAGAAAAGAAGCAGAGGATTATACAAGAGAGCTTTTTTTAGCTTTGGCAGAAGATGCAATTAATAAAAAAAAATTATCTTTAAAACAACTTGTAGTAGAATCACAAACTCCTGGCGGCACAAATGCCTTTGTGCTTAAAGAACTAAAAAAAAAGAAATTTTACAAAGTCCAACAAAAAGTCTTAAATAGCATCTTTAAAAAATTTTAAATTTTTTCAAAGGAGAGCATGGAGTATTTTCTACAACAATTAATTAATGGCCTTACACTAGGGTCTGTTTATGGTCTAATCGCTATTGGTTATACGATGGTTTATGGAATTATTGGAATGATTAATTTTGCCCACGGTGATATTTTTATGGTGGGCGCGTTTGTTGCTTTAATTTCATTTATTCTTTTTGCACTAACAGCAATTTCACTTCCAATTGTATTAATATTGGTTTTGTTAATATCTATGGTTTTTACAGCTTGTTATGGGTGGACGGTAGAAAAATTAGCATACAAACCTTTGAGGAAATCTTTTAGATTGGCCCCACTTATTTCAGCATTAGGTATGTCTATAGTACTTCAAAATTATGTACAAGCAGCACAAGGAGCAAGAATTAAAACTTT
Organism: Pelagibacterales bacterium MED-G40; assembly: GCA_002457515.1. Classification (GTDB taxonomy): domain Bacteria; phylum Pseudomonadota; class Alphaproteobacteria; order Pelagibacterales; family Pelagibacteraceae; genus Pelagilacustribacter. The sequence goes on along the minus strand of NTJN01000004.1, from coordinate 69,644 downwards.
ACAACCAGTCATTCAAGGTGGTTTTAATTTTTTTAAAGAATCAGAATTTGTAGTTACACTAAGCTATCTTCAAATTTTTATTGTTTTAGTAACCATATTTTTAATGGCAATTTTTACATTATTAATTACGAGAACAGCTCTTGGACGCGCTCAGAGGGCTTGCGAGCAAGACAGGACAATGACCGCGCTAATGGGAATAAATGTAGATAGAACTATATCGATGACATTTATTATAGGCTCGTCTCTAGCTTCTGTAGCAGGAATGATGTTTGTAATGTATTACGGCGTTATTGATTTTTATATTGGATTTTTGGCTGGAATAAAAGCTTTTACTGCTGCAGTTTTAGGAGGAATAGGTTCAATCCCAGGTGCTATGTTGGGTGGGCTTTTAATTGGATTAATAGAAACATTTTGGTCAGGATATATTTCAATAGAATATAAGGACATAGCTGCTTTCTCAACATTAGTGATAGTTCTGATATTTTTTCCAACAGGTTTTTTAGGAAAACCAGATATAGAAAAAGTATAAAATGGATAAAAATTTTTTACAAAGTTCATTAAAAGATAGTTTATTTACTGGCTTGATAGCCTTGGCGTTATTTGGACCTATAGTTGGACTTCGAACAGTAGCAGTAAATGAAGCTTTGGTTGTTCAGCCTAAATGGTTAGTTGTTGCCTTAATAGTTGCCTTTTGTGCAATCGGTAGATTCTTCATAAATATTTACTCTTTTAAAAAAGAACAGAGAAGAGGTGAACCATCATCATTAGGCAAAGCAATATCAAATTTTTTGGATACAAAAGGATCGCAAATAGCTTTAGGTGCAATTATCTTTTCAGTAATTTTTCCATTCATGCCTTTTGCCGATCGATATTGGATGGATATAGCCATTATGATGATGACTTACATCATGCTAGGTTGGGGCTTAAATATTGTTATTGGGCTGGCAGGACTTTTGGATTTGGGTTATGTAGCTTTTTACGCAGTAGGGGCATATTCCTATGCTCTTTTCGCAATTCATTTTGGTTGGTCTTTTTGGATTTGTCTTCCCTTAGCCGGACTTTTTGCAGGAATGTTTGGGATTTTATTAGGTTTCCCAGTTTTAAGATTAAGAGGAGATTATTTAGCAATAGTAACTCTTGCTTTTGGTGAGATGATAAGAATTCTTTTACTTAACTGGTATACACTAACAAAAGGACCTGATGGTCTAACTGGAATACCCAGACCTTCATTTTTTGGTTTGCCCTTTAAACGCTATCCAGATGAAGGGGTTGAAACTTTTCATACATTTTTTGGATTAGAATATAGTCCAATGCAAAGAATTATTTTTCTCTATTATTTAATACTTGTTCTTGCTCTAATTACTAATTTTTTTACTATTAAGATACGTAGATTACCAGTGGGTAGAGCTTGGGAGGCTTTGAGAGAAGATGAAATTGCATGTAAGTCCTTAGGCGTAAATCCAAGAAATACTAAACTAACTGCTTTTGCAGTTGGGGCGATGTTTGGAGGTTTTGCAGGATCCTTTTTTGCTACTAGACAAGCTTTTATAAGTCCAGAAAGTTTTACCTTCATAGAATCTGCGATAATAGTTGCAATAGTAGTATTAGGCGGTATGGGTTCACAAACAGGTGTAGTCTTATCAACTATTTTCTTAATTGGACTAATAGAAGTTTTTAGAGATTTTGAGTCATATAGGATGGTCGCTTTTGGAGGAGCAATGGTTTTAATAATGATTTTTAGACCCAAAGGTATACTAGCGAAAAGAAAGCCCACTATAACAATGGTTAAAGAAAAATAGTTTATGAGTGAAAAATTACTAAGTGTAGAAAATTTAACAATGAAGTTTGGAGGATTAATTGCTATTGATGATTTATCTTTTTCTGCAATGAAAGATCAAATAACTTCTATTATAGGACCTAATGGCGCTGGAAAAACTACAGTTTTTAATTGCTTAACTGGTTTTTATAAAGCCTCATCAGGCTCTATGTTTTTGAACAAAGACAACAAAACACTAGATTTAAAAAAATTTTCAGATTTTAAAGTAGCTCAAAAAGCTGGCGTAGCAAGAACCTTTCAAAATATAAGACTATTTCCACAAATGTCAGTTTTAGAAAATATGATGGTAGCTCAACATAATAAACTTATGGCGGCTTCAGGATTTTCTTTATTAGGATTAATAAATGCACCTTCTTTTTTAAGAAAGGAAAAAGAAGCAAAAGAAATTTCTAAATATTGGCTAGATATAATCAATCTAACAAATAGAGCAGACGATAATGCAGGAGATCTTCCTTATGGAGATCAAAGAAAATTAGAAATTGTTAGAGCTATGTGTATAGAACCTTATCTTTTATGTTTAGATGAACCAGCTGCAGGACTAAACGCCAAAGAGTCAGCAGAATTAAATAAATTACTTAAATTTATACAAAAAGAGAAAAAAACTGGAATTTTATTAATCGAACATGACATGAGCGTTGTAATGGGTATTTCAGATCATGTTGTTGTTTTAAACTATGGCAAAAAAATTTTTGAAGGAACTGCTCAAGAAACGAAAAAAAGTCCAGAAGTTATTGAGGCTTATTTAGGAACAGAGGAATAAAATGCTTAATATTTCTAAAGTCGAAACTTTTTATGGAAACATTCAAGCACTTCGAGGCGTAGACGTTAAAGTAAATGATGGTGAAATAGTCGCTTTAATCGGATCAAATGGCGCAGGAAAATCAACTCTACTAATGACAATAAGTGGTGTCAATAAAGCTGCTACTGGTGAAATAGTTTTTGATAAAAAAAATATATCAAATTTACCTCCTCATGATATTGTCAATCTTGGTATTTCTCAAGTTCCTGAAGGAAGAAGAATATTTTCAAGATTAACAGTAGAAGATAATTTAAGATTAGGAGCTTCTGTAAATCAAAAAGGAAAAAATTTTAATCAAGATGCAAAAGAAGTTTATGATCTTTTTCCTGTTTTAAAGGATCGATTGTCGCAAAGAGGTGGAACTTTATCTGGAGGCGAACAACAAATGCTAGCTATAGGGAGAGCAATGATGGCTAGACCACGAATGCTTTTATTAGACGAACCTTCTTTAGGAATAGCTCCAAAACTTGTAAATCAAATTTTTGCTTCAATAAAAAATATTAATAAAGAAAAAGGAGTGACAGTTTTTTTAGTTGAACAGAATGCAAAAAAAGCACTGGAACTTGCCGATAGAGGATATGTTCTAGTTAATGGAAATATAAACCTTGAGGGAAGCGGTAAAGATCTTCTTAACAACCCAGACGTGCAAGCAGCTTATTTAGAGGGCGGAAAAAAATAACTTTTTGGACAGTTTGCGTATTTACACTAACTTATAGTTGTAGTTTATTATCCCTAATTAATTAATTAATTAACAAGGAGAATAAAATGATTAGATCATTAAAATATCTAATTTCTATATTTACTGCCTTTTTAATGTTTGGTTCGTTCTCAGCAAAGGCTGACGTTGTAGTTGCAAGTGCTGGACCAATGAGCGGACAATATGCATCTTTTGGTGCTCAGCTAAAAGCTGGTGCTGAAATGTGGGTTAAAGACGTTAATGCAAAAGGCGGTATCAATGGAGAAAAAGTTAAATTAGTAATAGGTGATGATGCTTGTGATCCAAAACAAGCAGTTGCTGTTGCTAATAAATTTGTATCACAGAAAGTTGCCTATGTTGCAGGTCACTTCTGTTCTGGATCTTCAATACCGGCTTCAAAAGTTTATACTGAAGAAGGTATTATTCAAGTTTCTCCAGCTTCAACAAATCCGGCTTTTACGGATGAAGGTGGACCAAACGTATTTAGAGTTTGCGGTAGAGATGACCAACAGGGCGAAGTTGCTGGTAATTTTTTAGCAAAAACATACAAAGGAAAAAAAGTTGCAATTATTCATGACAAAACCGCTTATGGAAAAGGTTTAGCAGATGCTACAAAAATGAATATGAATAAAGCTGGCTTGAAAGAAACTATGTACGAAGCTATTACAGCAGGTGAAAAAGATTACTCTGCTTTAGTTTCTAAACTTAAGTCAAAAGGTATTGAAGCAGTTTATCTTGGTGGTTACCACACAGAAGGTGGCTTGATCGTAAGACAAATGAGAGATCAAGGTATGAAAACTAAGTTAATAAGTGGTGATGCATTGGTTACAGCAGAATACTGGCAAATTACTGGCGATGCTGGCGAAGGAACATTAATGACTTTCAGCCCAGATCCTAGAAATAATCCTCAAGCTGCCCCATTAGTTAAAAAGTTCAAAGCTGCAGGTATAGAACCTGAAGGTTATGTACTTTACTCATATGCTGCTCTTGAAGTTTTTGAACAAGCCGCGAAAGCTGCCGGTTCAACAGATAGCAAGAAAGTAATGAAAGCTATGAAAAAAGGTAAATTTAATACTGTGCTTGGAACTCTAAGCTTTGATAAAAAAGGCGACGTGAGTTTACCAGGTTATGTATGGTATGAATGGAGCAAAGGAAATTACAAACAGCTGTAATTTTTTTTAATTTATAAAATTAAAAAAAGGGGGCTAAAGCCCCCTTTTTTTTTAACTTAGATAGGTAAATTATGGAAATTAGTTACGATGATTTTAAAAAAGTTATAATAAAAATTGGCACAGTTTTAGAAGTAAAAAAAAATGAAAAAGCCAGAAAGCCATCTTTAGTTGTTAAAGTTGATTTTGGACCTGAAATTGGAATCAAACAGTCTTCAGCTCAAATTACCCATTATTATAACTCTGAGAATCTTATTGGAAAACAAGTAATTGGTGTTTGTAATTTTCCAAAAAAAAATATTGCTGGAGTTGTGTCAGAGGTTTTAATTTTAGGAGCTATCGAAAAAGACGGCAAGGTTGTATTAGTTCATCCTTCTCAAAAAACTGAAAACGGGCTAGATATCGCTTAATGCTATCAGAATTAATTTCTTTAATCTTATTTGGTATTGCAACCGCTTTTTCGCCAGGTCCAAACAACATAATGACTTCTTATACTGCATTTAACTTTGGTTTTAAAAAAGCAATACCAACTATGTTGGGTGTAGTTACTGGTTGGACGATACTTATTATTTTGTTACAATTTGGATCTGTTGCCGTTTTCCAAAGATTTGAAATTATTCAAACTATAATTAAAATTTCAGGATCAATATATCTTTTATATATGGCATATAAACTGTCATATGCAGGACATTCAGAAAAAAAAATAGATCCTAAACCTGTCACTTTCTTAAACACATTCTTTTTTCAATTTATAAATCCTAAAAGTATTATAGTCGGATTAACCGCAATCTCTATGTTTATTGATCCTAAAAATTTTTTTAGAGACTCTATAATATTAACAGTTGTCTTTTTCTTTATGGCAATAGGAAGCCAAACAGCTTGGTGTCTAATGGGCAAATATATGAGAAAATTTGCCACAAGCGACAGGTTTATTAAGACTTTTAATTACACAATGTCTTTTTTGCTTATCGTTTGCGTAATTTTGTTTTATGTATAGCGCATGGAATTTAATAGTAAAAATTCTTTTAAATCTCTAGATACAATTAAATCATCAGGAAAAGAATATAAGATTTTTAATTTACACAAGGCTGAAAAAAATGGATTAGAGGGTATTTCTAAACTACCAAAGTCTTTGAAAGTATTATTAGAAAACCTTTTACGGTTTGAAGATAATCTTACAGTTGATAAGAAACAAATATTGGCAGTAAAAGAATGGTTAAAAAATAAAAAATCTAATACTGAAATAGCTTACAGACCAGCGAGAGTTTTAATGCAGGATTATACTGGCATTCCAGCAGTAGCTGATTTGGCTGCAATGAGAGATGCTGTGAAGTTAAAGAACAAAGATCCAAAAAAAATTAATCCACTTTCTACTGTAGATTTAGTAATCGATCATTCAGTGATGGTTGACGAATATGCATCCGGTAAATCATTTGAAAAAAATGTTGAAAGAGAATTTTTGAGGAATGGTGAAAGATATTCTTTTTTAAAATGGGGTCAAAAGGCATTTAATAATTTTAGAGTGGTTCCGCCAGGAACAGGAATTTGTCATCAAGTTAATTTAGAATATTTAGCAAAAGTAGTTTGGTCATCTAAAAGTGGTAATGATTTTTATGCCTATCCAGATACTTTAGTTGGAACAGACAGTCACACCACTATGGTAAATGCTTTATCTGTTTTAGGTTGGGGTGTAGGTGGAATAGAAGCAGAAGCCGCAATGCTTGGACAACCAGTTTCTATGTTAATCCCTGAGGTGGTTGGAGTTCAAATTAAAGGAAAACTAATTGAAGGAACAACGGCAACAGATTTAGTTTTAACAATTGTAGAAATGTTAAGAAAAAAAGGTGTTGTAGGAAAATTTGTTGAATTTTATGGTGAGGGATTAAATAATTTAACCTTAGCTGACCGAGCAACTATAGCCAATATGGCCCCAGAGTACGGAGCAACTTGTGGTTTTTTCCCAGTTGATGACGAAACACTTAAATATTTAAAATTATCAGGACGAGATAAAGAAACTATTTCGCTTGTAGAAAAATATTCAAAAGAACAAGGACTATGGGTAAGTAACGATGTGGAATTTACTGATAGATTATCTTTAGATTTAGAAACTGTTGTTCCAAGTATTTCAGGTCCTAAACGACCTCAAGATAAAGTTTTATTAACAGAGGCTTCACCTGCATTCGCTAAAGTTTATAAAGAAAACACAAAAAGAAATAAAATAGTTGATGCGAAAGTCGAGGGAGTAGATTTTAGATTAAAGGATGGTGATATTGTTATAGCTGCAATTACATCTTGCACAAATACTTCAAATCCAAGTGTATTAATTGGAGCTGGCTTATTAGCTCAAAAAGCTCATAAAAAAGGTTTAAAAGTAAAACCTTGGGTTAAAACTTCTTTGGCCCCAGGATCTCAGGTTGTTACTGATTATTTAGAGAAAGCTGGTTTGAATAAATATTTAGACGCACTAGGATTCAACTTAGTGGGATATGGATGTACTACATGTATTGGAAATTCTGGACCACTTAATAGAAATATTTCAGAAGCTATTAGCAAGGAAGATTTGTACGCAGTATCAGTGTTATCAGGAAATAGAAATTTTGAAGGTAGAATAAATCCAGATGTAAAAGCTAATTATTTAGCATCTCCTCCACTAGTGGTTGCCTATGCCTTGGCAGGCAATATGAACTTTGATTTGTATAAAACACCTTTAGGTAAAGACAATAATGGAAAAGATGTTTTTTTAAAAGATATTTGGCCGAGCAATAAAGAAATAGAAGATTTAATGTTAAGCTCTGTGAACGCCGATATGTTTACAAAACGCTATTCAAATGTTTCTGAAGGTCCAAAAGAATGGAGCTCAATTAACACAGTAGATAGCAGCATTTATAACTGGGAAGCAAATTCTACTTATGTAAAACGACCTCCTTTTTTCGATAACCTGCCAGATAAACCTGAAGGATTTAAACCAATAAATGATGCGAGAATATTATTATTATTGGCAGACACTGTAACAACTGATCATATTTCACCTGCCGGAAGTATTAAAAAAGATAGTCCGACTGGAGATTATTTTATGAAACATCAAATTCAACAAAAAGATTTTAATTCATATGGAGCTCGAAGAGGCAATCATGAGGTGATGATGAGAGGAACATTTGGAAATATTAAAATAAGAAATGAAATGGCACCCGGGACAGAAGGAGGCTTTACTACATTGCAACCAGATGGAAAAGTTATGAGCGTTTATGATGCAGCAATTGAATATAAAAAGAGAAAAAATGATCTAGTTGTTATTGCTGGTAAAGAATATGGGACCGGCTCATCAAGGGACTGGGCTGCGAAAGGCACAAAATTATTAGGAGTCAAGGCAGTAATTGCTGAAAGTTTTGAGAGAATTCATAGATCAAATTTGGTAGGGATGGGTGTCCTACCACTCCAGTTTAAAGACGGTTTTGATAGAAAAAAATTAAATATAACCGGAACTGAGTTAGTTACCGTAGTCAACATTGATAAAGGTGTTAGACCTCGACAAGAAGTGTCTTGTGAAATTAAATATAAAGATGGTACGAGTAAAAAAATAAAAGTACTTTGTAGAATTGATACTGAAAATGAAATTGAATATTATAAAAATGGTGGAATACTTCAGTATGTTTTAAGAAACATGTTGAATTAGAGTTATGAGAGAGATTAAAGTTAAAGTTTATCCTTCTTCCTCAAGATTAAAAAAAGAAGATCAATTGGCCTGGAAGATTGCTGAAATAGCCTCTGACAAATCTAGACCTGGAGGAGATTCAATAGAAATGGTAATTAATAGAATTATCGATAATGCTTCTGTAGCTATTGCTTCTTTTAATAGAAAGCCTGTCGTCTCAGCAAGAAATATGGCATTAGCTCATCTAAGAAAAAATGGATCAACTATTTTCGGACTAAATCCTAAAATTAAAGTTCATTGTGAATGGGCTGCATGGGCAAATGGAACAGCAGTAAGGGAGTTAGACTTTCACGATACTTTTCTTGCAGCTGATTACAGCCATCCTGCAGATAATATTCCACCTATCCTAGCAGTAGCTCAACAAAAAAATTGTAATGGAATGGATCTAATAAAAGGAATTCTTACTGGTTATGAAGTTCAAGTTAATTTAGTAAAAGGAATCTGTTTACATGAACACAAAATTGATCACATTGCACATCTAGGTCCAAGTGTAGCTGCTGGAGTCGGAACTTTACTAAAATTAAAAACTGAGACTATTTATCAATCTATTCAGCAAGCACTTCATACAACAATTTCTACTCGTCAATCAAGAAAAGGTGAAATTTCAAGCTGGAAAGCTTTCGCACCTGCTCATGCTGGTAAACTAGCAATAGAGTCTGTCGATAGATGCATGAGAGGAGAAGGCGCTCCTAATCCAATTTATGAGGGAGAAGATAGTGTAATAGCATATGTCCTTTCAGGTCCTGACAAAGAATACACTGTTCCGCTTCCAAATGTAAATGAGGAGAAAAAAGCTATTTTAGAGACTTATACGAAAGAGCATTCAGCTGAATATCAGTCACAAGCTTTAATTGATCTAGCTAGAAGTTTAAGAGGAAAAATCAAAAATTTTAATGAAATAGAAAAAGTAAATATTTATACCAGTCATCACACACACTACGTGATTGGAACTGGTGCAAATGACCCTCAAAAAATGGACCCAAAATCGAGTAGAGAGACATTAGATCACTCTATTATGTATATATTTGCTGTGGCATTAGAAGACGGTAATTGGCACCATATAAAATCTTATAAACCTGAGAGAGCGGCAAGAAAAAGTACAGTTGAACTGTGGAAAAAAATTGAAACTTTTGAAGACTCTGAATGGACAAAAAAATATCATGATCCTAATCCGAGGAATAGATGCTTTGGAGGAAGAGCAGAAATTGTAATGAAAGATGGAACTAAAATTGAGGAGGAAAAAGCTGTAGCCGATGCACATCCTTATGGACTGAGGCCTTTCTCTAGATCTCAGTACATTAATAAATTTAAAACTTTAACTGAGGGCATTATTTCTCAAAAAGAGTCTAAAAGATTTTTAAAAATCGTTCAAAATCTAAAGTCATTAAAGGCTAAAGATGTCAAAAATTTAAACATCCAAGTCATGCCAAAACTAAAGAAAAATAAATCTGATAAAACAGGGATTTTTTAAGACTATTCGCTCAAATTAGTTGTTAGATGTTGCAAAAATACAACTAAAAAATGGCTTTAAATGGTGTTTTTTTAAGCATTCTGTTAATTTCAACTGTTATTATTAAAGTGACATTTTAATGAGAATCCAATAGATTTTGCAAAATTGCAATTAAGTAAATAAAAAGGAAATCATATGATAAGAAAAATTTGTAAAATATTTGGAGCAATAGCAATCCTATTTGCAACATCTAACGCTTACTCTCAGGATGGTTTCGCTGTTGGACTATCAGGATCTTTAGTAGAAATTGAAGCTTCTGGTAAGGAAACTTTGAGAACGACTGGTGTCATAGACGCAACTGGTGCAGCAAGCAACACTACTGCAATAGGTTCAGTATTTGCTGAATATACATGGAACAATATTACACTTGGTGTAGACTATATACCTGGTGAAGCTGATATTAGTAACAGTGTTAAGCAAAGAGATGATACAGACTTCCAAGATGGCGACACTACTGCTGGAACAGCCGTTAGTAACAAAGCGCAAGCATCAATCGAAGATCATTATGGAGTATATTTATCATATCCTCTTTACGCGAGCTTTTATGGTAAAATTGGATTTGTTCAAGCCGATATCATAACATCAGAAAACTTGGGAACAGGTTCTTCTTATGGTGACGATACTTTAGATGGTTATATGTTTGGTTTTGGAGTTAAATCAGATTTAGCGAACAACATGTTTATTAAATCGGAGTTTTTCGTAACTGATTATGATGATATTAAACTTACATCAGACGGAAGTAACATTGTAGAAGGTGATATTGATGTTAGAGGTCTAACTTTAGCGGTTGGATATCAGTTCTAAAAAACTGAGCTCTACAAAAGAATTAAAAAACCCACCGATTTTCGGTGGGTTTTTTTTTATATACTGAAGAATGGCTCAAACCTCTCGTTTATATTTAAAACCTCAAGGTTTATTAATCCTCCAATTATTAATTGAAGAGCTACAATCATAATAACAAATAAGCCTATATAACCTAACCATATGTTGTTTCTAATATAATTAGCAAAATATGAAGCAAGTGTAACAACTAATAAAACAGATAATAACAAACCCATTATCATTAAAGCATAATTATCTTTTGCGGCTCCAACTACACCTAATACATTGTCGAAACTCAAAGTAATGTCAGCAATTAAAACTCTATAAAAACCAGTTGCAAAAGAAACTTTTTCTTGTGATTTAATAGTAGGAGACTTGATTTTTTTACTTTGTAAAAGGTCTTGTCTTATATTGTAAATAATCCATAATAAAAGACCACCACCAAGAATTTTTAACCAAGCAAATTGTAATACATAAACCGCTCCAAGCGCAAAAAATATTCTAAAGATAAACGCTGCAGCTACCCCATATGCTATAATTCTTTTCCTATTTTTCTCTGCAAAACCTGAAGCTATAAGACCTATAATGATCGCGTTGTCTGCGGCCATGACTATATCAATAATTATAATTTGTATTGAAACTATAATTTGTTCTAACATTATATTTGTCTTATATAGTTATATTATATTAGGATAAAGAGGAATTTATAAAAAAATTATGAATATTATTAAACACCCAGCAAAAATTTCAAAATTATACATAATTAAATTGTCTTTACCCATATTTTTTTCAAATTTAGCCATTCCGATGGTTGGCATTGTTGATACTGGATTAATGGGTCATTTATCTGATCAAAAATTCCTAGCTGCAGTAAGTATATCAACTGCAGTTATAACCATGATCTATTGGAGCTTTGGATTTTTAAGGATGGGTACGGTTGGCTTGGTTGCACAGGCTTTAGGGAGAGGGGACTATAGAGAAATAGTATTAACCACAATGAGAAATATGATAATTGCAGTCTTAATAGGTTTTACAATAATTGCTTCACAAAATTATATCATCTCTCAGATTGAAAATTTTTTTGCAACTTCGGAAAATCTTCAAATTTTAATTGATAAATATATCTCAGTGAGAGTATTCTCAGCTCCAGCCGAGCTAACTATTTATGTTTTAACAGGTTTATTTCTTGGACTTCAAAGAACTGGAGTATCTAGTTTTTTAGTAATCTTTTTTTGCACAACAAACATAATATTTAGTGCATTTTTTGTACTTAATCTACATTTAGATATTTACGGTGTTGCTTTGGGAACGGTAATATCAGCTTATTTGACTATTATAATTTTTACAACTTATACCTTTTTTTATATTAAAAAAAGATTCAATATAATTCCAAGATTTACAAAATTATTAGTAAGAAAAAAAATATTTAGATTATTAAATATTAATTTTGATATCTTAATAAGAACTGTTCTTTTAACTTTTGCATTTTTATGGGTGACTTATCAGGGCTCAAAACTTGGTGAGGAGTTTGTGGCAATTAATGCTATTTTAATCCAGCTTATTGCTTTAGCATCTTTTTTTCTAGATGCATATGCTTTTTCGACTGAAGGAATAGTTGGTTTTGCGATAGGAAAAAAATCAAAAAAATCTTTTTTACAAGCTGTCTCAAATGCCTATAAATTGAGTTTTGTAACAGGAATACTAATTTCAATTTTTTATCTTTTTTTCTATAAAATTATAATTAATTCTCTAACTGATTTAGATTATTTGAGATTTCTTTCTTATAGTTATGTTTTGTGGGTGGTTATTATTCCTCCTGTAGCATCTTTTTGCTATCAACTTGATGGAATATTTATTGGAGCGTCTCAAACTGCTGACATGCGTAATTGCATGATTATATCTGTAGTATTATTTATTTTGTTTTCTTTATATTTGATTGAAAACTTACATAACCATGGTATTTGGCTTGCACTGCTATTTTTTATGATAATAAGATCCTTAACTCTTAACTTTTTCTATCCAAAAATCTTAAATAAATTATAATATTTTACTTGATTTTCATTTAACCAACTAGTCAAATAACATTATTAATATATTTTAATGGAGGAAAAATGAAAATATTAAAAAAGATTAGTATAATACTTACCTCTTTACTTATCAGTATTGGAGTTGCGAAAGCAGAAACATGGAACATGGCTTTAGCTTACGGCGCAGGCAACTTCCATTCCCAAAACGCTACAGCATTTGCTGAAGCCGTTACTAAAAAATCTGGTGGTAAACTTACGATAAAGACTCACCCAGGTGGATCTTTATTTAAAGGAGGAGCTATTTTAAGAGCAGTGCAAACAGGGCAAACACAAATAGGCGAAAGATTTATGTCTGCTCATGGAAAATTTGATCCATTGCTTGAAGTGGACTCGATACCATTTGTTGCACAAACTTACAAAGATGCACAAAAACTTTACAAAGCATCAAAACCAGAATTGGTTAAAGGACTCGATGATAAAGGACTTGTATTCCTTTACGCAGTTCCATGGCCAGCTCAAGGGTTGTATAGTAAAAAAGCTATTAATTCAGTGAGTGATCTTAAAGGACTTAAGTTTAGAGCATACAACTCAGCAACAATTCGAATTGCGGAATTAACTGGCATGAAACCAACTAAGCTGGAAGCTGTTGCGATCAGCCAAGCATTTTCTACTGGGATGGTTGAAAGCATGATCACATCACCAACAACAGGTAAAAATAGTAAAATTTGGGAAAACGGAGTTAAATATTTTTATGATATTGCAGCTTGGTTTCCAAAAAATATGGTTGTTGTAAACAAAAAAGCTTGGAACAAACTTGATGATGCAACTAAAAAAATGGTCATGAAGCAAGCAGCTGTAGCTGAAAGAAAAGGTTGGGCTTTATCTAAAAAAGGTAATGTTGCCGACAAGAAAGCATTAGCTGCTGCCGGTATGAAAGTTGGAAAAGTAAATGCAGCTTTACAAAGTCATTTTGAAAAAACAGGTGCTACTATGGCCAAAGAATGGGCGAGTAGAGCAGGTTCAAGAGGGCAAGCTGTTTTATCAGCATATAAATAAATTTTATTTAGGCGAAAAGGCCGTATAATAGGTACGGCCTTTATGCTTCGTAAAATAGATAAATTTTTAAATTCTCTTTACAGATACTCTGGGTACGTTGCTTCATTTTTTTTAATTCTTATACTATTAACTATAATTTTAGGAATATCCTCTCGGATTTTTGGATTTTATATTAGAGGTTTGACAGAGTATTCAGGCTATAGTTTAGCCACCGCTTCTTTTTTAGCTCTTGCCTATACGTTTAATGATAACGGTCATATTAGAATCACTTTATTTCTTGAGAAAGCAAAAGGAAAGTTATTAAAATTTTTAACAATGTGGTGTTTAGCTTTTTCTACATTCTTTTCAGGTTTTTTAGCTTTTTATTTTATAAAAATGTGGATTGTATCTATTCAACTAGAAGAAAGAAGCCAGGGAGCAGATGAAATTTTACTTTGGATACCACAAACAGGGGTAGCAATAGGTTCAATAATATTTTTTATTTGTATCACTCACCATTTTTTAAAACTTTTTTTTGTAAAACCAAATGCTTGAAGTTTATTTAACAATATTTTTTATTAGTTTATTGCTAATATTTCTTGGATCAGGAATTTGGGTTGGAATTAGTATGATCGGAGTTTCTACAATTGGAATGATGATGTTTACCTCTAGACCTGTTGGTGACGCAATGGCAACAACCATGTGGAGTATGGGTTCGTCCTGGTCACTTACAGCTTTACCACTATTTGTATGGATGGGAGAAATTTTATTCAGAACAAAATTATCAGAAAACTTATTTAAGGGCTTATCACCCTGGCTATCAAAACTTCCCGGAGGTTTAATACATGTAAATATTTTAGGTTGTGCAATTTTTGCAGCTATTTCAGGATCATCAGCTGCCACAGTAGCCACAGTAGGAAAAATGTCTATACCGGAATTGCGAAAAAGAAATTATCCTGAGAGTTTTCTTCTAGGAACTTTAGCAGGATCAGGTACCTTAGGTCTTTTAATACCGCCATCAATTATTTTAATTATTTATGGTGTCACAGTTGAAGAATCTATTGCAAAACTTTTTATAGCAGGAATAATTCCTGGTATTGGGTTAGCTATTTTGTTTATGATTTATGTTGTTGGTTGGTCTTTAAGAAATAAGAGAATTATGCCAATTATAAGTGAAGACTTTTCTTTTTCTGAAAAAATAAAGCAATCAGGTCAATTGCTTCCAGTTATACTTTTAATTTTTGCAGTAATCGGATCTATCTATGCTGGGATAGCTACAGCTACCGAGGCAGCTTCTCTAGGGGTTTTGGGAGCATTGATACTGTCTTATTTTCAGAAAAGTCTAACAAAAGAGTCTTTTAGTAAATCATTATTAGGCGCAACAAAAACATCTTGTATGATAGCTTTTATATTAGCTGGATCATCTTTTTTAACTTTAGCAATGGCTTTTACAGGTCTTCCTAAAAATTTGGCAGTTTTTATCGATACACTTCAACTGTCTCCTTATATGTTGCTTTTAGTTCTTACAGTCTTTTATATAATTCTTGGAATGTTTTTAGATGGAATCTCAGCAGTAGTTTTAACAATGGCGATCATCGAACCGATGATACGCCAAGCTGGGTTTGATATGATTTGGTTCGGTATTTATTTGGTTATAGTTGTAGAAATGGCTCAAATAACACCTCCGGTCGGATTCAATTTATTTGTTTTACAAGGTATGGCTAAAAAAGATATGGGATTTATTGCTAGAAGCGCTTTCCCACTTTTTCTTTTAATGATTTTTGCCGTTATTATTATAATAGCTTTTCCTCAATTAGCTCTTTGGCTACCAGAAAAAATGATTCAACCGCTTAAATAAAAGGATTATACGCCCACTGTAGAATTGCTTGTCTTTGTCTTCTTCTACAAGTTAAATCATTTCTTTCACAATTCTTTTTGATGGCTTTAACGTGTCGAGTAAAATTAAACCATCTTTGCATTTGAATTTGATCAATATTTTGAATTCTTCTACCATTAGAGTATCTACAGTACCATTGAAACCAACCTAGGGGATCCTCTTTAAATATCCAGCCCTTATCAATCCATTCCTTCCTAGTTAAACCAGATTTCACTTTGAATCTGTTCAAGCTAACGTCAAATTTTTCACTTAGTTTTGCATTTTTAAACCAAGATTTTGGAAATTCTTTTATCTGTGATTTATTAAAGTAAGAGCCTCCAAAAACACCTAATTCTAACATTTTTTTTGGAGATAATTGAGGTTTGAATAATTTATAAATTTGGTCTTTTTCTTTTGGCAAAATAAATTACCTTCTTTTTGAGTCTAAATAATAATCTACACTACAAATTTGAGGCTTGTTTGCAATCACTATTAATAATCCACCAATTATAGAAATATTCTTTAAAAATATTACAAGTTGCATTCCGTCATCTAAAATATAATGTGTGTGAAAAATTAACGTAACAGTTAAAACAAATAATGCTAATAAAGATGCAACAATTCTAGTTTTATATCCAGCTATCAGCAATAATGGCACTATTATTTCAAAAGCTACTGAAGGATAAAATAAAATTTCAGGAACACCATGATCTGACATGTACATCATACTTATATCAGGATCAAAGAATTTTCTGACAGCTTCAATTAAAAATAATAACGAAATAAAAACTCTTCCAAAAACTTCTACTATATGCATTTAATTTTTTTCTATAACCTCTTTTAACTCACCGTATTCTTCACATTTACAACTTTTTAAAACTGTTAATCTTTCTTTAGCCAAATCCATTCTACCAGTTTTTACATAAAGCTCTCCTAAATACTCATTTATACCATTGTGATCTGGCTTTATTTTCAAACCTGCTAGATAATATTTTTCTGCCTCCTCAAATTTATCAGTTTTTCTTAATGTAAATCCAAGATAATTTAAAATGTCAGGATTGTTTCTATCAGTTTTATATGCATCTCTTAAATTTTCTAACGCTTTAGAATATAATTTTAATGCCCTGTCAGTTTTATTTTTTTCTTCCAATTTTTTAGCTCTTACAACTAATTTTTTTGCTTCTTTATATTTGTCTAAATAATTACTTGAACTATCATCCCCTCCTGCTCCATGAGATACACCTAAATATTGAGCAAAAATAAATGCAGAAACTAAAATTATAAATATTTTTTTGAATGTCATGTAACCTTTAAGCAAACTTAGACATCTGATCCAATGGTCTAAGAGTCACACCGCTTTTTATTAAACCCTTCCTTATTTCATCTGCAGTTTTAACTGCAGTTTTTCCGTCTCCATGTACACATATAGAGTCTATGTCGCATGATATTTGTTTACCTGAGTAACAATTTAAGGCTTGGCTCTTAACCATTTTTATTACATGGTTCTTAGCAGTCTCAGGGTCCGTGATTAGAGCATTGTTCTTAGATCTAGAAACTAAATTTCCATCATCTTCATAATTTCTATCTGCGAAAATTTCTGAGGCAATTTTCATACCAAGTTTTTTTCCTGCATTTTCCATTTCAGATCCTGTCGGAACTAAAAAAATTAAATCCTTATTCACATTCATTATTGATTTTGCAATGACACTAGCTAATTCAAAATTTTCACAAGCCATATTATTTAAAGCACCATGAGGTTTAACGTGGGTTACTTTCATAGAATTTTTTTCTGCGATTTTAGACAAAATATTTATTTGATCAATTATAATTCTATTAATCTCTTGAGTGGATAAATTTAATCTTTTTCTACCAAAATTTTCTCTATCTTGAAAAGAGGGGTGAGCTCCAATACTAACTCCATTTTTTTTTGAAATCTCAACTGTTTTCTTCATCGTTGCATCATCGCCAGCATGATAACCGCAAGCAACATTAGCTGAGTTCACAATACTTAATAATAAAGGGTCATTTTCTGTAGAACAGAACTTTGAGGTTTCTCCAAGGTCACAATTAATATTAATTTCCATATTTTAAACCATTATATATTATCTAATATAACAATTTATGTTAAAAAAAATAAGCAATATTGGAGACTGCGGCATTGCGTGTGATTTTGGCGATGAAGTAAGCAAAAAAACTAATAAAGAAGTAATCAAACTTTTTAATTTTATACAAGACTCAGTAAATAATAAAAAAATTAAAGGCATACTAAATTATACACCCTCATATAATAAACTAATTATTAATTTCGACTTAGAGGAGGTTAGATCTCAAGAAATTATAGAATTTATTCAAGATAGAGATTTTTCAAAAATAATTTTGCCAGAGCATAACAAAACTGTAGAAGTACCAATATCTTATGATGAAGAGTTTGCCTTAGATATCAAACGTCTTGAAGAAAAAACCAAACTAAGTTTTAAAGAAATAGCAAATGAACATCTTAGCACAGATTTTTTTGTTTACATGATTGGGTTTGTCCCTGGCCAGCCTTTTCTTGGTGATCTAAATAAAAATCTCAATCATGATCGATTAGATACTCCGCGAGTTAAAATTGATAAGGGTTCTGTAGGTATAGTAGAAAAATTTTGTACAATTTATACTTTTGAAAGTCCTGGGGGTTGGAATATAATTGGGAGAACACCTTTAAATTTATTTAACATTGATAACAAGTATCCAAGTTTATTATCTCCTGGAGATACAGTTAAATTTAAATTTTTAACAAAGAAAGAGTTTTTATCTTTTAAAAATGAATAGCTTCTTTAAAGTTTTAAGACCTGGTATAAACTCAACCTTTCAAGATTTAGGAAGATTTGGTTTGCAACATCTTGGAATTGTTGCAAGCGGTTGTATGGATCGACTATTATTCTGTAACTCAAATAAATTAGTTGGTAACAATCTTTCAGAAGGTGCGTTAGAATTTGCATACCAAGGACCTTTGCTTGAACTTTCAGGAGAAAAAGTATTGGTAGGTGTTTCTGGAAATGTAAATTTCAATATAGAAAAGAAAAGTGGAGAACTAATACAAGGAACACCAAATGAGAGCTTTATCGTTTCTAATGGAGACAAAATTGATATTCTCTCAACAATTAATTCAGTATATGGATATTTTTCAATTTTTGGCGGTTTCAATCTTAAAGAAATAAAAGGAAGCTCCTCTACTTTAGTTAAAGCTAAAATTGGTCCAAACAGTGGCAACAAGTTAAAGATCGAAGATAAAATATTTTATAAAAAGTCATATATAAAAGAAAAAACAAAAAAAATTAAATTCATTATTCACAATGATAATATAATAAGAGTAATGAAAGGGTTACAATTTGACTATTTTTCAAAAAAAAGCCAAGAAGATTTTTTTTCAAAAGAATATAAAGTTTCTAATCTTACTGATCGTATGGGAATGAGATTAGAAGGGGAAAAATTAGAAAATATAGTAAGCAAAAATATTAAATCTGAGGGTATTACAAAAGGATCAATTCAAATACCAGGGGATGGGAAGCCGATAATTCTTCTCTCTGATCATCCAACTATAGGAGGTTACCCAAAAATAGGTAACGTTATCACTGCAGATTATGATAAATTAGTTCAAAAAACACCAAATACACTAATTAAATTCAAATTGGTCGATCTTCCCATTGCTGAAATTGCTTTTCGAGAATATGTATGTCAGTTTTAAATGCATTTTATTTATAAAATTCCTGGACCAATTCTAGTTCTATTAGGTGGCTTTGCACTTAGTTGGGGCGGTCTAATTATAAGATCTTTTGAAAGTGCAACTATTTGGCAAATACTTTTTTACAGATCTGTCTTTTTCTTATGGGCTTTGATAACATTTTTATTTTTAATTTACGGTAAACAAACTATTAAAAAAATTAAAATAGCTGGTGTCCAGGGTCTAATAGGAGGCATTTTTCTTTCAGGAAGCTTTGTGGCTTATATGTATTCAATGACCGAAACAACAGTAGCTAATGTTGTTTTTATTATAAGCACTCAAACAATTTTCTTACCAGTATTGGCATACTTTTTTTTAAAAGAAAAAATTTCTCCAAGAGGTCTCGTCGCAATTGTTTTGGCAATGATAGGAGTAGCTCTTATGATTGGAGACTCGATCGGCACTGGATCTTTGTATGGAAATATTGCTGCGCTTGCCATTCCTATAAATTTTTCAATTTTAATTTTAATAATTAGAAAATATCCAAAACTTGATATGATACCAGCAATATTTTACGCAGGTATTTTGAGTAGCATATATGGTTTATTATTGCTTGATTCTATAATCATATCGACAAAAGATATTTGGTTATCTTTTTTACTTGGAGTGCCGCAATTAGCTTTTGGTTTTATTTTTATCACGATTGGATCTAGAACAACGCCTGCAGTAATGGTCGGGTTATTAATGCTGATGGAAACAATATTTGCTCCGATTTGGGTTTGGTTATTTTATAGCGAAATACCACCATCAAGTGTATTAATTGGCGGATTAATTATAATTTCTGCAGTAGTAATGAAAAGTTTAGACTACAATAAAAAAGTATAACAAATCAAAATATTGTGGTAAAATAAATTTATAACGGGAGAGACCAATTTTTGGCGCCGAAGGAGCAACCTCCCCGGAAACTCTCAGGCAAAAGGACCGTTATTGTAATAACTCTGGAAAGCAGGCGTAAGCCTCACCGAAGGGGTAAATCTCTCAGGTACTTAGACAGATGGGGAAAAAAAGGGTTATTACAAAATGGAAAAAACAGCGTTATATAATTTTCATAAAAACTTAGGAGCAAAGTTTGTTCCTTTTGCAGGCTATGAAATGCCAATTCAATACTCGGACGGAATAGTTAAAGAGCATATTTCAACAAGAACATATGCTGGATTTTTTGATGTATCTCATATGGGTCAGTTTTATATAGAAGGTGGATCATCACTTGATGAGTCATTGGAAAAGATAATTCCAGCTGATTTAAAAAATTTAAAAATCAATCAGTCAAAATATTCTTTCCTTTTAAATTCTGAGGGCGGAATAATAGATGATCTTATTATTACAAGACGAAATAATGGATTTTATATCGTATTAAACGCTGCCTGTAAGAATAACGATATAAAACATATTTCAAAAAATTTGAGAGAAAATCATAAATTCTATCTATGTTCCACAAATTCTTTAATAGCTGTTCAAGGTCCAAAATCTTCAGAAATTTTAGATCAAAAAATAAAAGGAGTAAGTAAACTTAAATTTATGTATGGAAACTTTTTTGAATTTGAAGGAGAAAAGTTATACGTAACGCGTTCAGGATATACTGGAGAAGATGGTTTTGAAATATCAGTTCCAAACAATAAAGTGGAAAATTTTATTAAATATTTAATTGAGAACAAAGTTAAACCTGTTGGCTTAGGAGCAAGGGATACTTTGAGATTAGAGGCAGGCCTATGTCTATATGGACATGATCTTAGCGAACAAATAAATCCAATTGAAGCTAATTTAAAGTGGGCTATTGCAAAAACAAGAAGAGAAACAGGTGGATTTAATGGATGGAAAAAAATTAAAGCAAATCTTGAAAAAGGCACTTCAAGAATTAGAGTTGGAATATTACCTGAAGGAAAAATTATAGCTAGAGAAGGAACAAAAATTTACTCCATTAATGACGAAGAGATTGGAACAATAACTAGCGGTACCTTTGGTCCAAGTGTAAATGCTCCGGTTGCGATGGGTTACATAAAACCAAAGTTTTCTGAAATTGGAGCCAACATTAAACTAGAAGTTAGAGGCAAAAAACATAACGCACAAATCTCTAAACTTCCTTTTTATAAAAAAAATTACGTAAAATAAGAAAGGTAAATTATGAGTGAAAAAAAATATTCAAAAAAACATGAGTGGGTAGAATTAAACGGCGATATTGCAGTAGTTGGTATCACTAAACATGCTACTGAAATGTTAGGAGATATAGTTTTTGTTGAAGTGCCAGAAAATGGAAAGTCAGTAGAAAAAGATGCTCAAGCCGCAATTGTTGAGTCAACCAAAGCTGCGAGTGATGTGAACTCTCCAATGTCAGGAGATGTCACTGAAGGAAACAAATCTATTGCTGAAGATCCTTCAAGAGTTAACTCAGACCCAGAAAAAGAGGGTTGGTTTTTTAAGATTAAAATAAAAGATAAATCAGAATTTGATTCTTTAATGAATAAATCAGATTATGAAAAATTTATAAAGGATAATCCTAATTAATATGATTGATGATACTTCACAAGAATTTATAAGTAGGCACATTGGTCCCTCAAAAAAAGATCAAGAAAAAATGTTAGATTATATTGGCAGTGAATCTCTTGATCAACTTATACAAAATACGGTTCCTAAAAATATTTTACTTAAAGATGAATTAAAAATTGGTGATTCACTTTCAGAGAGTGAAGCTTTGAAAAAACTTAAAAATATCTCTCAAAAAAATCAGACTTTTAGAAATTTTATTGGCATGGGTTATTATAATTGTTTTACCCCCCATGTAGTTTTGAGAAATATTTTAGAAAATCCAGGCTGGTATACCTCTTATACGCCTTATCAGCCAGAAGTAGCTCAAGGAAGATTAGAAATGCTTTTGAATTTTCAGCAATTAATAATAGATTTTACTGGAATGGATATTGCTAATGCCTCATTGTTGGATGAAGCAACAGCTGCTGCAGAGGCCGTTGGTCTCGCCCAAAGAGTTTCTAAAAATAACTCAAAAAAAGTTTATGTGTCAGAAACTTGCAATCCTCAAATTATTGATTTAATTAAGACAAGAATTGAACCTTTCGGTCTCGAGCTCTTAATTGGAAATCAAAAAGATTTTATAAAAAATATAAAAGGAGAATTATTGTGTGGAGTTGTAGCTTACCCTAACACCTTAGGTGAAATAATAGATCCTAGCGAGTCTATAAGTTTAATACGTAAAAAAGGCGGGAAAACTATAGTTGTTTGTGATCTTCTTTCTTTAGCAAAATTAAAAACACCAGCTGAACTTGGAGCAGATATAGCCGTGGGAAGTGCTCAAAGATTTGGAGTGCCAATGGGTTACGGCGGTCCACACGCTGCTTTTTTTGCTACAAAAGAAGAATTTAAAAGGTCGATGCCAGGAAGAATTATCGGTGTATCCGTTGATAGATTTGGTAAAAAAGCTTATAGATTGTCTCTTCAAACGCGTGAGCAGCACATTAGAAGAGATAAAGCTACTAGTAACATTTGCACAGCTCAAGCTCTTCTAGCAATAGTATCTGCAGCTTACGCTATTTATCATGGACCAAATGGAATTTTAGATATTGCAAATAGAACATCTAAATTGGCAAAGCTATTCTCAGAGAATTTAAAAGCCGGTGGTTTTGAACTTTACACTAATAACTTTTTTGACACAGTAACCATTAAAACAAAAAACAAAACCGAAGAAATTTATAAAAGAGCTATCTCTGAAAAGGTTAATTTAAGAAGGGTAAACGACACGACGTTATCAGTAGCTTTTGATGAGGCTAAAAGACTCGATCATGTAAACTTGCTTTTAAAGATATTTGGCATAGATAAAGATGTAACTAAAACAATAGATGTTAATCTTGACAATATTCCAAAAAATTTATTAAGAAAATCAAAATATTTAACTCATCCAGTTTTTAATAAGTATCATTCGGAAACTGAAATGATGAGATATTTAAAAAGACTTGAGGATAGCGATATAGCCTTAAATAGATCGATGATTGCTTTAGGTTCATGTACAATGAAACTAAATTCTACAGCAGAGATGATACCCATTTCTTGGAAAGAATTCGCTCTTCCACATCCATTTGTTCCTGTAGATCAAATGAATGGTTATACTATGCTATTCAATGATTTGATAAAAGACCTTAAAGAGATTACTGGATTTGACGCAGTGTCTTTACAGCCTAATTCTGGAGCTCAAGGAGAATATGCTGGTTTGATGACAATAAGAGCATTTCACAAAAACAATAATCAAGCCAATAGAAATGTTTGTTTAATACCTAGTTCTGCTCATGGTACTAATCCAGCTAGCGCACAAATGTCAGGTATGAAAGTAGTTGTTGTTAATTGCGATAATAATGGAAATATTGATTTAGAAGATTTAAAGAATAAATCTAAAAAATATTCTACAGATCTAGCAGCTTTGATGGTTACTTATCCTTCAACTCATGGAGTGTTTGAGGAAAAAATAACTGAAATTTGCGAAATAGTTCACTCTAATGGTGGTCAAGTTTACATGGATGGAGCAAATTTAAATGCTTTAGTAGGAGTTGCAAAACCTGGAGCATTTGGCCCTGACGTATGTCATATTAATTTGCATAAAACTTTTTGTATTCCTCACGGAGGTGGAGGTCCGGGAATGGGACCAATAGCATGCGCAAAACATTTAAAAGACTTTTTGCCAACACACCAATACCTTGGAGATTTAAATTCAAATAAAGGTATGGGTTCTGTCTCAGCAGCGCCATGGGGGAGCGCAAGCATCTTAGTTATATCTTGGATGTATATAAAAATGATGGGATCAAAAGGTTTGAAATCTGCATCAACAATATCAATTTTAAATGCCAATTATATTTCAAAAAAATTATCAGAAAAGTATAAAATTCTATACACAGGAAAAAATGGAAATGTAGCGCATGAGTGTATTATTGATATAAGACCTATCAAAGAAAAATCTGGTATAACGGAAGAAGATATTGCAAAAAGACTTATTGATTATGGTTATCATGCACCTACAATGTCATGGCCAGTTTCAGGAACAATTATGATAGAACCAACAGAAAGTGAAAATTTAGAGGAAATAGACAGATTTTGTAATGCTTTATTAAATATAAAAGATGAAATAGATAAAATTGAGTCAGGTAAATTTGAAAAAAAAGATAATCCTATAATTAATGCACCCCATACGTATTTAGAATTAACAGCAGATGAGTGGAAGCATTCTTACTCAAGAAAAGATGCAGCTTTTCCTAAAACATACCTAAAAGAATATAAATATTGGGCTCCAGTAGCGAGAGTAGATAATGTTTATGGTGACAGGAATCTTGTTTGTTCATGTCCCTCAATGGATGAATATAAAGAAGAAGCTGCATAATAAATGAAAATTGCAGTTATTGGCTCTGGAATTTCAGGTTTATCTGCTGCATTTTATCTTTCAAAGAAATATAAAGTAGATCTTTTTGAACAAAACGGTCATTTTGGCGGCCATTCTTATACTTATGATATTAAAAAAAATAATAAAACTATCCCTGTTGATTTAGGTTTTATTGTTTTTAATGAGCTAACTTATCCAAATTTGATTAAGTTTTTTAATGAACTAGATGTTCCTTTTGAAAAAAGTGATATGTCATTTTCTGTATCCATACAAGATAGCAACATCGAATATGGAGGAAGCGGATTAAAAGCTATTTTTGCAAATAAGCTTAATGTATTTAATCTAAATTTCTTAAGAATGATAAAGGAAATTATATCATTCTACCAAACTGCACCCTTTTTACTTAAAAAAAACTTAAACAAAGAAACACTTGGTAGTTATTTAGACAAATCTAATTTATCAAAGTATTTTATTGAATATCATATCATTCCTATGGTTGCAGCAATATGGTCTATGCCTTTTGAAAAAGCTAAAGATATGCCTTTAAAACTTTTTTTAAATTTTTTTATTAATCACGGTTTGTTTAAATTAAAAAATAGACCTCAATGGTACACAGTAACTAATCGAAGTAGGGCTTATGTTAAAAAAGTTTTATCTAAAATAAGTGGAGAAGTATTTAAACACTATAAGGTGACTGAAATTAATAGAAGCGAGGGTAATGTTAGAATAAATATTGGAGGAGAGTATTTGGACTACGATCAAGTAATTTTAGCTTCACATGCAGACCAAAGTTTAGAAATATTAAAAGATAGTTCTGAAGAAGAGAAAAGAATTTTAAGTAAGTTTAAATATGTTTCTAATGTTGCAATTTTACATACAGATGAAAGACTTATGCCTAAAAGAAAAGTAGCATGGTCAAGTTGGAATTCAATATCTCAAGGAAATCAAACTTGTGTTACTTATTGGCTCAATAACTTACAAAATCTAAAATGTGATAATAATTTTTTCTTAACTTTAAATCCCATTTATAAGATACACAATAGTGACATTATTAAAAAAATAAACTTTACACATCCATATTTTAATTTAGAAACACTAAAGCTTCAAAAAGACTTATATTTACTTCAAGGAAAAAAAAGAACTTGGTTTTGTGGTAGTTATTTTGGTTATGGATTTCATGAAGATGGATTAAAATCTACTATTAGTTTAATTGAAAATTTTAAAATTTGATGAGATCATGTATTTATAATGGGGTAGTGACACACACAAGGTTAAAACCTGTAAAACACCATTTAAAATATAAAACTTTTTCTATTTTTCTAGATTTAGATGAAATTGATAACTTAGATAAGTCTAATCCGATTTTTTCTTTTAATAGATTTAATATTTTTAGTTTTTATAACAAAGATCATGGAGCACGAGATGGCAAGTCATTAAAAAGCTGGGTAATAAATAATTTAAAAAAATTTAATATCCATCAAAATGTTAATAAAGTTAAATTACTTTGTTACCCAAGAATTTTCGGTTTTGTTTTTAATCCCTTAAGTATTTTTTATTGCTATGAGAATAAAAAGCTAAAAGCTATTTTTTATGAAGTTAAAAATACTTTTAATGAACAACATACGTATATTTTTAAGAATAAAGGAAAAAATAAAATAGAACAAACTTGTAAAAAAAAGTTTTACGTCTCTCCTTTTATGGATATGGGGACTTGGTATGATTTTAAACTAATTAGACCTGATAAAAAATTATTTGTTTCAATTAAACAAACTGACAATAAAGGTCTTGTTTTAACAGCCGTTCAAACAGGCGAAAGAAAAGAATTTAGTCTTAAACAATTAATTATTAATTTTTTTCAATATCCATTAATGACTATTAAAGTAATAAGCGCGATACATTTTGAAGCATTTCTATTGTGGAAAAAAGGGGCAATATATAGGTCTAGAGATAAAAAAATTAAAAATAACTTAAGTTACGAGAAGTATTGATGAGCTTATTAAAAATTTCAGAAAAGTTTGTTATTAGTAAATTAAAATCTATTAAAAATGGCAATCTAAAATTAATCAATTACGATGGTAAAGTTTACCATTTTGGAGATCTTGAGAATTCATTAACTACAGATATTCAAATAAACAATCCTAAATTTTATTTAAATATTATATTGGGTGGAAGTTCCGCATTAGGCGAAGCACATATAAATAAAGATTTTTATTCTTCAAATTTAACAGATCTTATTGAATTAACTGCGAGAAACATCAAGCTTATTTATTCTTTCTCAGGAAGTGTAAAACTACAATTTATTAAAAATATTTTGAAAAGAATTTTTGTATCTAACACTAAAGCTAAAAGCTTGAAGTATATTTCAAAACATTATGATCTTGGTAACGATTTTTTTGCTAATTGGCTAGATGAAACTCTTACCTATTCAAGCGCTATATATGAGAGGAAAGACGATAATTTAGAAACAGCTCAAAAAAATAAGTATCAAAAGCTTATAGATTTATTAAATCCTAAAAATGGAGATAAAGTTTTGGAAATTGGGTGTGGATGGGGTGGATTTTCAGAATACCTGGCCAAAAAAAATGATGTTCTTATTGACTGCATAACTATTTCAAAAAAGCAATATGAATTTACAAAAAAAAGAATATTTCAGAAAGGTTTGAACAACAAAGTAAATGTAATGTTTTTAGATTATAGAGATTTAGAAAACAAGTATGATAAAATATTCTCAATTGAGATGATAGAAGCGGTTGGTGAGCAATATTTAAATCAATATTTTAAGACAATTAAAAACTCACTAAATCATGGTGGGGATGCTGCAATACAAGGAATTACAATTAATGATAATTTATTTGATCGTTACAGAACAAGTGAAGACTTTATTCAAAAATATATTTTTCCAGGAGGGTTTTTGCCATCCCTTAACCACATTAAAAAATTAACAAAAAAAAATCAATTACAATTAAAAAAAATTAATTCATACTCAGAAGATTATGCTAAAACTCTCTTGGATTGGAAAAAAAATTTTTTTAGAACCTGGGACAATATTGCACCCCTTGGATTTAGTGAGTCATTTAAAAGAATGTGGGAATTTTATCTATCATATTGTGAAGCAGGCTTTAAAGCCAAAAATATAGACTTGATTCAATTTTCTATGTCTAATAAATAATTTAAATGAAACAAGTATTAAGTTTATTTCTAATTATTTTTTTAACAGGGTGTGTAAGTAAAATGAAACCAATAGATTTTAAAGATCAAAAACCAAGACTTATTATTGAAGAGTATCTATCAGGAAATGTTAAAGCTTGGGGGGTATTACAAAATAGATCTGGAAAAGTAACTAGGCAATTTAAGGCAGATTTAAATGGAAAATGGAACGGATCGCAATTAATACTTGATGAAGTTTTTAACTGGAATGACGGAGAAAAACAAACTCGTCAGTGGTCAATTAATAAAATTGACAATCATCACTATGAAGGAACTGCTTCAGATGTTGTTGGAAAAGCTAAAGGATTCTCCTACGGACCGGCATTTAAATTTGAATATGTTTTATTAGTTCCTATAAAGGGTAAAAATATTAAAATAACTTTTGATGACTGGATTTTTATGCAAGACGAAAAAGTAGCAATCAATAGAGCGATCATGTCAAAGTTTGGAATTAAAGTTGCTGAACTTACAGTGATGTTTGTTAAAGATTAACGTTTGTATAACTTATATATTAAAAATAAATAAATTTTATAAGGCAATAATCTTAAGAATTTTAAAAGTAAAGTTAACTGCTTTGGAAAGTGAATTTCAAAAGAATTTGACCTAGTAAGTCCAGTATAGATTTTTTCAGCTGCAAAATCTACTGATCTTAAAAATGGCATTGGGAAATCGTTTTTATCAGTCAATGGTGTTTTTATAAATCCCGGAGATATTATTGATACTCTCACATTGTGTTTTTTAAAATCAAAATAGATACTCTCTGCAAAATTATTTAAAGCTGCTTTAGAGGGACCATAACCACTGGAATTAGGTAATCCACGATAACCAGCTATAGAAGAAACTATCGATATATGACCTCCTTTTCTTTCTTTAAAATATTTTTCAACTGCTTTAACACAATTTAAAACTCCAAAATAATTTACATCCATAACAAATTTATTCTGTTTTATATTAATTTCTTTCTCTTTTTTTGGATCGTATGTACCACTGCAAAAAATACAAAGATCGATTTCTTTAAACTCAGATATAATTTTGAGGAAAGTATTTTTACAATTATCTTCATTTACAACATCTAAAGGATACGAGGAGATATTAGGATTTTTTGCCATATCCTCTAGAATTTCTTGTCTTCTAGCAGATACAGCAACTAGCCATCCTTCTTTAGCAAATTTCTCAGCTGTTGATTTGCCGATACCACTACTGCCTCCAGTAATCCATACTTTTTTCTGATTTTCAGACATAAATTAGTTATATCTTATAATATGATAAAAAATAAATATCTATCTTTAGGATTAATACTTTTAGTTACTTTTGTAGCTTCTGGGATTGGAAGTTTTGTCACTTCATCCTTCAAAGAACCTTGGTATTCAGAAATTCTGTTACCAAGCTTTAATCCTCCAAGCTGGGTTTTTGGCCCTGTTTGGACTATCTTGTATATTTTTATGTCTGTGGCCGCGTGGTCTGCCTGGAAAAAAATTTTAGATAAAAAAATTTTAAAGATTTACTTTACTCACTTATTTTTTAACAGCATATGGAGCGTTATATTTTTTGGCTTTCATCAAATTTTTCTTGCTTTGATTAATCTGGGAATAATATTGGTTTTTATAATTTGGTTAATGAAAATTTATTACCAGGTCAGTAAAATTAGTTTTTTACTAATGATGCCTTATTTGTTATGGTCATTCTATGCTCTTATACTTAATGGAGCTATCTTTTATTTAAATTAGTTATGGATGATGTAGTTATAATTGGCGGTGGAATAATAGGTGCTGCTTCAGCTTATTTTTTATCAAAAGAAGGAAGAAAAGTTAAGGTTATAGAGAAGGACCCAACCTATAAGAATGCTTCTTTTCCATTATCTCTTGGCGGTTTTAGAAGACAGTTTTTTCAAAAAGAGAATATTTTACTAGGAAAATTTGCAAGAGAGTTTATTTTTAAAATTCCGGAGTTATTAAAAACAGAAAAAAATCCTAATCCTACAGCCAGTGTAGTGCCAAATGGTTATTTATTTTTATTTGGATCTAAACATGCCGAAGAACAATATGAAGCCCTTAAGAATCATAAGGAATGTGAAGCAGGAACAAAAAACACCAAAGGATCAGATTTAAAAAAAATTTTTCCATATATTAATGACGAGAATATAGAAACATTTACTTATACAGATGAGAAGATGGAGGGTTGGATTGATCCACACATGTTTCATAGTGCACTTAAAAATAAAGCAATAGAATTAGGAGCCGAGTTTATAAAAGGAGAAATAAAAAATATTTCTGACATCAAGGCAAAAATTATTATTTCTGCAGTAGGTTTCTCTACTAATGAATTATTAAAAGATATACCTGTAGTTCCTCAGAAGCATACCGTTTTTAGAGTTAAATGCCCCAAACATATCCCAGATATGCCTCTGATTTCTGACTTTACGACAGGAGTTTATTGGAGACCTGAAGGCAAAGAGTATTTAGCAGGTTCTCCAATTTCATCTTTCAATGCGAAAGATTTAGAGCCAGATTGGAATCATTTTGAAGAACTAGTTTGGCCAGCTCTAGCTAAAAGAGTACCGATTTTTGAAGAACTTAAACTAACTGGAGCTTGGGCAGGTTATTACGATTGTAATAAACTAGATAATAATGCTGTCGTAGGAAAACATCCAAAGTATGAAAATGTTTACATGGCTTCTGGGTTTACCGGACGAGGTTTGATGCAGGCTCCAGGAATAGGTAGAGCTTTAACAGAATTGATAACAACTGGATCTTACCAATCAATAGATCTGAAAGCTTTTGCAATTGAGAGAGTCTTAGAAAATAAAAAAAGACCCGAACCTTACGTTTTATAATTTTAAATTTTTAAGGTAAAAAGATTTTTTTGGATATTTGCGCTTTAAGATAATTCTATTTATTAATATAGACATAAAAATAATTACAATTGTCCCAGCTATAACTGGGAATAAAATAAAATCGAAAGACAAGTCCATAAATAAAGCTACTAAAGGATTAGAGGCAGCAGGGGGGTGCATTACTTTAAGATATACCATTAAAGTCACGGCAACTCCTACAGACAAACCTAAAGAATAAAAAGAAAAACCTAAAGTTTCATTAAATATGACACCAACTAGCATAGAAATTATATGCCCGAAAAAAATATTTTTTGGCTGCGCAGTTTCTAAATCATAAAGAACAAAAACTAGAAAAACCGTAGCCCCAAAAGAGAACATAAGCCATATTCCAGCTGATGTTCTAAGAGTTAAAAAAGCTAAAATACCTATAACTATTGCCGCTGATATTCCAGATATGATTGGATCTAAATTTTTTGGTATTTTCATATTTATTTTCTCTATAATTAAGTTATATACTTTTTTAAAGATAAAAAATATGATTTCGAAATTTTTAAACAGGATAATTAGAGCCATTAAGATTGATATTGATCTGTATGAAGAAGTTGAGGCAGACAAAAAAGCAACTATTCAAGCAGGTGCAGTTGTAGTTTTGTCGAGCCTAGCGGCTGGTGTAGGCGCAATACATTTAGGTGTATCAAATTTATTAATAGCGCCCATCCTTTCTTTGTTAAGCTGGTATATTTGGGCATACATAATTTATATTGTTGGTGTTAAACTTTTTCCAGATCCACAAACAAAAAGTAATCATGGTGAATTATTAAGAACTATCGGTTTTTCAAGCGCTCCTGGTATCATCAGAGTTTTTGGATTTACTCCTACTCTCATGACAGTTACTTTTATCGGCTCAGCTTTTTGGATGCTGGCTTGTATGGTAGTAGCAGTAAAATCTGCATTAGATTATAAAAGTATGTGGAAAGCTCTTGGAGTTGTTATTGTTGCATGGGCAATACAAGCATTTGCATTATTTTTAATTTTATTTTTATTTAGAGGTTTTTAAATAGGAAATATAGTTTTTGAAATCTTACAACTATCACAAATTTTATAACCATGCATAATTAAGTTTGATTTAACACTTTCATTAAATTTTTTACATTCTTCACAAATATTATTTGTTTCTTTTTCATTTTTAATGAAAGGCTTGTCCACAGTCATAGTTTTGTTGGATTAGTTTGGTTTTTATATATTTTTTTTGGATCAAATTTTTTTTTCTTTTCTTTAAATTCCATTTCAATTTTTTCTTGATTTTGTATTTTACCGAGAGGCACTTCTCTATAAAAGCAAGATTTGTAACCAACATGACAACTAGCTCCATCTGCTATATCAACCTTCATCCATACAGAGTCTTGATCGTCGTCAATTCTGATTTCTATAACTTTTTGAATAAAGCCACTAGATTTTCCTTTATGCCATAAAACTTTTCTTGATCTGCTCCAATAGTATGCTTCTTTAGTTTCAATAGTTTTTTTGAGCGCTTCTTCGTTCATATAACCGTGCATAAGCACATCGCCAGATTTATGGTCAGTCGTTATAACAGGGATTAAACCCTCATCATTAAATTTTGGTGAAAGAAACTTCCCCTCTTCTACTTCTAATACACTTTCTCTTTTTTTAAACATGGGCGTAAAATAATGAAAAAAAGACAAAATAGCAATTTGCATTCATTAAATATGTCCTATAATAATGTCCAGAATTATGAAATTAGTAAAAGATACGGATAAAAACCCTGTAAAAAAAGAGGTTACTGATAAAGAGGCCGAGGAAGCTTTTAGAACCATTTTAACATGGATAGGAGAAAATCCTTATAGAGAGGGTTTAGTTGAAACACCAAAAAGAATAGTAAAAGCTTTTAAAGAATATTTTCAAGGCTATAAACAAGATCCCTCTCAAGAATTGAAGAAAACATTTGGTGAAGTGGAAGGTTACGATGATATGGTTGTTGAGAAGAATATTACATTTCAAAGTCATTGCGAACACCATATGGCTCCAATAATTGGTTTAGTACATATCGCCTATCTTCCCAAAGACAAAGTTGTAGGACTAAGTAAATTAGCTAGAACAGTAGAAATCTTTTCTAAGAGACTTCAAACACAAGAGAGATTGACTATGCAAATCGCGAAAACATTAATGGACTCTCTTAGTGCCAGAGGAGTAGCGGTAACTATTGATGCAGCACATCAGTGCATGACAATGAGAGGGGTAAAAAAAGAAAAATCTACTACAGTTACTAATTACTTTTTAGGAACTTTTAAAGAAGATCTAAGTTATCAAAATAGATATTTGAGATACATCGCTAAGTAACAATTAATATTTGGATGTCAGAAAAATTTAAAGCAATAGTTATAGACAATCAAAACAATAAATTTACTCGAGAAATTAAAGAAATAGATCAATCCTATTTAAAAGAGGGAAATGTTTTAGTAAAGATCGATTATTCTAGTCTTAATTATAAAGATGCACTTATACTAAAAGATGGAGGGAGAATAGTTAGAAAATTTCCATTTGTTCCAGGGATAGATTTTTCAGGAACAGTTGTTGGGAGTGAAGATGCCAAATTTAAAAAGGATGATAAAGTTATTTTAACTGGTTTTAGAGTAGGAGAAGCTTACTTCGGTGGTTTTTCTCAATATGCAAAAGTAGACTCAAATTTTTTAATTAAAATTCCAAAAGATTTAGATATGCATAAATCAATGATGCTTGGTACGGCTGGTTTCACAGCCCTTCTTTGTTCGTTTGCAGTTAAAGCAAAAGAAGAATTATTATTAGGAGAGAAAGTTAAAGATGTTTTAGTTACCGGAGCAACAGGAGGTGTGGGAAGTATAGCTGTAATGATATTGTCAAAAATGGGTTATGATGTTCATGCCGTTACAGGAAAAAAAGATAAAAACGATTATCTCAAAAATTTGGGTGCAAAAAATATTCTAGACAGAAAAGAATTTGAAGGGGAAAGCAAGTTGCTTGAAAAAGGAATATGGGATGGAGTAGTAGATACCGTTGGAGGAGCTGCATTAACAAAAATATTTGCTCAAACTAAACCCGGAGGAATTATTGCAGCATGCGGTAACGCTGGTGGAATAAAGATTAATACAAACGTGATGCCTTTTATAATAAGAGGTGTAAAACTTTGGGGAATCGACTCTTCAGGATCTTCAATTAAAAGAAGAGAATTTGTTTGGGGAGAGGCTGCAAAATTAATTGATTTTACTAAAGTTCAATCTTTTACTAAAGAGCTTTCATTTACTGAACTTCTAGAGACTTATCCAAAGCTTTTAAAAGGTGAGTTTTTTGGAAGAGCTATAGTAAATCCAAATAAATAAACTATAATTAATTTTCAATATGGATTGGGATAAATTAAAAATTTTTCATACCGTTGCAGAAGCTAGTAGTTTTACTAAGGCGTCGACTATTTTAAACTTAAGTCAGTCAGCAATAAGTAGACAAATTCAATCATTGGAAAACGAGTTAAAAATTAAACTTTTTGAGAGACATGCCAGAGGTTTAGCTTTAACCGATAATGGTAAATATCTATTCAAAACTGCTCATGATATAATCTCCAAACTTAAAGATGTTGAAGCAACTTTAAGTAATGAAAAAGACAAAATTACCGGAAAACTTACCGTCACTACAGTTGTAAGTTTTGGTACCACTTGGTTAACTCCTAGAATTCAGGAATTCATGTCATTATACCCAGGTATAGAAGTTGAATTAATTTTTGATGATAGAGAGCTAGATTTAAGTACTAGGCAGGCGGATATAGGAATTTGGATGAGAAGACCAAAACAATTAAACTATATCCAAAAAAAATTTGTAGATTTTCATTATCATATCTATGGCTCTAATAATTATTTAGAGAAACAGGGTTATCCAAAAAATGTTCAAGATTTAAATAAACATAATTTTATTACTTATGGCAGAGGTGCACCATCTCCAGTCTTTAACCCTGATTGGGCATTGAAACTTGGTGTGAAAGACAATAAAAAAAGGAAACCAGTTATGAGAGTAAATAGCGTTTATGGCTTACTATTAGCCGTACAAAGCGGCGTAGGTTTGGCTGCATTGCCTGATTACATAGCTCATAACGTTCCAAATATAACAAAAATACTTCCAAATCATGAAGGCCCTAATACAGAGACGCATTTTGTATTTCCAGAGTCACTCAAGAATGTAGCAAGAGTTACTGCGTTCAGAAATTTTCTTTTTAGCAAGGTGAGTGAATGGCAATTCTAAATTATCTGGTACCATTTTTAGTATTAATAACTTTAGTTGTTTTTGTTCATGAGTATGGACATTATTATTTTGCAAAAAAATATGGAGTAGGTGTGACTGATTTCTCAATTGGTTTTGGAAAAGAGCTATTTGGTTTTAATGATAAATCAGGTACGAGATGGAAGTTTTGCGCTATACCTTTAGGAGGTTATGTCAAATTTTTTGGAGATAGAAATGTTTTTAGTCAATCTGAACAAGAGGAGTTATTAAAGAAATATAATAAAATCGATAGACAAAAACTTTTTGTCACTAAACCATTATATCAAAGATCATTAGTTGTTGCTGCAGGACCATTTGCAAATTTTGTACTAGCAATACTTATATTTGCTTGTATTTATATTTTTGTTGGAAAAGATTTTACTCCAGCTCAAATACAAGAAGTTCAAAAAGATTCACCAGCTTTTATTAATGGATTAAAAAAAAATGATATTATACTTGAAATTGCGAACAACAAGGTGAACAGTATTTTAGATGTTTCCACATATATTAATGCTTCTGTATCTGATAAAATACTTTTTAAGGTTCAAAGAAATCAACAGGAAATTTCTTTATCCATAAAGCCTAAAATTATTAAAAGTAAAGATTCTTTAGGAAATGATATAAATAGAAAAGTAGTAGGTATCAAAGTTGCTCCAGTTAATAATGAATTCAACAAAGAAAAACTCGGTCCAGTAAAAGCTATATTTTATGCCTCTAAGGAGACATGGTTTGTAACTAAAACATCTTTAGAATTTATTTTACAATTATTTCAAGGCAGGGGAGACACTTCACAATTAGGGGGTCCAATTAAAATTGCAAAAATAACAGGCCAGGTGGCTCAACATGGATTATTAGCCTTTTTGACAATAACTGCCTATATTTCAATAAGTTTAGGTCTAATTAATCTTTTTCCAATTCCAATGTTAGACGGAGGACATTTAATGTTTTATGCTTTTGAAAAAGTTTTGGGCAGGCCGTTAAGACAAAAAACTCAAGAACATTTTTTTCGAATCGGTCTTTTTTTACTATTTTCATTAATGTTTTTCACAACTTTTAATGATTTAAAAGATATTGGGCTATTTTAGGGTTTTTTTAATCTGTTAAAAAAGTCAATAAAAACAGGCATTTTTTAAGTGTACTATATATAGTGTTAATATTTATTTAAAGTACTAATAAAACTGTTGATTTTCCTCATTATTTGTTGAGATTAAAAACATAATAAAAAGGGGCATAAATGAACAAAAAACAACTAGTAGCAAAAATATCGTCAACATTAGGCCAAAGTAAAGCTGATGCAGAGCGAACTTTTGACTCAATTACTACCATTATTCTCAATGAGTTGAAGAATGATGAGACAGTGAAAATAGCTGGTTTCGGCACTTATAAAGTGGCTAAAAGGAAAGCTAGAGTTGGCAGAAACCCAAGAACTGGGGAGTCAATACAAATAGCTGCTTCTCAAAAAGTCAAATTTTTACCCGCAAAAAGCTTGAAAGAAATGTTTAATAAATAACGTTATTTAACAGCTCTTATTTTCTAAAGAATAAGAGCTGTTAAACGTCTTGCAAAAACTGCATAACTAAAATCTACACTTATCAATTCTTTAAAAATTTAAAATAGATTAACTGTCCTTAACAAAGGAGTTAAAATGAAAAAATATTTAGGTTATTTCTTTGCAGGAAGTGCAATTTATTTTGCATTTGCAGGTTTAGGTTATGCCGAAACCACGGTATCTGCAGAGGTTCAATACATTTTTAATACAATCCTATTTTTAATGTCAGGTTTTCTAGTGATGTGGATGGCGGCAGGTTTTGCTATGCTAGAATCTGGGCTGGTAACATCTAAAAGTGTTTCGGCTATCTGCGCAAAAAATATAGGTTTGTACTCGATTGCCGGAATAATGTTCTGGTTGGTGGGTTATAATTTAGCTTACGGTATACCAGAAGGCGGATGGATAGGATCTTTCTCCGCTTGGAGCGATGCTTCATCTTTAGAGGATGGATATTCGGCTGGATCAGATTGGTTTTTCCAAATGGTTTTCTGTGCAACAACAATGTCAATCGTATCAGGGACACTGGCCGAAAGAATTAAAATTTGGCCATTCTTCTTATTTGCGGCTATTTTAACTGGATTTATTTATCCAATTGAAATGGGATGGCAATGGGGCGGTGGTTGGTTATCAGCTGCTGGTTTCTCTGATTTTGCAGGTTCAACATTAGTACATGCCGCTGGGGGAGCTGCTGCTCTTGCAGGCGCAATAGTGCTTGGTGCTAGAACAGGAAGATTTACTTCAGGAGGTGGCGTGAAAGCTATGGCACCTTTTGCAGCTTCTTCAATTCCATTAGCAACATTGGGAGTATTTATACTTTGGTTAGGTTGGTTTGGATTCAACGGAGGTTCGCAATTAGCTGCTGGTACTCTTGAAGACGTGAGTGCTGTTGCAACAATTTACATTAACACAAACTTAGCTGCTGCCGGTGGAGTTATGGCTGCTGCTCTAGTATCAAGACTTTCTGCTGGTAAAACAGACGTGGTTATGATGCTTAACGGAGCGATAGCTGGTTTAGTTGGTATAACAGCTGAGCCTTTAACACCTAGTCCGCTTGCCGCAATTGTTATTGGAGCTATTGCTGGAGTATTAATGTATTACTCAACAAAATTATTATATAAATTAAAAATTGATGATGTTGTTGGAGCTATTCCTGCACACTTGGTTGCCGGAGTATGGGGTACATTAGCAGTTCCATTTACAAACTCTGACGTGAGTTTTGGTTCACAATTGCTCGGAACAATTTCAATAGTACTTTTTGTTTTCGTAGTATCATACATAGTGTGGTCAATAATGAAAGCAACTATCGGAATTAGAATCAGTAAAGAAGCCGAAAGACTTGGTACTGATAAATCTGAAGTTGGCGTAGTTGCTTACGGTATAAGAGACTAAAATTATAAAATACCTTCCCTTGTTTATAGAGGTATAAGAGGGTCCGAGTAAAATCGGGCCTTCTTTATTTAAAGCTGATTATCTTCCCACAACTTTTTCCAGTTAATGTTTGGAGATAGACCAAAGGTGGAATTAATATTAGTACAATGCATTGCTAAAGATGGAATGGGAGAAAAACATTTTTCCATCTTATAAATTTTGTGTAATGCTGTTTCATATGGAAAACTCTCAATTGTCGCCATTTCTATAAGCTTATCCCAATGTTTTTCGAGCATCTGTTTACTAGTTAAAAATGTCAATAAAGATTCCTCTACTGTCCGCCAATGATTTTTGTGGCCTAAATAGACCTTAGTAGGGTTGTCTGATTTGTATAAATAAGGATAATCTACAGGACATAAGAAAATTTCTTTCTCCAATAATGTGGATAATTTTTCATATGCAAGAATCATCTCAAACAAACTTTCCTCTTTATGAACATAATCATCTTCAACAAAGTAAATAATATCTTCACAATTTTCTTTAGCAAAATGAAAGGATTGTAAAATACTTGCCATAGTTGATTTCATATTATTCTCGAAGACCTCGTTATTTTTATTAATAACTTTAATTCTGTCAGTAAATTCATCTAAGTTTAAACTAATTATCTTATTTTTTATTAAAGAATTTTTGAGCATGTTTTTAATAGTAACTATGTCTTTTTCACTAGAACCAGAGTCAATAACATAAATTTTATAGTTAATATTTTTAGTAAATTTTTGAGAATATTTTATACTTCTAATAATTGAGTTTATTGTTCTAAGAGTATATTCAGATTTTTCATAATCAAATAATCTTTTTTTATTTTGAGACACCAAGTTTACCGAAGTGCAGGATTTAATAATGATATCAAGAGTTTGAACCGGCCTTGTAACTTTAATTTCTCCCATAGGCACAGTTATTAATTTTTCTCCCTGTACGCTTAAATTTTCATTAAGATATTTATTTGATGTAGGTATAAAAACACTACTTTGATTTATAATTTCATATCCTAAAAGACGACAAATTTTGATGAAAATTTTTTTAAAAAAACTTTCTTTATTTGGTTTGTTTTTTTTCATATCTTTAAATTACTTAAGCTATAGTATACAACTATTAACATTATGAAAATAAAATCCTCACAAGAGCTAGTTGCAGAGGCAAAAAAACACATTAAAACACTAAGCGCTCAAGACATTAAAAAGCTTAATGAAAACAATGAATGTGTTTTAATTGATATAAGAGATATAAGAGAGATTTGGAAAGAAGGAACCATAAAAAATTCAATTCATATTCCTAGAGGCATGTTAGAATTTTGGCTAGACCCAGAAAGCTCGTATTACAAGAAAGGTAAAATTGATGATAAAAAAAAGATGATCCTTTATTGTGCCCTTGGTTTTCGTTCATCATTAGCCACAAAGACTCTTGTTGATATGGGTTTTGTTAACGTTGCCCATGTAGACGGTGGTTTTGATGCTCTAAAAAAAACAGGCTTTGAAATTATAAAAAAAGAAAAAAAATGAATTATTTTTTTGACTCAGTTAAAGCATAGTCAAGTCTATCCTGACCCCAAAATATTTTATTATTTACAAAAAAAGTGGGTGCTCCAAATATTCCTTTATCAAAAGCTTCACTAGTTTTTTTCTTTAAAAGATTTTTAATACTCTCGCTATTTAATCTTAAAAAGAAAGTCTTTGGATTTACATTAATATTTTTTAAAATTTTATCTATTATCGATTGATCATTCATATTAAGACCATCTTTCCAAACAGAGTCGAAAATTTTATCTATATAATAATTTTGAAAGTTGTCCTCTTCTGCAACTAGTGAACCTCTCATTAAATTTAATGTTTTAATCGGAAAGTAAGAATTAAATTTGAAACTTATCCTTTTTTTTTCAGTTATTAACTTACAATCTTTAATCATAAACTTTGCCTTTGATGGAATAAAAGCTGGCGCCTTAATTCCGTGTAAATTATGCAAACCTCCTAATAAAACAGGCTTGTATCTAACTTTAATTAAATTTTTTTTTTCTAACTTTCTTATTTCTTTATGAGCAATGAAAGAATATGGGCTTACAAAATCAAAATAGAATTCAAAAGTTTTACTCATAGAAACTAATTTTTCTAGCGAAAAAAATTCTTATAATCCAATAGAAAACTAAACCAACGGGTCCACTAAAATAAATTAATATTAGCGATACCATAGTTAAAATTTTTGGCACCATATATTTTTGAGCATCTCTAGACATCCAGGATCCAATGAACAAATTAATTGAGAGAAAATGTAACCAAAATATTAGTAAAAAAGTATCATTTGAATATATTGAATAAAGATTATCCAAACCAAAGTATAGCTGGAAAACCTCAAACACTTCTCCATCTAAATATAATTTATAAGCCAAATAAACATAAGCTGACGCAAGTATTAATGGAGCAATTACTGAGTTAACTAAAAATTTCGTTATTGGCTGGTTAGGTATAGTTAATAACATTAACCAAAAAGGGATTACCCCCCAGTTTGCCAACAGATAAATATTTTCCAACGTAAGGTATGTTTCAAGGTTATTTATCATACAAAATAATATAGTATATTAATTTCATGAATCCCACATCAAATAAAAGTGATTTTGAAGACCTCACAACCAATTTAAAAGATTTAGCTTATTCATATTTAGAAAAATACAGTCCTTCTAAACAACAATTAAAAGTATATCTTTTAAAAAAATACCTCACAAAAATTAAAGGTTCAAAATCAAAAAAAGAAGTATCCTCAATTATTGATGAAATCATAATAAATCTTGAAAAAAATAAATTTATAAATGAGGAACTTTATTCAGATTCCAAAGCAAGAATCTTTTTAAGGCGAGGTTATTCATTAAATAAAATCAATCAATCTTTGAGAAACAAAGGTGTAGACATTAAGTACATTAAACAAAGCATTAACAAAATAAAAGAAAATCAAATAGAACCTGATTTTGTTTCAGCATTAAAGTTATGCAAACGTAGAAGAATTGGCCCATTAAGACCCCAAATGAATAGAGAATTATTTTATAAAAAAGATATGGGTATATTAGCTAGAGGAGGTTTCAGTTTTGATTTATCCAAAAGAGTTTTAAATCTGGATAGCAAGGAATTTAATAAATTACTTAAGATTGTTTAATTTTTTTTTCTTTTTTTCCTCTTCTACTAAATCATTTAGCTTATTTCTAAGTAGGTTTCTTACGATAATAAAAAAAAGTACTCCAAAAAAAGTAACTGATAAAACGATTATTAAAATTGTTTTAAGCATTTAAGTCATCTGATCGTCTAATTAATATGGTTGGATTTTTATAATCTTCTCTCCCATATTCAAAATAGTTATTTTCAAGATCGGTTACTAAAGCACCAGCGTGTTCTGCAATTGCGTGTCCCGCAGCATCATCCCACTCGTTTGCTTGAACTTTATCTGCGTATATATCAAATTCTCCGTTAGCTATAACACAATACTTATATGAACTACTTAGCTTTCTAAAAGAAGTCATTCCATAATTTTTTAATTTTTTTAAAATAATATCCGGTGGATTAGTATGATTAGTTAAAGCAATAATTTCATTATTAGGTGTCTTTTTTTTACAGTTTAAAACTTTAGTATTTTTGCCCTCAATCAAAAAAGAATTATTTTTTCCAAAAGAATAGAATATTCTATTTTTTTTTGGAACTCCAATAACTCCTAAAGTGGGTATTTTGTTAATTATCAAACCTGCGTTTAAAGTATATTCATCTTTTCCAGAGATATATTCTTTAGTTCCATCTATTGGATCAATTAGCCAATATGTTTTTAATTTATTTTTTTTAGTTAAGTCTACTGTTTCCTCTGATACAATCGGTATATTTGGAGTAAGTACTTTTATTTTCTCTGTAATAATTTTATTAACTTCAATGTCACCATTAGTAACAGGCGAACCATCTTCTTTTATTTTAATTTTAAGGCCTTGGTTATAAATTTTAATTGATAAGGCTCCTGCAGTTTCCATAGCTTCATTGAGACTTTCAGCAATATTTTTAAGTTCTTTAGTATTCATTATTTACTTGAAACTTTCTCTAAATTTACTTTTTGTAGATTTATAACCATTTTACCCATATGTTGGAAATTAACCGTAGCCTTATTTTTGATAATAGACTGTATCTGACCTATTCCCCAATGTTTTTCTAGGGGATTTATTACAAAATTACCAGGTTCAAGATCGTATTGCATAATGGAAAATTTTAGTTTTTTATAATATATACAGAACATGATTAATTCACTAGGGATAAAAAAAGCACCAAAAGATACAAAAGTAGTAGTAGCAATGTCTGGTGGTGTTGACTCCTCTGTCGTTGCGGGTTTAATGAAAGATGAGGGTTACAATGTAACTGGTATAACTCTCAAGCTTTACGATGATGCAAAAAAACCAAAAGACAGCAGGCAGTGCTGTGCTGGTCAAGATATTCTAGATGCTAAAAGAGTTTCTGAGAAACTCAATATAGATCATAAAATTTTATTTTATCAAAAAAAATTTAAGTCTGAGGTTATCGACTCTTTTATAGATAGTTATGTTTCAGGAGAAACACCTATCCCATGCGTACAATGTAATCAAACTGTAAAATTTAGAGATTTATTTAAACATTCTAAAGAACTAAAAGCAGATGCATTAGTGACTGGTCATTATGTTTCTCGGATAAAAACAAATGGTGAAGCGAGCATGTATATGGCAAAAGATCAGAACCGAGACCAAAGTTATTTTTTATTTAGCACATCTCAAGATCAATTAGATTATTTAAGATTTCCTCTAGGTGAAATTGAAAAAAAAGACACACGGTCAATCGCTCATAATTTAAAGTTAAATGTTGCTGATAAACCAGATAGCCAAGACATCTGTTTTGTTCCTGGTGGAAATTATAGTGCAGTAATCAGAAAGTTTAGACCTGAGTCTTTCAAAAAAGGTGATATTGTTAGCTTAGATGGTGAAAGACTAGGTTCTCATGAAGGAATAGTTAATTTCACTATTGGTCAAAGAAGAGGAATTAAAATTTCTGATAGCAAACCTTTATACGTAACTAATATTGACACAAAAAATAATAAAATTATTGTTGGACCAAAAGAGGCTTTATATATAAAAAAAGTTATATTAAAAGACCTGAATGTTTTGGGCTCTTTAAAAAATTTTAATAATCCAATTTTTATAAAAATAAGATCAACTGGAAAGCTGCTTAGAGCAAAAATAAATATAAAAGGTTCAGAGGCTGAAGTAGAAATTTTAGAAAAAGAATTTGGAATT
Source organism: Pelagibacterales bacterium MED-G40 (assembly GCA_002457515.1). Taxonomy (GTDB): domain Bacteria; phylum Pseudomonadota; class Alphaproteobacteria; order Pelagibacterales; family Pelagibacteraceae; genus Pelagilacustribacter. The sequence goes on along the minus strand of NTJN01000004.1, from coordinate 26,432 downwards.
TCTCCTGGTCAAGCGTGTGTTTTTTATTTAAAGGACAACCAAGGGTTTAGGGTTCTAGGAGGCGGCTGGATAAACAAAACTTTATCCACGTAATTCACAGCTAGAATTAAAACAACCAAAAAGTGATACTTTTTTTTTCTAAATATGTTTTAATAAAATTAATTAAGAGGCAACTCTTAACTGGCCATTTAGGGAAAAGCCGAGAGGTTCAAGCTTAAAGGGCAGAAAGGTCAACTGAGTAGCGCTAAAATGGTTGATCGGGAGGTTCGGCGGTAGCGCCTTACAACGACGAACCAAAACTACTAAATTCTTAGGCGAAAGCCTAGGAATTTAAGTGGTTCTTCTCCAAAGAAACCTACTGAACAAATAATATAAAAGTAAGAAAGCAAAGTAGTTCCATTCCAAAGTGTGTTTAAACGAACTGCTTGGATTGCCGAAAGCTAAAATTGTAAATGCTACAAAGGTAACTAAAAATACCGTCACAACAAAGATAATTTTAATTCTTAGAATTAGAGGATGAATATATTTTTCTAATTTTTCCTTAAATTTAAATAAATTTTTTGTTAAGTAAATTTGAGCCAGTATCTCAAATACAATAAATAAAATTATTATTAACTTTCTAATTTTGGCAAATAATTTTGAGTCAATATCTAAACCTAAAAAAGCAGCATGTAGTGCTAAAAATATGCAAGAAAATATTCCAAAATAAAAAAATTTTTTTGAAAAATTATTTAAAATATTTTTATTTTTTAATGCATTAAATAAATTTAAGGTATTTTTCCAGTATAAAAACAATAAAAAAGAACTTAAAATTAGAAAAGATTTGAAAATAAATATTGCGGGGAAGTGTCTTGCAGTTCTACTTATTGACACCTCTCCATATAAGTATGGGTTTTTAATTTTAGCAAAACCAACAGGATTATCTTTAAAAGCTTTTATTAATATTGTTTCTAACCAACCAAGTTTTAATAATAACGAATATAAAGATGGACTATTCTTAACACAACTATTGTCAAGAATTTTTTTATTTTGAACTATAGTTACTGAATCAACTTTATTATTTGTGATTAAACCTTGAACAAGATTAGAATATTCACTCGCACTTTTTTTATTTTGATTATCAGTAAAATTATATAAAACTATTCTTTGATATTTTGGGCAAACCGTAAATTTAAAGGATTTAGTATCATTCATTAAAAAATCGTATTCGTTCCACTGGATTATCTGTTTTTGCTCATTCCATTTAAAATTAGGGTATAGTCTTATGTCTAAATCTCCCAAAAATTTATAAATGAGAAAACATGCGTTGATTGCAATTAATGGAATAAGAAACGAAGCGATGGCATAATTCCTTATTTTTTTAGCGAAATTATTGAACATCATTTATATTAAAATGTTATATTTACTGTCAGTTCTATTTTCTTTTATTTCTTTTTCTAGCTCTTCTTTTTTTTGAGCCTATTTTTCTTCTGCCCCTATGCTTTTTAGGATAACCCATAACAAACATCTCCTTTATTATATATTTATATTGACCTTGTTTAGCTCATATAGCATTCTATTTTAAGCATATCAATTTTTTTATGGATAGATCTTTCAAAACTTTTTTAAAGCACACTGCTAAAGATTATTATAATCAATCAGTAAATCCTCCTGTAGTGAGAGCTTCCACTATAATTTTTAAATCAATGCAAGACTTAAGGAAGACTCAAAATAGAAATAAAAAGAATCCAATTGGTGGTCATTTTGACTATGGAAGACAAGGAACATCAACAACACACATACTTGAAAAGATGTTAACAAAAATGGAGGAGTCTTATCATGTTTTCCTAACTCCAACAGGTTTTGGTTCAGTATTCTTATCAATCTTTAGCATAGTAAGGCCTGGAGATGAAATTCTTGTAGCGGATCCAGTTTACAATCCTACTCGTCTTTTAACAGAAGATTTTTTAAAAGATTTTAAAATAAAAGTTATTTTCTATGATCCACACGAATTAGAAACTTTGAAAAGAAAAATAACAAAAAAAACAAAATTGATTTTTGTTGAAAATCCAGGAAGTAACACTTTTGAATTTCAAGATTTGTCAAAGATTATTTCAATAGCAAAAAAAAATAAAATCATTTCTGCAATAGATAATACATGGGGCACACCTTATTTTTTGAAACCAATGAAATTAGGTTTTGATATGTCGATTGTTTCAGCTACCAAGTATTACTCTGGCCATTCTGATGTTATGGGTGGAAGTTTAGCAGTTAATAAAAAAGTTTTTAAACACGTACAGCAGGCTACTAAAATTACTGGACTTAGATTGAGCCCAGATGATGCATATTTCATTTTAAGAGGTTTAAGAACTCTCGATGTCCGTTTAGACAAACACCAAGAAAATGCAAAAAAAGTTGCAGGTTTTTTATCAAAAAATAAAAAAATAAAACTTCTATATCCTTACAAAAAAGATTCAAAAAATTTTAGGATGTGGAAAAAATACTATTCTGGTGCCTCAGGTTTAATGGGTTTAAAAATAAAAGCAAAAAACAAAAACTCAGTAATCAAATTCATAAATTCACTTAAATTATTTGGCTATGGTTATAGTTGGGGAGGGTTTGAAAGTCTCGCGCTTCATCAAGATCTAAGGGAGCAAGGAAATAGAAAGTTCTTAAAACTTGATAAAGACGAACATTTAGTGAGACTTCATATTGGGCTAGAGGATCCAAAAGATTTAATTAGTGATTTAAAGAGATCTTTAAGGCATATTAAGTAAATAAATTAAAATTTAATTTAAAATAATTTATGGGGAACAAAATGGAAGACTATGTTTGGGATAATAAAAAACCTACTGCTCAAATGTTGGGTAGATGGCAGCCGTGGCACGACGGTCATCAAAAACTTTTTGAAGAAATTTTAAAAAAAACTGGTCAGGTAAATATAATGGTCAGAGATGTTAAAGGTGTAGGCGATAATCCCTTTGACTTTGAGACTGTTAAAAAAAACATATTAAGCGCATTAAAAGATTATAAAAATAGAGTAAAAGTTACTTTGGTTCCAAACATAACTAATATCTGCTATGGCAGAGGCGTAGGATATAAAATAGAGGAAATAGTTCTTGATGAAAAAACTCAACAAATTTCAGCTACAAAGATTAGAGAGAGAATGAGAAAAGAAGGAAAATTGTAAAATATTTTTGAATACTAAAATGTCAGACAGATTTATTCAAAACAAGCTTGCCCTTATAACTCTTTTATCCGCCTGCGGTATCATTCTTGTCTCAATGGGATTAAGACAAACATTTGGTTTGTTCTTTTCTGTTTTTGAGGAGGCATTATCAGTTTCTAGAACAGAGTTTGGATTAGCTATTGGTATACAAATGTTTTTCTGGGGATTAATGGCTCCTATCTTTGGATTATTTGCGGATAAGTACGGAGGTAACAAAGCAGTTTTTTTGGGTTTTTTAGTTTTTGGCCTAGGTATTTTCCTTCTTTTTAACGGACCTAATACAGGAATATACTTTCAATTAAGTCTAGGTGTTTTAGTTGGTACAGCCCTTGGAGCTACTGCAATGAGCGTACCTGTTTCTGAGGTAGGGAAACATTTTTCCAATGAAAAAAGAACTTTGGCTACAGGAATAGTTACAGCTTCAGCATCAGTGGGATATTTTGCGACACCCTTATTTACTAAATACAGTCTTATAGAATTTGGCTGGGAAAATACCCTTCTTTATTATTTGTTTTTTATTTTATTCGGATTAATTGCTTCCATTTTTCTTTTTCCAGTTAAGAAATCAGTTATTCTTGAGTCCACTTCAATAAAAAAACAATCTTTTATTGAAGCTATTAAAGAAGCCTTTTCACATAAAGGTTATGTCTTATTAGTTTCGGGTTTTTTTGTCTGTGGTTTTCAAATCACTTTAGTCGCGACTCATATACCTGGTTATATGCAAGAAAAAGGATTAGGCGAATGGTCGGCAGCTATTATTTTAGCTTTAATTGGATTCTTTAATATTATTGGTACTCTGGGGATGGGTTATCTTGGCACGAAATACAGTAAGAAAATTTTGTTAAGTATTTTATATTTCTCAAGAGCAGTAGTTATTGCATTATTTATTTTTTTACCTGTTTCTATGATGACATCAATAATTTTTGGTATCGCTTTTGGAATGCTATGGCTATCAACTGTGCCGCCAACAAACGGTATTGTTGCTCAAATTTTTGGTACACAGTATTTAAGTTCACTTTTTGGTATAGTATTTTTTAGTCATCAAATAGGATCTTTTTTTGGAGCGTATTTAGGCGGATATTTCTACGACCTTTACGGCTCCTATGATTACGCTTGGTATATCTCAATTGCTTTATCACTTTTTGCCACCTTGGTTCATCTGCCAATAGATGAAAAACCAATACTTAGGGAAAAAGTTACAATTTAAGGTTGTATGGGTAGATACATTATTTCACTTCCCATTTATTTTAATTTTCAATAGAATCTTCTCAACAAAGGAGATTAAATGTTTTCAAAAAAACTAAATGAAAAACTAGACGAGTATCACTTACTTAAACACCCATTCTACAAGTCATGGAATGAAGGAAAATTAAATAGAGAAATTATTAAAGATTATGCTGAGCAGTACTACCAACATGTAAAAGCATTTCCTAGATATATAAGTGCAACACATTCAATTTGCGAAGATCTTGATAAAAGAAGAATACTTCTTGAAAACTTACAAGATGAAGAAAAAAAAGATGCAGATCACCCTATGCTCTGGAAAAACTTTGCTCTTTCAGTTGGTGCAAAAGCTGATGAAATTGAAAAAAAAGAAAGTTATAATTTTACGAAAGAGCTAATTGAAAATTTTTTCAAAAATGCAAGGGCTAGTTATGCGGAGGGATTAGGATCTTTATACACGTACGAAAGACAAGTTCCTGAAATAGCAGATACAAAAATAAGAGGTCTTAAAACTCACTACGGAGTAAATTCAAAAAAAGGTTTGGAATTTTTTGAAGTTCATAAAGCAGCAGACGTTCATCACAGAGAAGCTTGCGAAAAATTATTAGATAGCTTGTCTGAAGAAGAACAAGATAAAGCTGAAAAAGCTGCATTGTCAACGGCGAAATATCTATGGAATTTTTTAAGCGGTATGGCTGCTAAACATAAACTTCAGGCAGCTGCTTAATAAAATCTAACCAACTAAACTAAGGAAAAGTCATATGTTGATTACTGTCAATCCTTTTTCTCAACTCTCTGGCACGGTTGCACCTATAATGATGCAAGCCTTTGTAATTATTATGATTTCACTTGTAATAGTAAGTACTCTTCTTGACATTATTCATAAAAAAAATGTTAAGTATTTTTTTGAAAATGCTAAAAAAGCTAAAAAGTCAGCAAAAAAAAATCTTTCTACAACAGAAAAAACCTCTGTTATTTTAAAAACTATAGCAAGTGATATAGCAACTACGTCTGAGTTAGGTGCGGGAAAAAGAAGAGTAGCCCATTTACTTGGAATGTATGGAACAATATTGTTTTGGGTTGGCTCAGTAGTAATGATTTTTTGTTATGCTTCACCTTCTTCAGAGACACCAATTCTATGGCCAATTATTTGGCATTTAGGCGCTATAATGACTGTAGTTGGAGGTTCGTGGTTTTGGTTTTTTTTAAGAGTTGATGTTTATTCAGAAGCTTTTCCTTGGTACAGAATTATTCAAGCAGATCTTTTTGTATTAGCGCTCATAGCATGCGCTTTCTTTGGTTTAATTTGGTCATTCCTGCAATCTTTAAGTTTAGAAAATAGATGGGATGCTACATTATTTTTAGCATTATTTATTATATCTAATCTTGTTTTATTTGGCGGTGTATACTGGTCAAAATTTGCCCATATGTTTTATAAACCTGGAGCAGCAATTCAAAAAAATTTAGCAGAAGCTGATGGATCGAGAGATAATTTACCTCCTCCAGCAGATGCTCCTGAACAATTTGGCCTAGGTATAAAAAGAGAGGAACCAAAACACTATTAATATGATAAAAGAAATTAAAAAAGGAGAATAAAATTATGTCAACTTTCGTTTATATGACTAGATGTGATGGATGCGGCCACTGTGTAGATATTTGTCCGTCAGATATTATGCACATTGATGAAACTATTAGACGTGCTAAAAATATTGAGCCTAATTTTTGCTGGGAGTGTTACTCTTGTGTGAAAGCATGTCCAAATCATGCAATTGATGTTAGAGGGTACGCTGATTTTGCGCCCATGGGGCATAGCGTAAGAGTGAGAAGAGAGGAAGAAAAAGGGACAATTTCTTGGAAAATAAAATTTAGGAATGGAACAGAAAAAGACTTTGTGTCTCCAATTACCACTAAACCTTGGGGTAAATTTATTCCAAAACTTTCTGAAGTTGACAAACCAAATCAAGGTGAAATTAATTCTGAAATACTTTATTCTGAACCAAAAGGATTGAATACCAACAAGGAACTTCCAACAATAAGTAAAGAATCCTTTAAAAAGGGTGTTTACTATTAATGCCAAAACATAAAACTCATTATGAGGATTGTGATATTTTAGTTGTAGGCGGAGGTATGGCCGGCACTGGAGCAACTTTTGAGGCAAGACACTGGGGCAGAAATTTAAAAATAGTTTGTGTCGAAAAGGCTAATATTGATCGAAGCGGTGCTGTCGCTCAAGGTCTTTACGCAATTAATTGTTACATGGGAATGCAATGGAATGAAAATCAACCAGAGGATCATGTAAGGTACGCAAGAAATGATTTAATGGGTATGGTTAGAGAAGATCTTGGTTATGATATGGCGAGACATGTGGACTCAACTGTACATATGTTCGATGAGTGGGGTTTACCAATGATGAAGAATGAAAAAACAGGTCGATATTTACGAGAAGGTAAATGGCAAATCATGATACATGGCGAAAGCTATAAACCAATAGTAGCTGAGGCTGCGAAGAAATCAGCTGATAAAATTTACAATAGAATAATGGTTACTCATCTTTTAATGGACGATGAAAAAGAAAATAGAATTGGTGGCGCGGTTGGATTTAACATGAGAACTGGGGATTATTATGTTTTTAGAGCAAAAACTGTGATTGTTTCTGCGGGAGGCGCATCTCATATTTTTAAACCTAGAGCTGTTGGAGAAGGTATGGGTAGAACCTGGTACGCTCCTTGGAGCAATGGATCTGCTTATGCTTTACCAATATCAGTTGGAGCAAAAATGACTCAAATGGAAAATAGAATTGTCTTATGTAGATTTAAAGATGGCTATGGTCCAGTAGGTGCGTATTTTTTACATTTAAAAACCTATACTCAGAATGCAAATGGAGAAAATTACGAAAAGAAATGGTATGACCATACAAAGGAGATGGTAGGAGAATATATTGACCATCATCCAACACCAACATGTTTAAGAAATCACGCTTTTATTCAAGAAGTTATGGCAGGAGGTGGACCAATTCACATGGTAACGAAAGAAGCATTTCAAGATCCACACTTAGAAACAGTTGGTTGGGAAAATTTTTTAGGTATGACAGTTGGTCAAGCTGTAGTGTGGGCGTCCCAAAATATAGATCCGAAATATACCAATCCTGAACTAACTACCTCAGAACCTTATGTTATGGGTTCACACGCTACTTGCTCAGGAGCTTGGGTAAGTGGTCCGGAAGATCTTTCGCCTCCAGAATACTTTTGGGGTTATAATAGAATGCTTACAGTAGAAGGTCTTTTTGGTGCAGGTGACACTGTTGGAGGGAGTGCACATAAATTTTCATCTGGGTCTTTTACCGAAGGACGTTTAGCTGCAAAAGCTGCAGTGAAGTATATTGAGGATAAAAAAGCTGAAGGAATAAAAGTTACTGATAAACAATGCGAAGATTTAAAAGAAGTTATTTATAAACCGTTAGAGAATTATACAGTCGGAAGAAACGAAATAACAGGTGGTACAGTTTCTCCAAGTTATATTTCACCAATACAAGGGTTGCAAAGACTCCAAAGAATAATGGATGAATACGTAGGAGGTATAGCTACCAACTATATGACTAACGACAATATGCTTAATAGAGGATTAGAACTATTAAAATGGTTAGAAGAAGATCTAGAAAACGTTGGAGCAGAAGACTATCACCAGTTAATGAGAGCCTGGGAACTTAAACATAGAACAATTACTTCTCAATGTGTAACTGAGCATACTAAGTTTAGAAAAGAAACAAGGTGGCCTGGATATTATTACAGAGGAGATTATTTAAAACTAGATGATGAAAATTGGCATTGTTTAACGGTTTCTAGAAGAGATCCTAAAACTAAAAAATTTACAATGGAGAAGGTACCAGTTTATCATATTGTAGACGACAAGAAGGAAAAGAAAGCCTCCTAAAATCTTTTAATTTACCAAGAAATAAATGAATATCTCAGAAAAAACAGATGACGAAATCTTTTCTATAGCCAAGCCTATTTGGGAAAATCTTATTAAAGCGTCTAATATGAAGGATTATGGAAGTTTTACTAAAGATTTTTCAACTCAAATGCTATTTGGCGCTAATGAGGTGGAGCTAGGAAAACAATGGGCAAACAATAAATTACTTACTAGTTTGACCGAAGAATTTAAACCTTTCGGATGTTTAAGAAGGGGTCAAAATGTAACTGTACTGATAAAGCAAACTAGCAAAGAGGTAAAAGGTGAATTTCTAGGTCGTCTAGTACTTGGAGTGGAAGACGATGACATTAAGGTTTTCGGAGCAACAATCTATTAGGTGCGTCAAGTTGTCAAAATATAATTTTTTGAGAAATAAAAATCATATGTTAAATAAATTTATGATTTCGATTAATTTAAATCAAAAATTAAAAACTAAATTATCTAATTTCTTTAATATTAAATTGTTTCTACAACTTGGACTATCAGCCTTTTGGGCGGTGATTCTCACTGGAACCTTCATAAAGTTTTTTTAAACTAATTATCTTTGATAAACCTTAAACTTTAAGGGCTTTTCTATTCATTGACATAGTAATATTTGAAGCATACTTAGGAGTATAATGGACATTTATCTACCTATAGCCCAAGTCAATGTAGATATTTTTTTATTACTTTTTTTGAGTTTATCGGTAGGTATTTTATCCGGATTATTTGGTGTTGGAGGTGGTTTTTTAATGACCCCATTTTTAATATTTATGGGTATTCCTCCAGTTTATGCGGTACCAAATGAAGTAAATAATATTTTAGCCACTTCTGTTTCTGGTTCTCTAACGCACTGGTATAAAAATACTTTAGACTATAAAATGGGATTATTAATAGTAAGCGGAGGTGTTGTTGGAACACTTATAGGAATTACCACATTTACATATTTTTCAGAAATTGGGAAAATAAGCTTAATTATTTCTCTTCTTTACATGTATTTATTGGCAATAGTTGGAACTTTGATGATTATTGAAGGAGTAAAGGAAGTAGACCAAGCTAGAAAAAAAATAATTATTAAGAAAAAGTTACATGATCATAATTGGCTTCAAGGACTTCCATTTAGAATGCGATTTCCTAAATCAAAATTATACGAGAGCGCTATGACACCAATTTTATTAGGATTAGTCGTAGGATTTGTTGCAGCAATGATGGGTATTGGTGGAGCTTTTCTTATGGTTCCAGCTATGATTTATATAGTTGGAATGCCAGTTAAATTAATACCGGGAACGTCTTTATTTGTTACAGTTTTTATAAGCGCGATCGTTACTATACTTCACGCTTTTAATTATGGTTCTATAGACTTAACTTTAGTGATTCCTTTAATACTTGGTTCAATTTTAGGAGTTCAAATAGGACAAAAGCTAGGCCAATATTTGGATAGTTCTCACTTAAAAACTTTGTTTGCGTTACTATTGTGTGCAGTAGCTATAGCTATTGCGTACGACTCTTTTTTTAAAGAAAAAGAAAATGATTTTATTGGCAAAGAAGTTTTAAATACTGATCTTAATTTTTTTGCTGAATTCACGTTAAAATTTTCTACAGAGTCTCCAATGTTATATGGTGCTTTTGCAATACTATTAGCAATATTTTTAGGAGCTTTTGCTGCTTTGATGAGAAAATTTTTAAGCCCCGTAATTAAGAAACTTTTAAGTGATTTCAGAAATAAGAATAAAACAAAAAAAGAAGAGATAAAATTTCCAGAAAAATAGTTTTTTAAGCACTTCTGTAAAGTTTGGTCATTACAAATTCTTTGTGACCAAGCGCTTCAGCACAAGTAAGTCTTCCATTAGCAACTTTTAACATCGTTTTAATTAATTCATCGCCTGCTTGAGATAAATTCATTTCTCTGGATAAAATTTTTGAAACATCACAGTCTACATGTTCTTTCATTAATTTTGCTGTCAAAGGGTTGGCTGTAAGTTTAACGACTGGTTCAATTGGATTTCCAATAATATTGCCTTGTCCTGTTGGAAACAAATGTATATTAAAACCACCCGCTGCTTGCAAAGTTACGCATTCTGCTGCTGCTGAAGAAGTATCCATAAAATATAAACCTTTACCTTTTTTTGGTTCTTCTGCTGGCTCTAAAACATCTATAAATTTCAAGTTTCCAATTTTTTGAAAATTTCCAAATGCCTTTTCCTCTATAGTAGTTAATCCTCCCGCTATATTTCCCGCAGTTGGTTGGCTTTCAGAAAGATCATCAGTTGCTTCCTTCAAAATGAAATCATTATATGAATTCCATGTTTTCATAAATTTTTCTTTTGCCTCTTGGGTTGCTCCTCTAGCAGCACAAACAGTTTCTGCACCAGTCAATTCTGAAGTTTCTCCAAAACATAAATGAACACCGAAAGGTTCTAATTTCTCCATCAAATTTCCTACTGTAGGATTTGAAGCCAGTCCTGAAGTAGTGTCAGACTCTCCACATTTAACTGATATCCATAAGTCACTTAATGGACATTCTTCTCTTTGTTTTTCAGAGGCCCATTGAGAAAACTCTTGAGCTTTTTTTGAAGCCTTCATGATTGTACCAATATCTCCAGTTCGCTCGATATGAAATCCTTCAACAGGCTTTCCTGTCTTTGCTATTTCATCAACTATTTTTTTTGTCCACTTAGGTTCAATACCAATAACTATAACTGCTGCCACATTAGGGTTTTTTCCCGTTCCTATCATTGTTCTAAAATGTAATTCAAGATCTGCACCAAATTGCAATCTTCCATATGAGTGGGGAAGAGCAATAGTTCCCTTAATGTTATTTGCAACAGCTTCTGCGCATGCGTTTGAAATATCATCTACTGGCAAAATTATGACGTGGTTTCTCGTTCCAGCTCGACCATTTTCTCTTTTATAACCTAAAAAACTTTTTGGAATTTCCATTATATTACCATTTTTTTGTTTTTACATTATGAACATGAACATGATCACCTTTTTTAATAGATTTAACAACTTTACCAATATCATGACCATATTTTAATATTGTATCTCCTTCTTTAAGATCTTTAAGTGCAATTTTGTGACCCAAAGGAACTTCGTTGGTTGAGCTAACTTTGATTGATTTGTCATTTTCCATAATCCAAGCAGAGCATTCTTGCCCTTTTTTAGTCTTTTCTATAACTACTACTCCAACGTTATCTTTTTCATCGTGGATAATTAGGTCTGGCTGTGACATAAAATATTTAATGGATATAGACTAAATTTTGATATATTTAAAGAGTGTTTTAAACTATTTTAAGGATCGCTATGGCAAAAATGACAACAGAAGAAGCTTTTGTAAAAGTTTTACAAATGCATGGTATTGAACATGCTTTTGGAATAATTGGATCCGCTTTCATGCCTATCTCTGATATCTTTCCTGAAGCTGGAATTACATTTTGGGATGTTGCTCATGAAACTAATGGTGGATTAATCGCAGACGGCTATACGAGAGCAACAGGAAAAATGTCTATGGTAATTGCTCAAAATGGTCCAGGGATTACCGGTTTAGTCACACCCATCAAAACAGCTTATTGGAATCACACTCCATTACTTTTAGTAACACCTCAGGCAGCAAATAAAACAATGGGTCAAGGTGGTTTTCAAGAAGTGGAGCAAATGAATTTATTTAAAGATATGGTTTGTTATCAAGAAGAGGTAAGGGACCCTTCTAGAATGGCAGAAGTATTAAATCGCGTTATAGAAAAAGCAATTAGAGGTTCTGCTCCAGCACAAATTAACGTACCAAGAGATTACTGGACTCATGTTATCGATATAGATTTACCACCAATTGTTAGATTAGAGAGACAAGCTGGAGGGATTGAAGCAATCAACAAAGCAGCAAAATTATTATCTGATGCAAAATTTCCAGTTATTTTATCAGGCGCTGGAGTAGTTATAGGTGGAGCAATTAATGATTGCGTAAAGTTAGCTGAAAAATTAGACTCGCCAGTATGTTCAGGTTACCAACATAATGACAGCTTTCCAGGCAGCCATCCTTTAGCTGTCGGGCCTTTAGGTTACAACGGTTCAAAAGCAGGAATGGAATTAATATCAAAAGCTGATGTGGTTTTAGCTCTTGGCACAAGATTAAATCCTTTTTCTACCTTACCTGGATATGGAATTGATTATTGGCCCAAGAATGCAAAAATAATTCAAGTTGATATGAACTCTGATAGAATTGGTTTAACAAAAAAAGTAACTGTTGGTATTTGTGGAGACGCAAAACTTGTAGCTCAGCAGTTATTAAATAAACTTTCTCCCAAAGCAGGAGATGCAGATAGAAAAAAAAGAAAAGATTTAATCCATCAAACTAAATCAGCGTGGTTACAAAAACTATCTAGTTTAGACCATGAGGACGATGATCCAGGCACGGTTTGGAATAAAGAAGCAAGAGAAAGAGATAAAGATAGAATGTCACCAAGACAAGCATGGAGAGCTATACAAGCTGGCATGCCAAACGAAGTAATTATATCTAGTGATATTGGAAATAATTGTGCAATAGGTAATGCATACCCAACTTTTGAAAAAGGGAGAAAATATCTTGCACCTGGTCTATTCGGTCCCTGTGGATATGGATTTCCATCAATACTTGGTGCAAAAATTGGTTGCCCGAATACTCCCGTAATAGGCTTTGCAGGAGATGGAGCTTTTGGAATTAGCATGAATGAGATGAGCTCATGCGCTCGAAAAGAATGGCCAGCTATCTCAATGGTGATTTTTAGAAACTATCAATGGGGAGCAGAAAAAAGAAATTCTATATTATGGTTCGATGACAATTTTGTCGGAACAGAATTAGATCCAGAATTAAGTTATGCAAAAGTAGCTAACGCATGTGGATTAAAAGGTATTACTGTAAAGACAATGGAAGAAACAACAAAAGCAATAAAACAATCCTGTGAAGATCAAAAAAAAGGGATTACTACTTTTATAGAAATTATTTTAAATCAAGAGTTGGGAGATCCATTCAGAAGAGATGCAATGAAAAAACCAGTTAAGGTAGCCGGCATTAAAAGAGAGGATATGAAAGTTCAAAAGGGATTTAATTAGTTTAAGTAATGAATAAAAAAAATAACAATAAAGGTTTTGGAATACTTTTCTTTATTGTTTTTCTTTTGATAGCACTGTGGCCAATATTAAATGGTGGTAACCTTAGAATATGGTCACTTTTGATAGGAGCAATTTTTTTAGTTCTAGGTCTTTTGGATTCTAAAATTTTAAATCCGTTTAAGAAAATTTGGATAAAATTTGGAGAGTTGCTTGGTAAAGTAATTGCTCCTTTGGTATTGTCAATTATTTATTTTATTGTAATCACACCAATTGGTCTTTTATTGAGAATTTTTGGCAAAGATCTATTAGGCACTAAGCTATTAGACAAGAAATCTTATTGGATTAAAAGAGAAAAAGACATCGGACCGATGAAAAATCAATTTTAATGATAAATTTTTTAAAAGAATTTTTAGTTTTTTTAAGATACAGAAAAAAATGGTGGCTTTATCCAATATTCTTAATACTTGGAATTTTCGGATTTTTAATAATTATGAGCCAAGGGTCTACAGTAGCTCCGTTTATTTACGCAATATTTTAATAATCAAATGTTTAAAAAAAATAATTATACTATCCAGGATGGTATAAAAGTTTTTAATTACTCAGATAAAGTAACTGGAAAAGTCATAACTTTTTATCATGATGACCCTTTTCCAAATTATGAGATATCTGATAATAAATTGACTATACTTAAAAAAGGTGATGAAAATCTTTTTACATCGAGTCTGAAAAAATTTATAGGATATAATAAAAAAATTTTAGAGGTGGGTGCTGGAACTTGTCAACTTTCAAACTATTTAAGTATCGGAAATAATAATGAATTAGTTGCATTTGATGCAAATTTAACATCTTTAAAAGCTGGTTTAGACTTTGCAAAAAAAAATGAAATTAAAAATGTTAATTTTGTTTGTGGTGATATTTTTGATGATCATTTTTCAGAAAATTATTTTGATATTATTTTATGCAACGGCGTTTTACATCACACTAAAGATACCTTTGACGCCATGAAAAAAATTACCAAATCTTTAAAAAAAGACGGAATTTTATTAGTAGGTTTATATAACAAGTATGGAAGATTAAGAACTTTTATAAGAAAGTATCTCTTTAAAGTTTTTGGAAAAAAATATTTAATGATTTTTGACCCAGTTTTAAGAAAAACTGACTCAAAATCTTCAAAAAAAATTGATGCATGGATTAAAGATCAATACACACATCCAGTTGAGAGATCCCATACTTTTGATGAAGTTATTAAAAATTTTAAGACTAACAAAATAGAGTTTTATAACTCTTTTCCTAGTTGTGATTTTTTTCAAAGTTCTGATGAAAACCAAGATGTTTCAAAACTTTTTAATAAAGGAAACGAAGGGACCAAATTTGAGAGATTACTCGCTCAAATATCTATGATTTTTAATAGACAGGGTGATGAAGGCGGGCTATATATTTTTTTAGGTCAAAAAAAAGATTAGGTTAGTATTATAAATAATATGACTTCAATATTAGGAATTTCAGCTTTTTATCACGATAGTGCAGCAGCTTTAGTTATTGATGGAAAAATTGTTGCTGCCGCTCAAGAGGAGAGGTTTTCAAGAAAGAAACATGACTCACAATATCCTGCTAAAGCAGTAGAATATGTTCTTTCTGAAGGTAATTTAAAATTGAGTGAAATTGATCATATAGTCTTTTTTGAAAAACCCTTTTTAAAATTTGAGAGACTTTTAGAGACATATTTGGCTTTTGCTCCGTTAGGTTTTAAATCTTTTAGTATGTCAATGCCAATATGGTTAAGAGAAAAATTATTCCAAAAAAAATTTATTTTTGACAAGTTAAAAAATCACGATAAAAATTTTAATGATATTGATAAAATTTTTTTTTCAGAACATCACTACAGTCATGCTTCAAGCGCTTTTTTCCCCTCTCCTTTTAAGGAAGCTATTATTTTAACTCTTGATGGAGTAGGTGAATGGGCAACTACTACTGTAGCAGTGGGCAAAGAAAATAAACTAGAAATGATAAAAGAAATTTATTTTCCTCACTCTTTAGGATTACTATATTCAGCGTTTACATACTACACTGGTTTTAAAGTTAATAGTGGTGAATATAAACTTATGGGATTGGCGCCTTATGGCAAACCTAAATACAAAAACTTGATTTTAGAAAATTTGATTGATGTTAAGGATGACGGTTCTTTTAGACTCAATATGAAGTATTTTAATTATGCTACTGGTTTAACTATGACAAACAGTAAATTTTCAGAATTATTTGGTGAACCGGTCAGAAATCCAAAAACTGAAAAATTGACACAATTTCATATGGATATAGCCGCATCTATTCAATCTGTTACCGAGGAAATTATAATTAAACTTACTAAGTCACTTTCAGAGGAATTTAACATTAAAAATTTATGTCTAGCTGGCGGTGTAGCTTTAAACTGTGTAGCAAATGGTAAGATTTTAAATGATAAAATATTTGAAAATGTATGGGTTCAACCTGCCGCTGGAGATGCTGGTGGTTCTATAGGCGCTGCTCTAAGTTTTTGGTTTAAGGAGTTAGGAAATAAAAGAGATCATTATAAAGATGAAATGTCAGGTTCATTTTTGGGTCCGAGTTTTAGTAATAGCGATATAGAGAAAAACCTTAAAAATTTAAATGCAAATTATAATAAGCTTGAAGATAATGAGCTTTTACCAAAATTAGCAAAAGAACTAAGTCAAAATAAAATTATAGGCTGGTTTCAAGGCAGAATGGAATTTGGCCCTCGAGCTTTAGGAGCCAGATCAATTTTAGCCAACCCTTTATCTGAAAAAATGCAGAAAGAATTAAATTTTAAAATTAAATTCAGAGAGGGATTCAGACCTTTTGCCCCTTCAGTTTTAAGTGAAGAGGTTTCAAATTGGTTT
This sequence comes from Pelagibacterales bacterium MED-G40, assembly GCA_002457515.1. Lineage (GTDB taxonomy): Bacteria > Pseudomonadota > Alphaproteobacteria > Pelagibacterales > Pelagibacteraceae > Pelagilacustribacter. The sequence continues at coordinate 10,073 of NTJN01000004.1, read as the reverse complement.
AACTTAGAGAATGAAAGTCCCTATATGTCTCTTGTTGCGAATATAAAAGAAAATAAAAAAACAAAACAAAATGAAAAAGATAATATTTCCGGTTTTGATAAACTAAATGTAATAAGGTCAATTATTCCTGCTGTTACCCACGTTGATTATTCTGCAAGAATTCAAACAGTACATAAAGAAACTAATCCCAGATATCATCATTTAATTGCAGAGTTTAATAAAATTACAAATTGTCCCATTTTAGTAAACACCTCATTTAACGTAAGAGGAGAACCAATAGTTTGTAGTATTGAGGATGCTTATAAATGTTTTATGGGAACTAATTTAGATATTTTGGTTTGCGAAAACTATATTTTATATAAAGAAAAACAAATTAAAAATGTTGAAGAGGATTATAAAGAAAAGTTTGAGCTAGATTAATTTATTTTCTCAAAATAGATTTAATTTTGTCACTTATTTTATTTGCGAGAATTACGTTTCCCTTAGGACTTAAATGAACATAATCGGTAAAGTTTTGTTTATTTTCTAACAACGACTCTATTGGATCAACAACAATTACATTTTGATGATTTTTGAATTTGTCCATTGTTTTATTAAGAACAACATTTGTTACTGACCAAAAACTGTCATGGTAGTTTAATTGGTCAATATTATTTTTTTTTAGATTTTTTAAAACTTCTATATTCTCTTTTAGATCATAAGATCTTAATTTTTTTTGTATTGGCGGGTTAAAAAAGAACGCTTGTTTAACTAAAACTACTTTTGTTGAGTTTTTTTTACTAAATTTAATTATTTCATTTAAAGTTTTGTAATATTGATCGGTAAAATAAAAGATATTATGTTTTACGTCATTTTTATATGGAGATATGACCTCATCAGATCTGATAGTTAAATTTATAACTTTTCTATATAATTTATACAAAAGTCTAAAAGTCATTACATTATCCATTAAAAATAAATTTGTCCTAATAATTTTATCGTTATCTAGTCTCTCATCAATCATAATTTTAGTTCCAATCGAGTCATACATTGTTGGATTTCTATTAGAATAAATAATTATGATATCTGGCTTATATTTAAATGCCTCCTTAAAATATAATTCTCTTATGAAATTTAAAGACTTTGCTGGAAGTCCAAAATTTAAAACCTCTACATCATAATCTTCTTTCTCAAGTCTATCTTGAAGACTTTTTGGATAGGTTTCATTTATTTCACTGCCCAACCCAATAGTGGTTGATCCTCCAAAAGCAATAATTCGATTTTTAACGTTTTTTTTTAAACTAAATTCATCACCTCTAAATCCTCTGGAGTTAATTTTGTATTTAATTTTTTCTCCATTCTTTTTATGTGAATAATTGCCTGGAACAATTTTATCTTTATTCTTATCCCAATTTACAAGAAAAACTTCTTGTTCTTGTTGAAAATTTTTAGCAATTTTACTAAAAGGCTTAAACAGAAAACTTACTTTTTTTTCTTTTATATAGATTATTGTTGATGAAGATAATTCAATTACAACTAAAACAATCATTAAAAATAATAAATTTAAAAAAATTTTATTAATTTTCATTTTATTTCCAGAACTGTTGCAGGATCTAATCTAACACCAAACCAATTTAATCTAATATCTAAGTGAGCGCCTGTTGATCTACCCGTAGATCCAACTGTACCAATTACATCACCTTGTTTTACTTTTTGTCCCTTTTTAACAAAAATTTTTTGCATATGCATATACAAAGTCGAAACTCCATGACCATGATCAAAAATGAGAGTGCCTCCTGTGTAAAACATATCACTCTCAACCATAGTTGCAGTTCCATCTAACATCGCCCTTATTTCCGTTCCTTCTTTAGCTGCAAAATCAATTCCGTAATGAGGCCATTTAGGTTTCCCATTTAAAATTCTTTGACTTCCATACACGCCGGTTATTATCGCATTTTCAAGCGGTGAAATAAATTTTTTTTTAAAAAACGTTAAATTACTCTCTATTGCTCGAGCATCAGATATAATTTTATTTTCTCTTTTTATCCTCTCATAAACTTCTTTGGGAGGAGTAACTTTTTTTTTAGGAAGCCCATCAATTCTCTGTATCTTATATTTTCTTTTTTGAACTTTTTTTAATATTTTTTGTTTTTCACCGTTGATCTCGTGAGTAATTATAATGTCATATTTTTGGTCTCTACCTATACCAAACGCAAAATATCCATCATCTGTAACTTTAACCTTTTTTTCACCTATCCATATTTTTGATTTTGGATCTGCTTTTCCAATGATAAAATGGCCTTGAATAAATTTTCCTTCAAATTCTAATGCAGAAACTTCAAAGCTTATTAAAAATATTATTAAAATATATCTTATTATCTTGCTGTCCATCCACCATCTACTAACAAAGAAGTTCCGGTTATCATTGAAGCTGCATCTGAAGCTAAAAAAACAACAGTCGATGCTATCTCTGGCAATTCCGCAAATCTACCAAGAGGAATATTTTTAAGCACTTCTCTCTTAAATTTTTTATCTTTTAAAAACTTTTTTGTCATTGGCGTGACTACAAAAGTAGGACAAACTGTGTTCACTCTGATATTATTTTCTGCTAGTTCTAAAGCCATACCTTTTGTCAATCCTTCCAAACCAAATTTATTCATACTATACACACTTCTTTTAGGTCCACTAACATGGCCCATTTGAGAAGACATATTAATAATTGATCCCCCAACTTTTTTTCTTTTTTTTAATTTTACCATTTTAAGCGCAACAAGCTGCGCTACATTGAAAGCAGCAACAGTATTAATATTTACCAAACGCTCCATATTTTCAGTTTTAACTTTTAAAAAATGTTCGGGAATATTTGTTCCTGCATTATTAACCAAAATATCAATTTTGTTTACTTTATTTACCATTTCCTTCACTTCTTCGTAATCTGTAACATCACAGACATATGATTTACATTTTACTCTAAATCTTTTAATTATTTTGGATACTGAAACTAAGTCTTGTTCTGTTCTGCTAATAACAATAAGGTTTGCTCCTGCCTCAGCGAGTGCTATTGCACAAGCCTTTCCAAGACCCTTACCTGCACCAGTCACTAAGGCGTATTTATTTTTAAGATTATATTTTTTTAGAAACATTTTTACAAAATCAACTTGAGATCAGTATATATTAAATCTATTGCAACTAATAGTATAGCTAATAAACCTACCCACCCAATCCATTTATATTTCTCAATCCATTTTGCTATAAGATTAGCTGCAAAAGCCATTAAAGCAATTGACAAAGATAGTCCAAATATTAATAACACAAAATGTCCTTTAGCTGCCCCTGCAACGCTTAATACATTATCGAGACTCATTGTAATATCTGCCATGATTATTGTAAAAATTGCTTTTCCAAAAGAACTATTATCAACTTTTATATCTTTCTTTTCGATTTGGCCTTTAATTACATCCATATATAATTTGTAGCATATGTAGAGTAGTAAAATTCCTCCGACTAATCTTAAACCGGTTATCATTAATAAATATGTTGTAATTAACGTGAACAATATTCTTAAAATAACTGCTGCACCTATACCAAAAAAAATTATTTTTTTCCTTTTATCTTGATCAAACTTTGATGCGACCATTCCTATAATGATGGCATTATCACCTGCTAAAACTAAATCAATAAATATTATTTGAGTTAAAATTATAAATTCTTCTGTCATTTTTTTTGGTTGTTTAAAATAAAATCTGCACCTTTTTCTGCAATCATTATAGTTGGAGCATTTGTATTTCCAGAGGTAATATTTGGCATTATTGATGCATCTATCACCCTTAGATTTTGAAGTCCATGTACATATAGCTTATCATTTACAACGGCATTTTCATCTTTACCCATTTTACATGTTCCAACTGGATGGAAAATAGTTTGAGTAAATTCACTACCAGCTTTTACTAATTCTTCGTTATCTGTTATATGAACTCCTGGTCTATATTCTTCTGGCTCATATTTTTTAAATGTTTCAGTTTCAAGCATAATTTTTCTAACTAATTTCAAACCTTGAGCTGCCACCATTCTATCATCTTGTGTGGACAAGTAGTTCATTTTAATTTTTGGGTTAATTCTACTATCATTACTTACTATTGAAATCTCACCTCTGCTGGAAGGTCTAATGTTAGCAACAGTTGGGGTTATTCCATCGAAATCATGCAGTTTAGATGCTCCAAGAATATCTGTACTTATTGGCTGAACATGAAATTGTAAATTAGGGGTTTCTTTTGAAGAGTCACTTTTAGCAAAACCACACACTTGACTTGCCCCCATTGTCATTGGTCCGCTTTGTTTTAAAAGATACTCTAAACCAATCATAAAATTTCCCAGTAAACTATTTATTTTTCCATTTAAAGATTTTAAATTTTTTACCTTATAAACTGGTCTGAACATTAGATGATCTTGTAAGTTCATACCAACTCCTTTTAATTCATGAATAGTTTTTATGCCGTTTTTCTTAAGTTTATTGACATCTCCTATTCCAGATACTTGAAGTATGTGAGGAGATCCTATTGAACCTGCTGATAAAATAATTTCTTTACTCGCTTTAATAGTGACAATTTTATCTCCTTGAAAAAAATTAACACTTTCTGCTTTTGTACCTTCAAAATTAATTTTTTGAACATGCGCATTAGTTATTATTTTTAAATTTTTTCTTTTTTTTATTGGATCTAAATATCCTTTAGCAGCACTACATCTTAATTTGAGTAAAGATTTATTATGATTAGTTGTAAACTGAAAAAAACCTATTCCTGTATTATCTCCTGTATTAAAATCATTTGTTTTTGGTATTCCATATTCTTCAGCTGCATTTTGGAACTCATCTAACATTTTTAGATTAATTCTTTTATTTGAAACCATAATAGGACCGCTGTCATTGTGAAATTCACTTTTGCCTAACTCATTATTTTCAGATTTTAAAAAATAAGGCAGGACATCATTCCAACCCCATCCGCTATTACCCATTTGTCTCCAATTATCGTAATCTTTACTTTGACCTCGAATCCATAAAAGTCCGTTAATTGAAGAGCTTCCACCTAAAGTTTTACCCCTCGGGTACCTAATCGACCTATTATTCATGCTTTCATCTTTTTCTGTATGAAAACACCAATCTACTTTTGGATTATGCATTGTTTTGTAATAACCAACTGGAATATGTATCCAAGGGTAATTATCTTTTCCCCCTGCTTCTAACAAAAGAACTTTAAATTTATTATTAGCTGTTAAACGGTTTGCTAAAACACATCCAGCTGAGCCTGCTCCAACTATTATGTAATCAAAATTTTCCATGAATAATTATACTTTATAGGTCTAAAACGTATATTTGCCAATGTACGAAATTCAACCTATAGTTTAAATACTAGTGTTTGACTCTAAAATTTTAAAGAGGTTTAATTCCTGAATTATCAATAACTAAACGGGGGAATAATGAAAAAATTATTAACTGTTGTTTTAAGTTTAGCTGTATTTATTGGATTTTCAATGACTGCTGCTAACGCTAAAACATTAAAATGTCAGACCGTTCTTAACACTAAAGCTGATGAAGTTAAAATGTTAAAGGACTTTACTGACACTGTAACAGCGCTTACTGACGGCTCGTTAAAATTTGAAATTTTACCAGCTGGAGCTGTTGTAGGAGTAAAAGAAACACTTGATGCAGTAGACAAAGGATTAATCGACTGCGGATTTGCTTGGACACACTATTGGTCAGGCGATCACCCAGCGGCCATGCTATTTGGATCACCAGTAGCAGGTGGCGGAGTGGGTATAGATAACTTAGCCTTCTTATCTTGGTTCCAATACGGCGGTGGTAAAGAACTATACGACCGACTCTGGAAAGAAATGGGAAGAGATATTAAAGGATTTATGCTTCAACCAGTTGGACCAGAGGCTTTAGGATGGTTTCCTAAACCAATTAAAAACATGGCCGACTTTAGAAAATATAAATTCAGAACACCTCCAGGAATACCTGGTCAAACATATAAAGATATCGGTATAGCATCTGTAGCAATGGGTGGTGGAGATATTCTACCAGCATTACAAGCAGGTACAATCGATGCAGCGGAGTGGTGTTGCCCTAAACCAGATTTAACATTTGGTTTTCAAAAGGTATTAAAACACTATTACCTACAAGGTTTACACCAAGTAGTGGTAAATGCTGACTTTTATATTACTGGAAAAACTTATAAAAAAATGACTGCTCATGAGAAAAAATCTCTTGAGGTAGCTGCTAATGCTTCATTAGCTAAATCTCTAAGCTATAGAATCTATGAAAATGGAAAAGCTTTAAGAGAATTAACTACTAAGCACGGAGTAATTCTTGAAGATACTCCCACAGACTACTTTAAGGAATATATGGCAGCAGCAAAGAAAACTTTGAATAAAAATGCTAAAGACAACAAATTTTTTGCAGAAGTATATGACTCTATGAAAGAGTTTGCTGATATAGCTGTTCCTTTCTGGGCAGGTGCTCAAATGTCAAATGCTAAGCTAGGTATGGCTCACGCAGCGACATTAAAGTAATAAATTAAATTAAAGAATATTTAGAGCGGACTTTTATAGTCCGCTCTAATTTTTTAGAATTAACTATGAGCAACAAGCAATCAAAATTTGATATTTCAGATGAAATGATAGCGGAAAGACGTGGTGGATTAGGAAAAATGCCCGTCGATATGCCTTCTTGGATGGCTAAAACAATTACTTCAATAGATAAATTTAGTAAGTGGGTAGGTAATATAGTTTGCTGGATACTTATACCTTTAATATTTGCAATGACTTATGAAGTTATAATGAGAAAGTTATTTTTAGCTCCTACAATTTGGGCTTACGATATAAGTCGTTTTTTATATGGTGCTTTGTTTATGTTAGGTGCAGGCTATGCACTTTCAAGAGGAGTTCACATTAGAGCAGATTTTTTATACAGAAACTTTAAGATTAAAAACCAAGGATTAATTGATTTTTGGTTATACATTTTATTTTATTTTCCAGGATTAATAGTTTTTCTTTACATGACTATTGGCTATGTAGGTGAGTCAATACAAAGAGGCGAAAGAGGAATGGACACAACTTGGATGCCATATATGTGGCCAATCAAAAGTTGCTTACTTATAGGAATTATATTTCTTCTTGTTCAAGGTATTTCAGAATTACTTAAAAGTTACTGGGCATCAAAAAAAGGTGAGTGGCCAGGAGATACTAAATGATCGCCGAATTAATTGATCCAGCTATTCTTGGCTTTATTTTAGTTGGAGTAATGTTATTTGCAATATTTGTAGGGTTTCCAATATCTTTTACTCTTATATTTTTAGGGTTTGTTTTTGGATATCTAGGATTTGGTAAACTCGTCTTTTATTTAATGACCTTACAGTTTTCGATGGTGATGACAGAACAAACTCTCGCTGCCGTCCCGCTCTTTGTCTTTATGGGAATTATGATGGAGCAGGCTGGACTAATGGAAAGACTGTTTTCTGCATTTCAACTAATGTTGGCAAGAGTTAGAGGATCACTTTACTATGCAGTTTTATTTGTTTCAGTAATATTTGCAGCTGCAACCGGAATAGTTGGAGCCTCTGTAACAATTTTAGGAATCATGGCAGCTAAATCAATGAATAGATCTGGCTACAATGTAAGATTAGCAGCAGGAACTATTACTGCTGGAGGAACGTTAGGTATTTTAATTCCACCAAGTATTATGCTTGTAGTTATGGGTCCCATAATGGAAATTCCTGTTATTGATTTATTTGCTGCAGCAATATTTCCAGGAATCTTATTAGCTACTTTATATGCAGCATACACAACAATTAGATGCATGATTGACCCTAAATTAGGACCTCCATTACCAGAAGATATGAGAGCTACAAGTATGTCGAAGGTTTGGATTGAATTCTTTTTAGGACTTGTGCCGCCAGCTGCTTTAGTTTTTGCAGCACTTGGAAGTATTTTATTTGGATTTGCAACTCCTACAGAAGCAGCTGGATGTGGAGCTATGGGCGCACTACTTTTATCTTTAGCATACAAGAAGTTGTCGTTACCAAAATTACAAGAAGCTTTAGTTAAAACTTTAGAAATTACAGCACTAATAATGGTTTTAGTTGCTGCCTCAAATTTCTTTGGAGCAGTATTTGCAAGATTAGGCACACCAACACTATTAACTGAATTCCTGCTTGGATTAGAAATGAATAAATATCTTATCCTGGCAATGATAATGGCGATGATATTTTTATTAGGTTGGCCTTTAGAATGGGTTCCAATAGTAATGATTATTATCCCGATTATTTTACCGTTAGTAGAAGCATTGGGTTTTAATTTAACTTGGTTTGCTATACTAGTCGCCGTCAATCTCCAAACCGCCTGGCTATCTCCTCCTGTCGCCCTTTCAGCATATTTTTTAAAAGGGGTGGTACCTGAATGGGATTTAAAAGATATTTATTATGGAATGATGCAATTTATGGTCTTGCAAATTATTGGATTAGTATTAATAGTATTATTTCCACAAATAGCTTTGTGGTTACCAACTTTACTTTATGGCAGTTAAATATATAAAAAAAGCAGCTAAAACTCCGGAAACGGATGATCATAAAACTCAAGCAGCAGTGCAAAGCATTCTTAACGATATAGCAAAAAGAAAAGAAGAAGCGCTAAAAGAATTAAATAAAAAATTTGATAAATATGACGGAGAAGTAATTGTCTCCAAGGATAAAATTGAAGAAGCGATTAAGAAAGTTGATCAAAAAACTAAAGATGACGTAAAGTTTGCGCACGATAGAATTAGAAAATTTGCTGAACATCAATTAAAAAGCATGAATAATGATTTTGAAATTGAATTATCGAAAGGATTGTTTGCAGGACAAAGGTTGATTCCAGTTGATACTGCAGGATGTTATATTCCAGGTGGGCGTTATGCACATATATCATCAGCTGTTATGGCAATTACTCCTGCAAAAGTAGCAGGTGTAAAAAAAATTATTTGCGCAAGTCCTCCTAAAGACAAGGACGGAGCAAATCCTGGAATTATTTTTGCCGCTAATCATTGTGGTGCTGACGTTATAATGAATTTAGGAGGTGTAGCAGCTATTGGCTCAATGACTCATGGTTGTTTCAACAATCCACCAGTAGATTTTCTTGTTGGTGCTGGAAATCAATATGTGGCTGAGGCAAAAAGAATTGTTTATGGGAAAGTAGGCATAGATCAGTTTGCTGGCCCAACCGAAATTGCAATTATAGCTGACAAGTCTGCTGACAAAGAGATAGTAGCGGTTGATATTGTTGGTCAGTTAGAGCACGGTTATAACTCACCTGGCTGGCTTTTTACTACAGATAAATCATTAGCCGACTACACTATGAAAAGAGTTCCTGAATTAATAAACGAATTACCAGAACTAGCAAAAGTTAATGCTACTGATGCCTGGAAAGATTATGGCGAAGTAATACTTTGTGACACTCATGAGGAAATGGCTGAGGTTAGCGACAAATATGCATCAGAGCATTTAGAGGTTCATGCTGAAAATTTAGACTGGTGGTTAAAAAGATTAAGAAATTATGGCTCTTTGTTTTTGGGTGAGGAGACAACAGTTGCTTATGGAGATAAATGCTCAGGAACTAATCATATTCTTCCTACAAAGGGAGGAGGGAGATATACGGGTGGTCTTTTTGTTGGAAAATTCATTAAAACTCTTACCTTTCAAAGGATGACTAAAGAGGCTACAAAAGTTGTTGGTGCAACAGCAGCAAGACTGGGTAGAGCAGAAGGAATGGAAGCTCATGCTCGAACAGCAGATATTAGGCTTAGAAAATACGGCTTTTCAAATAAATGAACAAATACGATTTAAGTGGTAAGGTTGCTATTGTTACTGGTGGCGCACAAGGTTTTGGATTAGCAATTACAAAAAAGTTTTTAGACTCTGGTGCTGAAGTTATCATTTGGGATATAGATAAAGCAGCTACCCAAAAAATTGTAGATCAAAATAAAGATAAAAAAATTTCTTTTAAAATTTTAGATATAACTAAATTTGAGGATGTTCAAATTCAGGTGAACGAGATATCAAATAAAA
>NTJN01000003.1 GCA_002457515.1 Pelagibacterales bacterium MED-G40 | reverse complement strand
TAGTTAGTTCCATAATGAAAAATCTATTGAATCTTTTCATACAAGTTTTATATTATTCGAGTTGGTTTTCCAACTATGACGATAAACGAGTTTCGTAATAAACATTGCGGACGTGGGGGCAGTACCCACCACCTCCACCATTTACAACTTATGGGGGTGAACCAGAATCGACGAGTGTCTAAAGGCTATTCTTTCGTTCGAGATGGTTCCGACGTAACGGACCAATTATAATTGCAAATGATAAATTTGCTCTTGCTGCTTAATTAACTTGTTAATTAAATAAGCACGGTCTGGGGCACCGGGTAACAGAACGCCCCTATGAAAAATTATGTTATTTTTTGTTACAGGAAATATTAAAAATGTATTTGTTATATAGAGTTAGAGAATTAATCAATAACAACCCTATTTTGCGTAATATTTTCGTCAAAATAATTTCACCCTTCACATCACCTATTTTGTCTTTATTCGATATTTTAAGCTTAAAAAAATTTAAAAGACAAAAAAAATATTTAAATTGGAAAAAAAATAATCCTGATCAAATATATAAACTAAAAAATAATCTAAAAATTAAAATTTCAGACAGCAAATTATCTTCGAGCAAATCTTTAATAATTCAAAATGGAAAATATGAACAAAATGAAACTTTTTTGTTTAAACAAATTATTAAAGAAGGATGGAATATTTTAGATATTGGTGCAAATTTTGGTTGGTATTCACTTCACTTTTCAAAAATGGTTGGAAATAATGGAAATGTTTATGCATTTGAACCTATAAAAGAAACGTATGACGAACTTAAAAGTAATTTATCATTAAATAATATAGCTAACGTAAAAACTTATAAGTTTGCTTTAGGTAATAAAGAATATGAAACAAATTTTGGAATTCCTTTTTTTGATGGAGGTTCAGCAGCGACATCACAAAATTTAAGTTTTAGTAAGAAAGTAAAAATACCGGTTTTCACTTTGGATAAAATATTTGAGAGAGAAAGTATAAAAAAGATTGATTTAATAAAAGCAGATATTGAAGGTGGTGAGTTTAATTTTCTTTTAGGAGCCGAGAAAATGCTAGAAAAGTACAAACCAAATATATTTATTGAAATAATTGATATGCATTGTAATAGGTTTGGGCATAAACCTTTTGATGTGTTGAGCTATTTAATAAAAAAGAATTATCAGGTTTTTTATATTGGAAACGAATACTCAGATAAGAAAGAAAATTATAACATGAAAGATTTAGTCAAACCTGACTTGAAAAATCTTCCTAATGGGAATTATTTCTTTTTTTCTAACTCATAGAATAAATACATTTTTAATATTTTTAATCTGTTGATGTGCCCCAGAAAGTTCCGCTAGGAGTTATTTTAGATTGGCTTCGCCATTTACCTTTTATCTTCTTTGAGAACATGCTCGTTGTGCCCTCAAGTATCATATGAGAATTATTTATATTAACATAAATTTTATTGCCATTTTGAGTTCTTATTTTTCATTTATTTTTTATAAACCCTATAAAAAAACTTATTAAGACAGCTATAACAGAAATAATCCAAAAATATTTATTGCCTATTGTGTAGTCACCAATAAAATTTAGTGTTGCTAGAAAGCCAAATAATAGTCCCCAAATCAAAACACCAATTAAGAGAAGAATAATATATGCTAACAATAAATAAATCGGATTATTTAATTTATTTGCAATTTTAGGACTAATAAAATCATTAACAAATTTCTTCATTAGACACAGCATAACCCCTCACACCGTTGGACTCAATACGATCACACCCAGCAAAGAAATAGCCGTTTTTTATCATCTAGAATTGTTGTATAACGTTAACAGGTTCACGGCACCTGGCAACAGAACGCCCCTAAAAATGAACAGCTCTTAAAAGTTTTTTGGTCGCAGTGGCAATCTATAGAATAAAATTAATACATTTTTTTTGCTAATCCTTGAACATGTATAAACTAATATTAAAAATTTCATTTATTTTATTTTTTATTTACCCAGCTCACAGCGCAGATGTAAGTATCGATATGCTTAATAAATTAGATAGAGAAATTAATGTTTATTCAAAAAAACTTGTCAATGTAGATGTAGGTGATACCATTTTTTGGAAATCGGTAAATCCTGGCCACAATGTAGAATTCATAAAAGGTGGAATTCCTGAGGGAGCGGAAAAATTTAAATCTAGTTATAGCAAGGATGTTAGTTATACATTTAAAGTTCCTGGAATTTATGCTTATTGGTGTACACCTCATAAAAGTATAGGAATGATAGGTTTCGTTGTAGTGGGTAATGACAAATCTAATTTAGACTCAATAAAAAAAATTAAATTTTTCGGTAAATCAAAAAAAATTGCAGAGAAACTATTAAGTTCTTTATAAATAAAAGATTCATACCGCCTGGCAACAGAACGTCCCTTATGTTATAGTAATTGGGACTTAACAACAAAACACCCTTAATAAATTGTTTACTTTATGAAAGCTTATAAGATTTTCAAATCTAACATTCACCGTAAAGGTCTTAGAGCTGCACGCAATATAAAAAAAGGTGAAAAAATAATTGAGTATAAAGGAAAAAAAATTACCCACAAACAAGCAGAAGAAGATAATAAATATGGGTACGATATTACGTATTTATTTACACTTAATAAAAGATATCTCATAGATGGAGATTTTAAATTTAATAAAGCTCGTTTAATAAATCATTCTTGTAATCCTAATTGTGAAGTTCTAGAAGAAAATAAACCAGTTTTATGGATTACAGCGATTAGAGATATTAAAAAGAATGAGGAATTATCTTATGATTATGGATTTAGCTTTGATTGCGATTACAAAGATCATGTTTGTAAGTGTGGATCTAAAAACTGTGTTGGCTTTATTGTCAGAGAAGGCTCACGATGGCGAATACCCGGTGTTCGCTCAAAATTTTAGAAAATTTAATAACTTACAACATAATACCACTTAATATTTATATACATCTTTTAAGATTTTTTTTAAGTCAGAATTGGTAGTGCTTGCCATTATGTCGAAAAGTATGATCTTCAATACATCCTTATAATGTTGATAGTTTTTTTCATTACCAATTTTATTGAAATACATGTTTGAGAGTTTTGTTTCAGAGGGTTTAGAAATTGTAGAAACCTTAATTAAAGCTTTTGCATCAATTATCGAAGTTTTTAAAATAAGAAAATTTATATCTCTTTTTTTTTCTGGCCAAATTTTAGCTGGTGGATTCTTATTAATCTTTTTAGCTAAACCGATATTATCGCTATAATTTTTTGATTTTTTTCCATTACTTTTTAAATCATTTTTGCTCTCAACTATATCAAGAAAAAACTTAGGCTTTTCAATTACTAATTTTTCAATAATAATCAAGTTGCTAAAAAAAAGTGATTTTGGATCAAACTCTAAAATTACTTTGTCTGACTCAATTAAATTATCGTAAAAAAAGTTATTTGAATTTTTAATTTGTATTCCGTTAATTTCTATTTTGTTAGGGTAATCTATATAAAATTTATCAAAAACTAATTTTCTCTCAGTCCATTTTGAAAATTTATATGAGCAGTAATGTATTATTAATTGTTTATTAAAAATTGTTAATAGTAAAATTAGTAGAAAAATAAATTTAATAGTTTTAGACATTTAATTAAATTTATACACGTAAAAAATTGAATCTAAAACAGGGCAACTATTTAAAAAAGATATTTATCTCCAAGATATAAAATAAGCCCTAAAGCTATCCCAATAAGTATCCAATAATAATATTCTTTCATTATCTTAAAAGTTTACCTAGGTTAGGCTCAAAAAAATTAGGACCCTTCATAACTTTTCCTTGTTCGTTATAAATAGGTTTGCCATCCTTACCTAGCTTGCTCATATTAGAATTTTGAACTTCTGTAAAACACTTGTCTAAATCTATACCAAAAGCATGCCCCGCCCCATAGGTGACGTAAAGAATGTCAGTTAACGCATCGGCTACTTCTGTTATGCTTTTTTTCTCTATACCTTCTTTTAGTTCTTTTAACTCCTCGTCAATTAAGTCATACCTTAATTTTACAATCTTCTCATTTGGAAATTCAGGTTTGCTTTTTACTTCTTGACCAAAAGTTTGCATAAATGTTTTAACTTTTTCAAAATTACTCATTATTCCTCACATTGTAATTTGTTTTTAAATAGATAGTGTATTATAACTTATAAATACTGATGAAATACAGAATTGAATACGATAGTTTAGGAAAAATTAAGGTTCCTGGTGATAAGTATTGGGGTGCCTCAACTCAAAGATCTAACAAATATTTTGATATAGGTGATTTTCTAGTAAGGCCTATATTGATTGAGTCTATTGCTATCGTAAAAAAAGCTGCAGCTATAGTTAATGCAAAAAATAAAGATTTAGACAAAAAGATAAGTAAATACATAATAAAAGCGGCAGATGAAATAATCAAAGGAAAACTCAAAGAAAACTTTCCTTTAAAAGTTTGGCAAACCGGTTCAGGAACTCAAACGAATATGAATGTTAATGAAGTAATAGCTAATAGAGCGATTCAGATGATGGGTGGTAAAATGGGTACCAAAAAACCAGTTCATCCAAACGATCATGTAAATAAATCTCAATCAACTAATGATGTGTTTCCTACGGGTATGCATATTGCAATAGCTCTAAAAGCGAATAAAAAATTGTTACCTTCACTTAAACTGTTGGAAAAAGAACTGAAAAAAAAGGTAAAACAATTTAACAAAATCGTTAAAGTTGGAAGGACACATTTGCAAGATGCTACTCCCTTAACATTGGGTCAAGAGTTTTCAGGATATCACGCTCAGCTTAAAAAATGTATTGAAAGAATTGAGGGAGCTTTAGAAGAAATATATTGTTTGGCACAAGGAGGCACAGCCGTTGGAACAGGTTTAAATACAAAGAAAAATTTCGATAAAAAGATTATTAAGGAAATTAGTAGAATAACAAAGCTACCTTTTAAAATTGCACCAAACAAATTTGCTGCCTTAGCAGCACATGACTCAATTGTAAATTTTTCTGGCACAATGAACACAACCGCAGTGTGTTTAATGAAAATTGCAAATGATATTAGGTTTCTTGGATCGGGTCCAAGAGCTGGTTACGGGGAATTAATACTTCCTGAAAATGAGCCAGGTTCCTCAATAATGCCAGGAAAAATAAATCCTACACAATGTGAAGCAGTAACAATGGTTTGTGTAAAAGTAATTGGTAACCACAATGGAATAACAATGGCCGGTTCTCATGGACATTTCGAATTAAACGTTTTTAAACCTTTAATTATCCATAATATACTTCAGTCAATAAATATCATGTCTGACTCGTCTAAGGCTTTTGCTAAATATTGTATAAAAGGCATTGAGGCAGATAAAAAAAGAATTAAGTCTTTGTTAGATAATTCGCTTATGTTAGTAACAGCATTATCACCTAAAATTGGATACGATAAAGCAGCTCAAATAGCTAAAGCCGCCCACAAAAACGGAACTACTTTAAAAGAAGAGGTAATTAAATCTAAGGTGCTTACTGAAAAAGAGTACAATAAGATAATGAACCCAATGTTAATGACAAAACCAAAGTAATTAATATTAGGGAAACTCGATTTAAAATCTCATAAAAAATGAAGTATAATTATTAGAATCATTTTATGGAGTCAGATCAATTACTAAAAAGCTTAAACGAGGAACAGCAAAAGGCTGTTCTTAGCACTGAAGGTCCAAACCTAGTTGTGGCTGGCGCAGGATCAGGAAAAACTAAAGTTTTAACCACAAGACTAGCTTATATAATTAACCAAAAAAAAGCATGGGCTAATCAAATACTTTGTGTAACCTTTACCAATAAAGCCGCAAAAGAAATGCAAAATAGAGTTTTAAGTTATTTAAGTGAAAAATCTAACTCTGTTCCTTGGTTGGGAACCTTTCATTCAATTAGTGTAAAGTTTTTGAGGAGACATGCTGAGGCTTTAGGGTTAAAAAGTAATTTTACAATATTAGATACGGACGATCAAAAAAAATTAATAAAAAAAATTTGCACGGCTGAAAATATTGATGCTAAGAAAATTTCCCCCCAATTTATAATAGCCTTTATAGATCAGTGGAAGAATAAAGGACTATTACCACAAGATGTAAAAATTAAAAAAAATAATCTTTTAGAAAAATCAATATTAAGAGTTTATGAAATTTATCAAACTAAAATTAAAGATTTAAATGCTTGCGATTTTGGAGATCTTCTTCTTTATTGTGTAAAACTTTTCGAAGAACATAAAGATATTAGAGATATTTATAAAAAAAACTTTAAATATATTTTGGTTGATGAGTATCAAGACACAAACTTCATACAAAATAAATGGCTTAATCTGCTTGTAAATGAGAAAAGAAATATATGTTGTGTTGGTGACGACGATCAATCAATCTACAGTTGGAGGGGCGCTGAAATTAAAAATTTTCTCACATTTGACAAAATTTATGACAATTGTAAAATTTTTAAACTTGAGCAAAACTATAGATCTACCAAAAATATTCTTGCAACGGCTTCATCTATTATTTCAAACAATGGTAAAAGACTAGGAAAAACATTATGGTCATCAAGTGATCAAGGAGAATTAGTAAAATTAAATTGTTACCAAAATGGGAAGGAAGAAGCCGAAGGAATATCAGATGCAATAGAAAATAGTTTAAAAAAAAAATACTCATTAAACAATATTAGTATTTTAGTCAGAGCTATTTACCAAACTAGAGAGTTTGAGGAAAGGTTTTTAAAAGTTGGAATAGGTTACAGGGTTCTTGGAGGAACAAAATTTTATGAGAGAGCTGAAATTAAAGATGCAATTTCTTATTTAAGAATCATTAATCAAAAATTTGATGACTTAGCCTTAGAAAGGGCTATTGGTTCGCCTCGTAAAGGAGTAGGAGAAAATACCATGAATCAGTTGTATACTTTTGCTAGTAAAAATAAGTTGTGTCTAGAAGACTCTATAATAAAAAATATTGAGCTAAATCAATTAAAACCAAAAATAAAAGCTAGTTTATCTAGTTTCTTAAATATGATTAAAAAATGGAGAACTGACGCAAAAACTAAAAAACATTACGATTTATTAAAATTGGTTCTTGATGAATCTGGATATTCTCAGATGTTAAAAAATAAAAAAGATGTAGATAATGAAAATAGATTAGAAAATTTAAAAGAACTTTTAAGAGCTATGCGGGATTACGATAATCTTCAAAGTTTTCTAGAGCATGTTGCTCTCGCTACATCGATTGATCAAGAATGGGATGGTGAAAAAGTTAACTTAATGACTATGCATGCTGCCAAAGGATTAGAATTTGATGTAGTTTTTTTACCAGGTTGGGAAGAGGGACTTTTTCCTCATCAAAAGTCTCTTGAGGAAAAGGGAGATCTTGCTTTAGAAGAAGAAAGAAGATTGGCCTATGTAGGTGTAACAAGAGCAAAAAAAGAAGCATTCATATCATTTGCTATGAGAAGAGCTTTTCACGGAGATTGGATGGACACTCTACCATCAAGATTTGTGAATGAAATCCCAGAGGAAAATATTGAAAAAAATGAAGGAACTTTAAAAGAAGTATCGAATGATTTTGATTTTAATCAAGATCAAGATTTTGAATCGAATGAGGGATATCGCAGTCCTGGTTGGGAAAGATTAAAAAAAAAATTACTTAAATGAAAAAAGTAAAAAAACTACTTTTCGACCATAAAATTGATGGATACATTATTCCCAAAAATGACGAACATTTTAATGAATACATAGAGCCATCAAAAGATAGATTGAGATATATCTCAAAATTTTCGGGTTCGGCTGGATTTGCTATAATTTTTAAAAATAAAAATTATCTTTTTGTTGATGGTAGATACACGTTACAAGCAGATTTACAAAGTGGGAAAAGATTTGATGTTCTTACTTTACCAAACAAATATCCTGGATCAATTATTAAAAAAAAATATACAATTGGTTTTGATCCTAAGCTTCATACCGAAAGGGGTTTAAATATACTTTTTAGAAAAACTAAGTGCATATTAAAACCTATAGAGCAAAACTTAATTGACAAAATTTGGAAAAGAAAAAAAACAAGTCATGTTAAAAAGTTTTATAAATTGAAAGATAAAGATGTGGGTCAAAGTTCAAAAAAAAAATTAAAAGTTTTATCAAATATCTTAAAAAAAAATAAAACTGATTTACTTTTTGTATCTGCTTCAGAAAATATAGCCTGGTTATTAAATATTAGAGGAGAGGACTCTGAATACTCTCCGATACCAAACTCATATTTGTTTGTTGATCAAAAGCAAAATATATATTTATTTTGCAAAAAAGGAAAAGTTGACAAATATTTAAAAAAAAATTTAGGAAATAATGTAAAACTTATAGATATTAACCATCTTAAAAAATTTATTTTGAAAATAAAAAATAAAAAAATATATTTAGACTCATTAAGTTGTTCAATTTTTTATAAAAGTATTTTGAAAAAAAATAACTTTATTATTCAACAACAAGACCCCATTTATTTTCTTAAGTCTATTAAAAATAAAACTGAAATAGCAAATATAAAAAAAGCACATATTGTAGATGGAATAGCACTTACAAAGTTCTTAATATGGTTAAAAAATAACTACAATAAAAGAAAGATTACTGAAATAAGTGCTCAAGAAAAACTTTTACAATTTAGAAAAAAAAATAAACAATTTAAATCTTTAAGTTTTCCAACAATATCAGGAGCGGGTCCCAATAGTTCTATAATTCATTACAAAGCCAGTGAAAAAAGTAATAGGATTTTGAAAAAAGGAGACTTATATTTAGTCGACTCTGGAGGCCAATATAATTTTGGGACTACTGATGTTACAAGAACATTATCGCTAGACAATGATAAGAGAAAAATTAAAGAAATTTTTACAAGAGTTTTAAAAGGTCATATAGCTGTATCAAATTATAAGTTAAAGCAAAACTCATCAGGAAATAAAATTGATAGTGAAGCAAGAAAATTTTTAAAAAAAATAAAATTAGATTATCCTCACAGTACTGGTCATGGGGTTGGATATTTTTTAAACGTCCATGAAGGACCTCAGGCGTTATCAAATTTAAATAAAGTTAAACTTAAAGAAGGAATGGTTTTATCGAACGAGCCTGGGTATTACAAAAATGGAGAATTTGGAATTAGAATAGAAAACTTAGTCACAATAAAAAAATTAAAAAGTAGATTGCAGTTTGAAGACCTTACTTTAGCTCCTATAGATAAAAGCTTAATTATTAAAAAACTTTTAAACAAACAAGAGATTAAGTGGTTAAATAATTATCATAACAAAGTTTTTTATAAATTAAAAAATCATATGAATAGTATTGAATTAATATATTTAAAATCAGCCTGTTCAAATATTTAAAAAATCATACCACTCTTCTTCAGAAACAATTTTTATTTTTAATCCTTTGGCTTTTTCTATTTTTTTTTTCGTTGGTTTAACATTGCCAACAACAAGAATATCCAATTTCTTGGATATATTGCCTAATACTTTACCACCATGTTCCTCTGCTAAGGATTTTGCTTCTGATCTACTCATTTTTTCAAAACCTCCAGTAAACATAAGACTTTTACTACTAAATTTACCTTTTTTATTTATAATCTTAAAATTTTTAATTTGAAGAACACCAATTAAAGCTTTAATTACCTCAACATTTTTTTGATTAGCGAAAAAATTATTAATCGAGAGAATTTGTGTATTTCCTATGCCATCAAGTTCATTTAAATTATTAAGTAATTTTTCTCTTTTTAATGGATTAAATAGGTTAGAAAAATTATCAATTGATATAAAAAAATTCCCTATTATTTTAGCATTTTCCTGGCCAATATGTCTTATACCAACAGAATATATAAATTTATCTAGAAAGATCGAACTTGCTTTTTTAACAGCATTTTTTAAATTTTGGATAGATAAACTTCCCCAGCCTTCAAGTTTCAATATTTGATTATAATCTAAATTGAAAATATCAGCAGGGAATTTAATTATTTTTAAATTCCATAATTGTTCAATAACTTTTTTTCCCAGTCCGTCAATATTAAATGCTTCTTTTGAAACTATATGTTTTAGTTTTTCCTTAGCAGTGTAATCACAATCATAGCCTCTTAAACATCTTCTTACTGCATCTTCTTTTTTTGTAACTACATTGATTTCTTTGCGAGTTTTATAACCGCACAAACACTTTTCTGGAAAAATATATTTTTTACTACTAGTGTCTCTTTTAGTTTTATCGACAGATACTACTTGAGGTATTACATCTCCAGCCCTTTGAATTACAACGGTGTCTCCTATGCGAATATCTTTTCGATTAATTTCATCTTCATTATGTAAAGTAGCGTTTGAAACTACTACGCCTCCTACAGTAACAGGTTGCACTTTTGCAACTGGGGTAATAGCTCCTGTTCTTCCAACTTGAATAGCTATGTCTTTAATTTTTGTCGTAGCCTTTTCAGACGAAAATTTATAGGCTGTTGCCCATCTGGGCGAGCTTGATGTATTTCCTAATCTGGACTGTAATTCAATATTATTAACTTTATAAACTAGACCGTCTATATCGTAATCCAATGAGGCTCTTAAACTCTCAATCTTTTTATGATGATTCTCAATCTCATTTAAGTTTTTTACTAATTTACTGTGTGGATTGGTTGAAAATCCCCACTGGTTTATTTTCTCTAAAAATTCTGATTGAGTCTTAAAAATCATTGGTTCAACAATACCAAATCCATGAGCAAAAAATTGTAGAGGTATTTTTGCAGTTTCCTCTGAAAACTTTTGTCTTAATGATCCACCTGCTGCATTTCTTGGATTTGCAAAATTTTCTTTAAGAGTTTCAAAATCTTTTTTACCTATGTAAACCTCTCCTCTTATTTCTAATATTTTAGGAATTTGTTTAGCATCAATTTTTTTTGGAATTTGACTAATAGTTTTTAAATTATTCAATATGTCCTCTCCAGTTTCGCCATCTCCTCTTGATAAACCAGTTTTTAACAAACCATTCTCATAAATTAATGTAGCTGAAATACCATCAATTTTTGGTTCAGAAAAAAAATCGATAGTAGAATCATAGCTTTTTAAAAAATTTTTAATTTTTTTTAAGAAGTCATTCATATCCTCTTTTCCAAAAGCATTCGATAAGGAAAGCATTGCCTTCTTATGTTTAATCTTTTTGAATTTTTTTGAAGGTGGGGATCCTACTATATTTTGAACGGATCCTTTTTTTTTAAAAAATTTATACTCATTCTCTAAAAAAACTAATCTTTCTTTAATTTTGTCATACTCAGAGTCTGTTATAGAAGGCGAGTCTTTTTCATAATATTGTCTATTATATTTTTTAATTAATTTTATTTTTTTTTCATATTCTTTAATTAAATTATTTTTTTCCTTATTCATGGCTTTATTCCAATATTCTTTTTATTGTTCTTTTAATAAGTCCATCGTCTTGTTTCTCATTTTTATTCTTTTTTTTGATTTGGTAATTTTTATTAAGTATTTTATATGAACGCTCATACCACTCACCAGAATTGTAGTTGTAACCTAGTAGTGCTACAGTAGCTTCAGCCTCTTCCACTAATCCAATCTTATAATAAATTTCGGTTAGTCTGTGCAGAGCCTCTTCTATAAAAATAGTTTCACTATAAATTTCAACTATAGTTTTAAGTCTATTAATTGCAGCAATCCATTTTTGCGTCTCTATATAATATTTAGCTATGAATAGTTCTTTAGCAGCTAATTGGTTGTTTATTAAATCAAGTTTAAACTTTAAGTCTAAAGCATACTCTGTATTTGGGTAATTCTCTAAAAAAAAATATATCTTTTCTTTTGATTTTAATAATGGTGTTATGTCTCTTTCTTCATCTAAAATTCTTTCATAATAAGAAATAGTAATCAAATAGTGTGCATAAGGAATATTTTTATCTACAGGATATTTTTTTATGAATTTTTCTAAATTTTCTATAGCTTCATCATAAAAATTAATTAAGTAATAACAATAGCTGGACATTAAAGAGGCTCTAGCAGAAAACTCAATTTTATCTAAAATTATTTCTGCCTCACTAAATTGTTTGGCAGCCTGGAAATAAAATCCATCATCCAAATTATTAATTGCTTCTTGATAAATTTCCATAGCTTTTTCTTTATCACTAAACTCTTGGACAACAACTGGCTCTTTTTTAGAACATGAAAAAAATAGAAAAAGTATTAGAAAAAAGTAAATAATTTTTTGATACATAATTAAACATATCAAAAAAAATTAATTAGGTAAATTTTAGATTATTAGACACCCATTGCAAAAGCTCTTTTGTTCAAGCTTTCTTTGTGGCTTTTACCGTCATCTGAAAAACTTTCCAAACACCAATTACTTTTATCAGCCAAAAACTTTCTTAACAGTGAATTTGTGAGTAAATGACCGCCTTGAGAAGTTTTTATATGACCGAAAACTCTATATCCAGAAAGCATAATATCTCCCAAACAATCTAATATTTTATGTTCTACAAATTCATGTCTACTTCTAAGTCCATTTTCATTTAAAATTCTATCGCCTTGAACAACAATAGCGTTATCTAAGGATCCTCCTTTAGCTAATCCTTTACTTTTTATAAAATCAATATCCTCATATAAACAAAAAGTTCTTGCATTATATATTGATGTCAAATTACCTTCGCTCAATTTAAATTCTTTTCTTCTAGTTCTAATCAAAGGATTATTAAAAACAATTTCAAAATCAATAATTAAATCTCTCTCTAATGGTTCAATAGAAATATATTTGGGTCCATCTTTAATTTCTATTTTTTTAAGCACTTTAATAAATTTTCTTGGTTCATTTTGTTCTTTTATACCTGAACTTTTAATTGCCTCTACAAAGTCAAAAGCGGAACCATCCATAATAGGAATCTCTGATGCATCTATTTCTACTAAAGCATTATCTATTCCTTCTCCGTAAAAAGCTGCCATTAAGTGTTCAATAGTAGAAACCGAAATTCCATCAGAGTTTTTTAATTTAGTACACAGAACAGGTTCAATAACATTATCGTATTTTGCTTTTATAACATTGCTGTCATCAAGATCTACTCTTTTAAAAATTATACCAGTATTTGGATCTGCAGGCTTAACTACTAGGTTTACTTCGACGCCATTATGTAGGCCTATACCTTGGAGTTCTATAGTTTCACTAATTGTTTTTTGGTTATAATTTTGCATGAACTTTTATACAAAAACCTTTTTGACACTTGAAAACAACTAATGTTTCAAAAAAATACAAAATTAAATTTAACCAAAAATTGTGTTAAAAATTCTTGAAATTATTGACTTTTTAGTTTGAATTATGGGTATAGCTTCTCTCTCCCACCCCTTACCCATAAGTTCTGCAGATCCTATACATGCTCCAAGGTTTTCATCTTGATTGAGGTTTTCAATAAAAACTCTTTGATTTTCTGAAAATTTTTTTGCAAAACTTTTCTTAAAATTTTTAAACATATTTACATCTTCGAAAAAAAGATAGACATCAATATTTTCATTTTTTAAATATTTTAAGTTGATATTTTTCATAAAAATTAAATTTATAATTTCTTCAATTCTTGCTGAAATCACTTCATTTAGATGACTTAGGCTAATTTTTCTAAATTTATTTCCTTGAAAGAAGTTTTCATCCAAATAATCATTTTCTTTTTCATTTAAATTTTCAAAAGACATATTTTTAAAAATATTTTTTACAATATCAATATTGAGAGAACAAACTTTTTCAACATCAGACATAATAATATCGCTTCCAAAAGAATAATCTTCAGAGTAAACAAAAGATAAATTTTTAAAGATTGAAATTTTACTTCTTTTTTTATTAATATTTATAATTCCTACAGATTTAGAAATACTATTTTTGTTAATTAGGTTTATCCCTTCAGCAAAATTTTTATAAACTACTCTTTCAATATTTATATGACAGTTATTAAAAATTAATTTAAGATTTTTTAAATCATTTTTTGGTAGCAAAAAAAAAGTTAGATGTTGATTGTAAAACTCACCATATAAACCAATAGGTATTTTCTCAATATTATTTTTATCTAAAACAAATTTAGAATTAAATAAATGTATTAACGTTTTATTAGGTTGATTGTCTGAAATAATTTTTTTTATATCATTTAATATAAATGAAATATCATCATCAGTAATTTGAGAACCTGACAAATTTTTATAACCTGAAACATTTATACATTTGTATGTGTTTTGATCGCTAATGATTGTAGCGCTTTTAAAAGTAAAATTTATTTTGTTTTCTATCAGGTTCAAATTTTCTTTAATAATTTTTGAAATGATTAATGCGTCAACAACTTTACCATTAGAGATGCCTTCAGATTTTATAGTTTCAGAGTAGATAATTTTAAAATCGAAGTTTTCGTCATACTTAACAACTAGAAAATTAAAATTTTTATCATTAATTTCGACAAATAAGTAAGGTTGGTTAATTTCCATAAAATTTAGTTTAAGATCAACTGATTTTTTATTCTGTAATCAAAAATTTTATATTTTTCAAAATCACTATCATTATATACCAAAAGAAATTTCTGTAAAATATCTCTATAATTTTCTTTTGGTAATTTGACAGTTATTCCATTTTTGAAAACAATATCCCATCTTCCAATGTCCAAATAATGTAAAGTTTTAATTTCATTAATAGGAAAGTTAATTTTTTTCAAGTTATTAAAGAAATTTTTAAATTTAATTTTTTTTCCAAAAATAATTGGTAGGTTTGTAAATTCTTTTACTTCAATATAGTTTATCATTTTTCCTTTATCTGATATAAAGAGTTTTTTTTTACCATCCATGTAAATAGCTACTGGTTTTTTTTCATCAATTATAACTTCGAGCGTTTGCGGATAAATTTTTTTTAGTTGAAAACTTGATACAAAGTCAAATTTCATTATTGTAGATCTTACTTTATCCTTATCTATAAAAAGAATATTTTTTCCTATTAAATAAGATAGTTTTTCGATGAGCAATACTTCGTCTATAACTTTTGCATTCCTGACTTGAATATTTTTAATTGGTAAAATTATACTTTTAATATCCGTTTGACTCTTCGGTACATATGTGGAGAAAATTAATAATAAAAAAAATAATAATAAAAATTTTAATGATTTGCTCATTTGTTAATATTTGCATCTAAAACAATGCGTCGGACAAGACTTTCGAATGAAATGCCTTTGAATGAAGCTATTTCAGGAACTAAAGATAAATCTGTCATTCCAGGCTGAGTATTAATTTCAAGCAAGTAAAATTTATTTTTGAAATATTTAAAATCGCATCTTGTTACACCTTTGCATCTTAAAATTCTATGTGTTCTTTCAGCAATTTTTAAAACTTCTTTATATTTTCGTTTTGATAGGTTTGCAGGCATAATGTGTGAGGTTTTTGCCGACTTTTCATATTTAGCCTTATAGTCATAAAAGCTTCGTTTAGGTTTTAATTCTATTGCTCCTAAAGCTTTATTATTTAAAACTGCAACCTGTACTTCCTGACCCCCTATATATTTTTCAAAAATTAAATTTTCATATCTTTTTTTAAGAACATTAATAGCTCTATTTATTTCTCGAAAATTTTTACAAATTTTAACACCTATACTTGATCCTTCATTGGACGGTTTTATAACTACAGAAGATCCAAGGGAATATTTCTTTATTAAAGTCTTTAAATCTTTTTTTTTTAATTCTGATGATTTTAAAACAAAGTATTTTGGAGAAAGAATTTTATTATCTTTGAATATTTGTTTGGAAATTATTTTATCCATTGCATTCATTGAAGAGATAACTCCAGAGTGAGTATAGGGTATCCTTAAATACTCAAAATAACTTTGGGCATTACCATCTTCTCCGTCTTTGCCATGTAGTGCATTAAAAATTAAATCAACTTTGGATTTATCAATCTCATTTAATAGTTGTTTTGCGGGATCAAATTCATTTACTTTATAACCTATTTTTTTAAGAGCCTTTATACAGGCTCTCCCAGTAGCAAAGCTTATTTTTCTCTCTTTTGAAGTCCCGCCTAAAACAACTAAAACATTTTTCTTTTTCATATATTGCTATCTTTCACCTATAATCTTAATTTCTAATTCCAAGTTTATTCCGGTTTTTTCAAAAACTTTTTCTTTTGTTTTGTTAATGAGTTGCTCAATTTCAGAAGCTTTTGCGTTTCCCTCATTAACAAAAAAATTACAGTGCTTTGGAGAAATTTTTGCCTCCCCAACAAACATTTTGTCACAATTTGATTTTTTTATTAATTCCCAGGCTTTAAAATTTTTTGTATTTTTAAATGTACTTCCGCAAGTTTTTATTTGGCTTGGTTGAGAATCCTTCTTTTTGTTTATAAATTCATTTTGTTTATTTTCAATTTTTGATTTGTCTAATTTAAAACCTTTCAATTTTGCGCTTAAAATTATTAAATTATCAGGTAAATCACATCCTCTATAAAAAAAGTTGATCTTATTTTTTTCAATTTCAAATATTTTACCATTACTATCAATAACCTCTACTGAAACTAAAATTTTTGATATTTCATTTTTATAACATCCACTATTCATAACAATGCCACCGCCTAAAGATCCTGGGATACATGATAAAAATTCAAAATTTGATAAAGAGTTGTCCCTAGCAAAGTTTGATATATTTTTATCAAGAGTAGCAGCTCCCGCATGAATAGTGTCATCATTTATTAAATTTAAAAATGAAAATTTTGATCCCAGTTTAATAGTAACTCCGTTTACACCTGAGTCTCTTATTAAAGTATTAGATCCAGCACCTAAGATAGTAATTTTTTTATTTATTTTTTTTACTTCTCGTAAAAATGAGGACAGTTGAGCAACACTATTTGGTCTAAAAAAAATTTCCGATGGTCCCCCAAGGTTAAACCAACTGTATTTAGATAGTATCTCATCTTTATAGACATTATCGCCATATATTTTTTTTAGTTCATCAAATTTTAATTTCATACTTTCCCTTTTAAGTCTCTCATCCATTTTGAAATTGATCCAGCTCCCATACCAATTACAATTTCATTTCCAACTAAGCATTTATTAAGATATTTTTTCACATCTATTTGGTTTTTAATAATTACAACTTGGGTTTTTGAGTTTAGAGAAATTAGTTTTGCTAATTTATCTTGACTATAAGACAAATCTTTTTTTTCGCCGGCTGCATAAATTGGACATAACAAAACTAAATCTGACATTGAGAAAGATGAAGCGAATTCTCTTTTTAAACTTTTTAATCTTGAGTATCTGTGTGGTTGAAAAATAGATATGATTTTTCTATTTTCATAAACTTGTCTTAATCCCTTTAGCACTGAAAGAATTTCGGTAGGATGATGGGCATAGTCATCGTAAAATTCTTTGCCGTTTGTCTCAAATATTTTAGTTAATCTTCTTTGAACTCCAGAAAAAATCTTTAAGGATTTTTTTATAGTTTTAATTTGAATACCTAAATTTAAACAAACTATTATTGCTGCAGTCGAATTCAAGATATTATGTTTTCCAATTAAATTTAAAACTATATTTTTGATTATTATTTTTTTTGATTTATGATCTTTAAATTTTAAATCATATTTAGAATATTTAGAGTCATATTTTGTGTTAAAAATTTGGAAATCAGCGTTTTTATTAAAACCATAAGTTAAATAGTTTTTAGTTTTTATTTTTTTTAAAATATTTTTCAAATTTAGATCATCTAAACATATAATTGCTTTACCAATTGGAGGAGTTTTATTTATAAATTTTGTGAAAGCATTTTTAAGATTGTTAAAATTCTTATAAAAGTCTAGGTGCTCATTATCTAAGTTCGTAACTACTGAATAATTAATTGGAAGTTTTAAAAAACTCCCGTCTGACTCATCTGCTTCTAAAACTGTCCATTCTCCTTTTCCGAATTTTGCGTTACTTTTAATGGAATTTATTACCCCGCCATTTATAATAGTAGGATCTAATCTCGCTTCAGATAAAATTTTACCAATTAATGAAGTTGTAGTAGTTTTTCCATGTGAGCCTGTAATTATAATATTTTTTTTTAAAGCCACAATATTTGCTAACATTTCTGCCCTTTCATAAATAGGTAGTCTTTTTGCTTTAGACTCATTTAATTCAACATTGTTATTTTTTATAGCTGTTGATTTAACTACTATAGTTGCACTTGAAACATTTTTTCTTGAATGTCCCAAAATTATTTTTATTCCCAATTTTTTACAATTTTCAGTATTTTTATTTTTATACAAATCACTTCCTTGAACATTGAATCCCATAGTTTTCATAATTTGAGCTAAACCACTCATTCCAATACCTCCAATACCGACAAAATGAATAATCTCTTTTTTTCCAATATTGATCCTATTCATTTATTATCTCCTTAATATATTTATCAACTTTCTTAAAAACAGATTTATCAGAGTGATTTTTTTGTTTTTCCTTTATCTGCGTTAAAAGATTTTTATCTTTATGAATCATTTTAATCAAAGTAAATAGCTTAAACTCTATATCTTGCTCCTCAACTAGAAATCCATAGCCTTTTTTTTCAAAATATTTGGCATTTTTAAGTTGATGATTCTCTGCAGAGTAAGGAAAGGGAATTGAAATAAATGGTATGTTACAATTTATCAATTCTGCGATCATGGAAGAACCGGCTCTTGTAATAGCAAGGTCTATTTTTGAGAAATATTCTAATAGATTTTCGCTAAAATTAAATAATTCAAACTTTATATTTTTAGTTTTATATAGCTCTTCTAATTCCAGGTTTTGATCTTTTAAGCATTGTTGAAATAGTCTCAATTTAATTTTTTCTTTAGTGCATTGATCAACTATTTTTGGTAATTTTACTGCAAAAGACCTTGCCGCTTGGCTGCCACCTAAAATTAAAATGCTAATTTCATTTTCTTTTAATAAACTCTTGTTAGACTTAAAATTTAAAATTTTTTCTCTTATTAGATTTCCAATTTCAATTTTTTTAAAATCATATTTTGATTTTAATCCTTCGAGATCTGAATAAGATACGAAGATTTTACGCGCAAAAGGTAAAAGAAACTTGTTTGCTTTACCTAATAGCAAATTATTTTCATAGATAATAAAAGGGATTTTAAGCAGTTTAGCTGCTAAACAAATAGGAAATGAGGAATAACCACCCATTCCAAAAACTAAACTTGGCTTAGAATTAATCAAAAAGAAAAAAGATTTTATTAAAGCAAAGATTATTTGGAAAAAAGAATAAATAACCTTAAAAGGATTTTTTTGAAAAATTGTGTCTGTATTAATTAGTTTTAAATTAATTTTACAATTTTGAAGAAACTTCATACCTCTTGTATCTGTAACAATCTCAACAGAAAAATTTTGGCCTGTTAAATATTGTGCTAAACTATAAGCTGGAAAAACATGACCTCCCGTTCCTCCAGTAGATATTAAAATTTTTTTATTCAATTTCTTCATCTTTAAACCTGCTTTTAGTATAATTTAAAATAATACCTGCCAATATTGCGCTTCCAAGTAATGAAGAACCTCCATAACTTAAAAATGGTAGAGTCATTCCTGTAGTTGGGAGTAAGCTCGTATTTACTCCGATGTGTATAAAGGTTTGAAAAATTAAAAGTGAAGCTAAACCACAAAGAGATATTTTTAAATTTTTGTCTAATTCAACCACAGTTTTTTTTATTATCCTATAAGAAATAAACAAAAAAATTAAAGTAATAATTACAGATACTAATGAACCAAACTCCTCTGTTATAACTGCTATAATATAATCCGTGTGAGCTTCTGGAACGCTATCCTTTAAAATTCCTTCTCCCATTCCTTGGCCAGTTAATCCCCCTTGTTTTATTGCGTCCAATGCCTTTTGAGATTGAAAGCTATCACCCTTAGTAGGATCTAAAAAAGAAGTTATACGATTGGTAATGTATCCTAATTTTTCTGGTAAAATAATTAAAAGAGTGACAAATGAAGAGATCGCTAAACCGAAAAACGCAATTATATAAAAAATATTTATTCCTGAGATAAAAACCACAGAAATCCATGTTCCGATAATTAAAATTGACTGTCCGAGATCAGGTTGATTAACTAATAATGTCACTATTGATAATAAAATTATAAAACTCAAAAAATATGAGCTATTTGATGTTCTTAATTCAGAATATGATAAAATTTTTGCAGTCATCAAAATAAAGAAGGGTTTTACAAGTTCAATGGGTTGAAGTTGGAAGAAATATAAGTTTAGCCATCTTTTAGATCCTTTTATTTCAATGCCGATTATAGGAACTAAAATTAACATTATTAATAAAAAAGTGAAAATAGGAATTACTATTTTAATTAAAAATTTTCGTTCAATAAATGAAATTATAAACATTGAAAAAAGTGATAAAAAAACAAATGTAAGGTGCTTTGAAAAAAAAAAGTAATAATCTTTATTGAGCCTTTCACCAGCTAATGAAGAGGTTGATGAAAAAGAAAAAAAAAGCCCTAAGAGAAACAAAATTATAAAACTAAAAAAAATTTGTTTATCAATATTACGCCAATAAATATTTAATTTTTCTTTATAGATATTTTTTTCCATAAGATTTCACCAACTTTTTAAAAGAATTTCCTCTTTCTTCAAAATTTTTAAACTGATCAAATGAAGCGCTTCCTGGGCTCAACAATACA
Organism: Pelagibacterales bacterium MED-G40; assembly: GCA_002457515.1. Taxonomy (GTDB): domain Bacteria; phylum Pseudomonadota; class Alphaproteobacteria; order Pelagibacterales; family Pelagibacteraceae; genus Pelagilacustribacter. The sequence goes on along the minus strand of NTJN01000003.1, from coordinate 112,756 downwards.
CTTATTTCTTTATCGGGTGTTTTGGCTATTGTTTTGAATATTGAAATTAAAGCCTTTTTTAATGTTTTTGATATTTCAAAATTAACTTTTCCATCTAGTTGATTTTTAAAAAATTTAAAGTTTTTGCCAATTATAAATGTTTTAATAATATTTTTGCTTAGTCCATTTAATTTAAATTTATCTTTTAACTTGGGCTGACCTCCAACAATCCACATTATATTTTTGTTACTAGAAAGAGCAAACTTGCAGGCTTCAAAGCTTGTAGCTTTCGAGTCGTTGATAAAAGAAATATTTTTTTTCTTTAAAAAAATTTCATGTCTGTGGTTTAAACCTTTAAAACTTTCTATAACTTTTAAAAAATATTTTTGTTTAATTTTTAAAATTTTTATTAATTCAAATATAAAGATCATATTCTCCTTGTTAGATTTTAGGCTTAAATGTGAATTTTTAATTTTATTACTTAACTTTTCATATTTAAGTGATTTTATTATTTTAAGTTTACTAGAGAATTTATTTTTTTTAAAAATTTTAATCAAATTTTTATCGTTTAATAATGCATAATCAAATTTATCTTGCATTGAAAAAATTTTCATTTTTGAATTGCGATAATTGTTAAAATTACCATGCCAATCTAAATGGTCTTTGCTGATATTTAAAATAAGAGCATAGTTAGGTTTAATATTTTTTGAATTTGATAATTGAAAAGATGATGCTTCAATAATATAGAAAGATTTTTTTTTGATGTTAAGGTCTAAAATTGGTTTGCCAATATTACCTCCAACTTGAACATTCCTTTTATTTTTTTTTAATATATGTTCAATTATTTTACATGTTGTTGATTTGCCATTTGTTCCTGTGATTACTATTGTTTTTCCTTTAATGTTTTGTTGATAAAAAAGATCCAAATCAGTAATAATTTTATTTTTATTTTTTTGTAATTTTGAACTAAATTTTGTTTTTTTTAAATTTACACCTGGACTTATTACAATGTAGTCTACTTTATCCAATTTTTTTGAAAAATTGCCGTTGTTCAGATATTTCTGAAACTTAAACCTTTTGATTTTATCGTCATCCCAAACACAAAAGTCTTTGATGTTATTTTTTTTAAAATGATTAATTACAGATATACCTGTCAACCCAAGTCCATAAACTGCAAAACTTTTTTTCCTTAATTTTGATAAGTCCATCAACTATCTTAATTTAAGTGTGGCTAAACCCACTAAGGCTAGGATTATTGCGATTATCCAAAATCTGATTACTATTGTAGACTCTGCCCAACCTTTCTTCTCAAAATGATGATGAATAGGCGCCATTTTAAATACCCTTTTACCGGTCAACTTAAATGAGGCTACCTGAATTATAACCGAGATAGTTTCTAAAACAAATAAGCCTCCAATAATCGCTAGCACGATTTCGTGTTTAACAATAATCGCAACTGCAGCTAGTGAGCCTCCTAAAGAAAGAGAGCCAGTGTCACCCATAAATATTTTAGCTGGGGGAGCGTTGTACCAAAGAAAACCTAGACAAGAACCAACGATAGAACCACAAAAAATAGATATTTCGCCAACCCCAGGAATATATTGTAGTTGCAAATATTCTGAGAAAATAGTGTTACCAACTATATAGCTTATAAAAGTGAATGAGAGAGCAACCAACATAACAGGAACAGTAGCCAGGCCGTCAAGACCATCTGTAAGATTAACAGCGTTTGAAGATCCGATGATAACAAAAAGTGCAAATGGTATAAAAAATAATCCCATATGTAATATTAAGTTTTTAAAAAAAGGAAAATATAAATTATATAAATATTGATGATCTGAAAATTGAATTAAAATATATAATGCTATTAGTGCTATAATTAATTGGCCTAAAAACTTTAATTTTGAATTTAAACCTCTTGAGTTTTTAAGGTTTATTTTTAATAAATCATCAACAAAGCCCAAAACTCCTAGACTTAAAAATACGAAAATAAGAGTCCAGATAAATATATTTGATAGATCAGCCCAAAGCAGTGTTCCTGACAACATTCCAATTATAATTATAATTCCACCCATAGTTGGTGTTCCGCTTTTTTTTATTATATGGTCTATTGGCCCATCTTGTCTAATGGGTCCTAAAATTTGTTTTTTTGAAAATATTTTAATTAAAGGCCCACCTACTAAAAATACTACAGTAAGTGATGTGATAACAGAAAGTCCAGTTCTAAAAGTTAAGTACTTAAATACATTTAAAAATGAGTACTGCTCTACTAATGAAGTTAAAAAACTATATAACATTGGCTGTTCCTTTTATAATACTTTTAGAAATTTTATTTAAACCAGTAGCGTTTGAACCTTTAATCATCAAATAATCATCTTTTTTTATCACATTTGAAAAAACGTCATCAAAATCATTTTTATCTTGTAAAATATTTCCCTGTTTTTTTTTTGATATATACTTATAAGTCTTTAATGCTTTTTCTCCATATACAAATAGTTTGTCTATATTAGAACTGTTAATAATTTTTGACAAATTTTTATGGTAAAAATCTGACTTGTTTCCTAATTCAAGCATATCTCCAAGTAAAACGTACTTTTTATGATCTTTATCTTTTATATTAGATAAATTCTTAATTGCATTTTTTACAGAAAGCGGGTTTGCATTATAACTTTCATCTATGAGATTGAACCTTGTTTTGTATCTTTTTACTTTGTGAGTTTTGCCCCTTCCTTTAAGTGATAATGGATAATTGAAAAAATTTTTAATCTTATTAAAATCTAAATACAAAATTTTTAAAACCGCCATACAACAAAGAATATTATAGATATTTGATGTCTCAATATTTCTGACCTTAAGTAATAAAGACTCATCACATATTCTAATTTTTAAGTTTTTGTAATTTTTATAATTAAAAACTTTAATTAGGCGAATGTCTGATTTAGTAGAATTACCAAATGATAAAACTTTTACTCCTCTATTTTCTGCTAAATTTTTTAAAAAACTAAAAAATTTATCATCGCGATTTAAGATTAAGCTACCACCTTTATCAATGTTATTTATTATTTCCCCTTTTGCTTTTGCGATTTCTTTTATGTTTTTGAAATTTTCAATGTGGGCTTCAGCTATATTGGTTATGATACCTAAATTTGGTTTAACCAGCTTAGACAAATTATTAATTTCACCTTTTTTACTCATTCCAATTTCAAAAACTCCAAATTTATGACTATTTTCTAAATTTGATAGACTGAAAGGTACACCATAATGGTTATTAAAAGATTTGGGAGAATAATAAGTGTCGCCAAAAACTTTTAATATTTTTCCTAAAAGAGTCTTAACAGTAGTTTTCCCAGAACTTCCTGTTACAGCAATCACTTTTGCTTTTGAATGACTTCTTTTTGAAAAAGCTAAGTTGTATAAAAAATTTATTGTGTTGTTACATTTTATCAAGTAACTTTTGTTTTTAACTTTAATATTTTTTGAAACCACACAAAAATTTGCACCTTTTTTAATGGCTTCAGATACAAATTCATGCCCATCATTTCTCAAACCTTTAATAGCAATAAAAAGATTTCCCTTTTTAACCTCTTTTGAATTAAAGGAAACACCCTCAAAAGAAAAATTTTTATTCTTATTGACTATTTTTCTTAAAATTTTAGAATTTAGATATTGGTTGTAATTATTTTTAGTAAATTTTTTACCTACAAAATTTATACTTTTAATAATCGATTTGTCGGATATGTTTAAAATTTTTTTACCATAATCTTGGGTTACCTCGTGACCTTTTCCGGCTATTAAAATTATCTCTTCAGGTTCAGATTTTTGAATTGCAGTTTTTATTGCTTTTCTCCTATTTCCGATTTCAAGATAATTGGTTTTTTTTAATTTTTGTGTAATCATCTTTCTTATTTTTTTTGGACTTTCCCTTCTTGGATTGTCATCAGTCACATATATTTTGTCAGATAATCTTCTAGCAATTTTAGCCATTTCTCCTCTCTTCTTTTTGTCTCTCTCTCCTCCACAACCAAATACTAGAGATATTGTATTAGAATATTTTTTTCTCAGTGATTTAAGTACTGTTGATAAAGCGCCTGGCGTATGTGCAAAATCTATATAAACTTTAGAGCCGTTTGGAAAAATTCTAATTAATTCTAATCTTCCGTCAACACTCTTAATTTTATTAAGAGCAAAATCTATTTCTCTTTTTTTTAATCCACAAAGTTTCGCTGCTGCTATTGACATTAAAAGATTTGTAGTTTGGAAGCTGCCTGTCAAAGAAATTTTTTGTTTATCAATGTCAAAAATTCTGTTTGCCTTGATTACTTTTAAACTTCTCTTGCCAGCTATCATTTTTAACTTAGAAAATTCTTTAATCTCTTCATCAACAATCATGTTGCTTCGTTTTTTAAGCAAACGTGAAAAAAGTATCATTTTTGAATTAAAATAATTTTTCATATTTTTGTGATAATCCAGATGGTCCTGACTAAAGTTAGTAAAAATTCCTGCTTTAAAATCGATTTCATTTAGTCTGCCCTGCGCCAAACCATGGCTTGATGCTTCAAGAACTACATAGTCTATGCCAGATTTTTTTAAATTAAATAATTCTTTATGAATAGTTACTATGTCTGGACTAGTAAGATTTAATTTTTTTATGGCCCTATTCTTTTTAATACCTAGTGTTCCAATAGTTGCTACAGGAATTTTATTAATATTCAAAATTTGATGAAAAAAATCAGCTACAGAACTTTTTCCATTAGTACCCGTAACTGCAAAGATATTCTTTGGCTTCCTTTTAAAAAATATCCCACATGCTCTTGATAATAATAATTTGGGATCTTTGACAATAATTAAAGGTGTTTTTGTACTTTTTTTTTTTAAACTTTGGGAACAGACTACAGCAGCTGCTCCTTTTGATATTGCGTCCTTTATAAAAAAATTTCCATTAAACTCTTTTCCTTTAATGGCGAAAAAAAGGTCTCCTTTTTTCACTTTTCTACTATCTAGTGATAAGCCTTTAATTTTAATATTTTTAATATTTTTAGGTAAATTTTTAATTAGTTTTTTTAACAACATAATTTTTATAAAACTCGTTGTTATTTATGGCTAAAATAGGTCCAATTTTTTCTATTATTTTGCCAGCCACATGGACAGAATTCCAACCTGCCTCATTCCTTTTGATATTGGTCACTTTGTAGCCACGATAGTTATAAACCATTTCTGGTGCTGGTTTGGGCTCATCTAAAAGAACTAATAAAACATACTTTGGTTCGCTCATAGGAAAAACTGATATAAAAGTATTAAGTTTCCTGTTGGAATATTTGCCGTAAAAAGATTTTTTAGCCGTTCCGGTTTTACCACCTACATCAAAACCATAAACGTCAGCTAAACTAGCTGTTCCATTCTTATTAGTTACAACTTCCCGTAAAATCATATTTATTTGATCGCTTGTTGAATTTGATAAAACTTTTTCTTTAATGTTTTCACTAATTTTATTCAAATATAATGTTGGAGTTACTAAATACCCTCCATTAGTGATTGTTGCATATGCGGATGCTGCCTGTAGAGGAGTTGTAGTTATTCCATGACCAAAAGATATTGTTTCTAACTTACATTTATCCCATTTAAAGCTTAATGGCGTTCCAACTTCGTCCAATTCAAAATCTAGTGTATTTAATAGATTAATATCTTTAATAAACTTTTTATATTTTTCTTCACCAATTTTTTTAGCAATTATTGTCGAACCAATATTAGAAGATCTAACGAGAATGTCTTTTACTGATAAATCTTTTGGAAGTTCATCATGTTCTGATATTTTATATTTTGAACAATTGATGCTTGATGGAATATTTTCTATGATAGTATCAGCATTAAATAATTTTTCTTCCAAAGCTAATGCTATCGTAAAAGTTTTAAATATCGAACCTAACTCAAAAACTCCTTTAGTTATTTTATTAGTGTATTCAAGACTTGATATGTCATTTCTTAAATTGATATTATAATCTGGTAAAGAGACTAGAGATAATATCTCTCCTTTGTGAACGTCCATCAGTAAACCGGCAGCCCCTATAGCATCAAAATTATCTAAAGATTTCTCTAACTCTTTTTTAACTAAAAATTGAATATTTGTATCTAATGTTAATTTTAAAGGCTCCTTTATTTTATCTAAGTTTTTAAGTTCATCGTCAAAATATTTTTCTACTCCAGAAATGCCATAATTATCGTCGTCTATTTGACCAAGAATATGACTATATAATCCGGCATGGGGATATACCCTTCTTTGAGTAGGTTCAAATTTAATTCCCTTGTCGCCCAAAGACCATAGTTTATTTTTTTCATCATCTGTAATACGTTTTTTTAAATAAAAGTATTTATTCTTTTTTAATTTTTTTTGAAGTTCATCTTGAGAAATTTCAGGAAAATTTAATTTTATATTAATCATAAATTTTTTTTTATCTAAAATAAGGTTTGGTTTTACAGCCGCGTGGTATGACTTGATATTTCTAGAAATTAATTCTCCATTTCTATCAACTATATCTCTCCTTAATGGTAAAAAATTTAATTCATTTTTTTTTATTTCAAAAAGGTTTGGATTTTTAACAGATACAAGTGTTATCTTAAGTGCAAAAATTGCTATTAAACAAAAAAAGAAAAAGAACAAAATATAAATTCTGTCTTCAGAAATTGGTGATTTTTGAATTTTTTTTTGTTTTAAATTGGTTGCAATATAATCTTGAAAATAAAAACTTCTTTGGTTCTTATTAAAACTTTTACTTTTTTTGTATTTTTTTATCATTTATAACTTTTTTACTAGTCTTTCTTTGATCCTTTTTAAAATCCTCAATGCTAAAATAAATTTTAGAAAAATTTATACTTTTATATTCATCATCGCTATATTCTAAAATCTTCTTAGATAAATTTTCTGGTGATGAAAGATAAAAATATTCTAGCTGAGCTTCATATAGATTATTTTCAAGTTCACTTATTTTGAATTGGTAAGAATAAATATTTTTTTCTATTATTCTCGTTTGAGTTTTTATTAATGCAGTTAAAAACATAAGAACTGAAAAAATTGTGATTGAGATGAATACTTTGTTTTTAAACATTAATGTTCTCCAAATCTAAGTATCTTTTAAATTTTATTTTTAGCTCATCGGGATCTTTGAATTGTTCATTATTTCTCATAATAAACCTTAACTTTGCCGATCTAGATTTTGGATTTATATTAATTTCTTTAGGGCTTGCTTTTAAAAATTTATTATTATTATTGTGAAATAATATTGGAGCTTTTGTTTCCTCTTCAGGAAAATATCTTGATGGTTTTGATCTATTTTTTGAATAATAATTAAAAAAAAATTTTATTATTTTGTCTTCTATTGAGTGAAAAGTAATTACAACTATTTTGCCATCTGCTTTTAAAAATTTAGCAGCTGTTATTATTCCTTCAATTAATTCTGTAATCTCTTTATTAACAAATATCCTTAAAGCCTGGAAAGTTTTAGTACAAACATTAATTTTTTTATTAAAAATTTTCTTTTTACTTGCCTCTATTATTTTTACTAACTCTGGTACTAATGAAATTCTTTTTTTTTCTCTTGCTCTAACAATGTTTTTTGCAATTCGAGATCCTTCCTTTTCCTCTCCAAATGTTTTTATGATTAATTTTAAATTTTTTTCATCAACCTCATTTAATACTTCTTCTGCTGATATTTCAGATAAACCCATATTCATATCTATTCTTTTATTAGATTTAAAAGAAAAACCTCTATCTAAATCTAATAGTTGATTAGAAGAAATTCCTAGATCAAATATAAAAGTATCTATTGAGTTTTTTTCATTTAAGATTAGGTCCAGATTACTAAATTTTTCATTATAAAATGAGAAGCGTCCAGAAAACCTCTCTTTTAATTTTTCTGCTTCTCTTATTGCGCCCTTGTCCCTGTCTAAGGCTATAACTTTTGTATTTGGAAATTTTAGTAATTCTTTAGAATAGCCACCGCCGCCGAATGTACAATCAACAAAACTACCACCATTTTTTGGTGAGCAAATTTCAATTACCTCTTTTAACATCACTGGAAAATGAGGGGGATCCAGTGATGTTTGAGCTGCATTCATTTTTTGCAAAATAAAACATTAAAATCTTTGTTTTCTTAAAAAAGCAGGAATTTCAAATTCCTCTTCTTCGTTAACATTTTCTTGATCAAATAGTTTTTCGTTCTGGTCCTCTGTTTCAGAGGATGTGTTGTTTGTTGACTCTTCTAAAACTTCATTCTCTACTGAAAACAGTCTAGGCGTTTGCTCATCTTGACTATCTGTCTCCGGTATATTTGAAGTTTTTAAACTTTCATTATTATTCTCAATATAGGATGCGTTTTCTAATGAAATACCCGATGTAGTATCAATTAACTCTTCATTATTTACCTCTAAAGATTCAGAGGTCTCTGGCTCTATATTGGGCAAATCCTCTTTTTGACTTTCGGGTTCAAAAGTTTCCTCAAGCTTTAAAGCTGTTGCGCCACTAATAGAATTCATAGCGTTACTCTCTATATGAGTGCTTTTAGAAAATAAACCATCTGAATAGCCTGGGTTTCTATTTTGCATTCTACTAACCATGTTAAGAACAGTTTTAGAATGTGGAGCTTCTCCATCAAGAGCAGTTGCAACTATAGAGACTCTCATTTTTCCATCAAGATTTTCATCTTTAATAGCACCAAAAATTAGTTCAGCTTCAGGATCTACTTCAGCTCTTATTTTATTTACAGCTTGATCTACTTCAAATAGTTTAATGTCATCCCCTCCTGTTATATTTACAAGCAAACCTTTTGCCCCTTTTAGAGAATAATCATCAATTAAAGGATTGTTTAAAGCAAGTTCAGTTGCGGTAAGAGCTCTATTATCTCCTTCCCCCTCACCAGTTCCCATCATCGCTTTGCCCATTGAGCTCATAACAGTTTCAACGTCAGCAAAATCTAGATTTATTAAACCTGGTCTTACCATTAAATCTGTTACACTTTGAACTCCCTGTTTAAGAACATCGTTGGATAGAGAAAAAGATTGTTCAAAACCTGTGGACTCATTTGCAATTTTAAATAAATTTTGATTCGGAACTAAGATTGAAGTATCAAGGTGTTTTTTTAACTCTTCCCATCCTTGCATCGCTCTTCGCATTCTTTTTGGACCTTCGTAAGAAAATGGAAGAGTGATTACACCTACAGTTAAAATATTTAATTCTTTAGCCGCTCGCGCTATAACATGTGAAGCTCCAGTACCTGTTCCACCACCCATGCCTGCAGTAATAAAAATCATATTACTTCCTTGAATATAACTTACTATCTCATTTAAAGACTCGTCTGCAGCAGCTTGACCAATATCATGCTTGGCTCCTGCACCTAATCCTTTAGTGAGATTCATTCCTATTTGAATTTTTGCATCTGCTTTATTCATTTTTAGATCTTGAGCATCAGTATTTACAGCAACAAACTCTACACCTTGTAAACCAGACTCTATCATTGCATTAATAGCATTACCTCCTGCGCCTCCAATTCCTAAAACCAAAATTCTTGGTTTCAGTTCCTTAAGTTCTCCTCCTCCTATATTAATCGTCATTCCCCCTCCTTTGTTTGTTTTTCCCATTTTAATGATGATCTATTTTTAAAAGCTTTTTTCTTTGCTAATATTTTAAACTTTTCAAAATTTCTTGGTTCCCAGATTTGAAATGTTTTTCCAAGACCTACAAATAAAATTTCTTTTTTTATCTTTGCATGATTAAGTAATTTTTCAGGAAACAAAACTCTTCCTTCGCTATCAAACTGTAAGCTAAAACTTTCAGATAATATTGAAGTAGCGAAATAATCTCTTTTTTCCTCAAATGGATTAAGTGTGTCTATAGTATTCGAGAGTTTTTCTATTCTATCTTGAGAACATCCCTCTAAAGCCGCATAATTAAATGATGGATAGGTTACAAAACCATTGTAACCAAGAGAATTTAAGTGTGATCTAAAGGTAGCAGGCACTGATACCCTCCCTTTTTTGTCTAATTTGTTTTCGTAACTTGATAAAAACATAATTTTTTAATTTTGGAGCATGAAAAGACTCAACCAAAAAGTGTCTTGATAAAATCTCTTTATTTAACTTATCCAAATAACCCTCCTTATTGGGATTTTATGGGATAGTATGGGTTTTATAAGAAGTAGTCAATATAATAGTTTTTGCCATAAGTGATACAAAAACAGAACATTTTAAGATTTAAGCGAGATTTGCCAGACAGACTATAAGCCGGGTTCTGTCATTGAAGATATCATTTCTCTAGGCTTAAGTTCACACCTAAGCTCAAGCGGTTAACCCAGAAGACTAACTAAAGACTGTTTTTAGCATAAAATGCAATGTCTTCTCTATTTAACCTTGCTCCCAGTGGGGTTTGCCATGCGTTTTTTGTTACCAAAAAACCGGTGAGCTCTTACCTCACCGTTTCACCCTTGCCTTGATTAGGCGGTTTATTTTCTGTGGCACTGTCCCTGAGGTCACCCTCGCCAGCCATTAACTGGCACTGTGTCCTTACGGAGCCCGGACTTTCCTCTATTAATATAATTAATAGCGATTATCCATCTATCTGGCAGACACTATTTATGTATTAGTTTAAGCAAAATCAAGCTAAATCTTTGTATTTCTTGCCAAATTTTCACTAATATTAAGACATTCTAAGTCTATTAAACCATTAATCTTACTTTGTCTAAATCGACTTTGAAAAGATTTTACTATTAATGTATCAGTTTTTTTTGGATTTTTTTTACTAAAATATCTATAGCCTAACTTATGGAGGTTTTGAAAAAATTTACTTCTAACTTTTTGGTTATTCAATTTTTTTTGCAAGTAATATTTTTTTCTAACCACATACCAAATACTTAAGCCTTTTTTTTCAAGTTTAGGCCAAGGAAATTTCTCTCCTGGATCACTTTTTCTTAAGGGCGCAATGTCTGAGTGTCCTAAAATATTTGATCTTTTTATTTTATATTTTTTTTTTAGTTTAAGACAAACTCTCACTAATTGGTTGATTTGAATCTTTGAAAAAGACTGATAGCCCAATCTATGACCTCTATTAACAAGTTCTATTCCCAGAGAATTATTATTCAAATTTATAAAATTCTTCCATTTGGATTTTCCGGCATGCCAGGCAACTTTATTCTCGTCAACCATCTGAATTATTTTGCCGGATCTATCTATTAGATAATGACAGCTCACTTTATGTCTTTTGGAAATTAGTCTTTGAATAGATACACGTTTAGATTGCATTCCAGTATAATGAATTATTATAAATTTTATTTTGCTAGGTTTTCTCATCTTTTTTGAGAAACAGGGCGAATTTATCCTTATGATCTTCATTTTTTCCTTAATTTATAGACAAATATAATCAAAGTTTAGGGCAAAATCCCATTAAATTAATTAAAATTTTATATGCAAAATGTACATAATTTCTATATACAGCGTTTATGTTGTCTAAAACTTTAAAAATATTTGTTTTTGGTGGGTATTTGTTTTTTGCTAGCGTAGCTAACGCAAGCGACAAAGAGTGCTTTGAAAAAGTTAGTAGAGGCATTTTTAAATTTAACCAAGGTTTTGATAACGTGATTTTGGAACCTTTGGCAAAAGGTTATAATAAACTTCCAGAACCTATAAGAAATGGAACAGGCAATTTTACTTCAAATATTGCTACTCTTTTATCTATCCCAAATCACATGTTACAAGGTGAATTTAAAATGGCAGGTCATGCAACAGGTAGTTTTTTAGTTAATACAACAGTTGGAATACTTGGTTTAGCTAATCCTGCTTCAGCACTTGGACTTAAAAATCAAAAAGAAGATATCGGACAGACTTTAGGATCTTATGGTGTTGGTGGTGGTTGTTATTTTGTTATTCCAGTTTTAGGTCCGACAACATTAAGAGATACTGTAGGGATGGTTGGAGATAATTTAGTAGACCCTTTTGCTAGAATAACTTGGCATGAAAGGGAAATTAAAAGTATTTCAGGTACCAAAGTTGATTATGTAGGCCTTAAGGCAGCTACAGCTATTGATTTCAGAGGAGATAATATGACAAACTTTGAAAGTTTAGAAAAAAATTCAATTGATTTATACGCTGCAACTAAAAGTCTTTATTTGCAGAATAGACAGAAAAAAATTAATAACTCTTCAGAGTCAAATGATGACGACTGGGGAAATTTAGACAATTAGAAATTATAATTTTAAAATGAGAAAATTATTTTTTTTAATAATTTCGGTGTTTTTAATCTCTAAAATAGCCTTTGCAGTCACTTACAATTCTAATCCAAAAATTTTTATAAGTGAGCTTGTCGATGATGCAATTAAAACCTTAAGCGATAAAAGTATCACTAAACAGGAAAAAAATAAGTTTATAGAAGAAATTGCAAAAGCAAACGTTGATATAAAGGGGATCGGTTTATACACTCTCGGTAAAATAAGGAAAGATTTAGACGAAAAAACAATATCAGAATATCATGTTTTATTTGAAAAATACTTTTTAAAAAGCCTGATATCAAGACTTACCGATTACTCTGATCAAAAGTTTAGTGTCATAGACTCTACACAAAAAAATGCTAAGTACACAATTGTACACTCCAAAATTGAAGAAGGTTCTGCTCAACCAGAAATAAAAATAGATTGGAGAGTTTATACCAAAAATCCTCAAAAGCCTTTGATAAGAGATTTAATTGTTGAGGGATTAAGTTTGGCTAAAACACAAAAAGAAGAGTTTGCCTCTATACTAAATTCAAATGATATGGACATTAATGCTCTTTTAAACAAACTTAGAGAATTTGTTTCGAGTTAATGGTGGGCCCGCCAGGATTCGAACCTGGGACCAATACATTATGAGTGTACTGCTCTAACCAGCTGAGCTACAGGCCCCTTGATAATTTCAATATATACAAGCCTTTTTATCAAAACTCAAATCATCAATTTCAATCTTAAGTTTTATTTGTGAACACTTATAGCTATAAGTGCTGTATTAATTTGGCATAATTCTGATTTATAAAAGATTTATTTTTTAACTATTTTTTTTTTTAATAATCAGTTTCTTTTCATATTTTTTTTTATTTTCCCTTTTTTCAAGATCTAGATATTTTGATTCTAAGCTATAAAAGTCCCAATCTTCCGTATTAATGTGCTCCATTCTATTCCAATTTTTTCGGTAATCACTATCTTCTTCATAATCCTCTATGTATTCATCGTAGTATATAGGATTGTCATATTTTTCTTTTTTAAAAGCAATTCTGGCTTTCCTGAATTCAGAAAAACTCACTGAATTCCACATTATGGCTAAATCCTTAATCAATTTTAGTTTGATTACCTCATCAAAATTTACTGATTTAAACGGAATATAAAGGGACTCACCATAATGCTGTATATTAAGATTTTTTAGTTTTTTTAACTTAGCAATTTTCTTAAAATCTATAATTTGTGTATCGATTTTTTGAGTATATCCTTTTTCAGAGTCAAAATATTTTGCTCTAGCAGCAATACTAAAACTTAAATTAAGTTCCTCTAATGATAAAAACCTGTTGGTAATATTATTTATTATATCTTGAATAGTAGCTTGGTTTTTAATATCCAGATTTACATTTAATTTTAGTTTTTTAATTTTATGATTTATAAAATTTATAAATTCACCATTTCCTTTATAACTAGATGATATATTCCCAAATGATTCACCTTTATAATTTGGGTCTCCAAGTCTTAAATTAATATCTTCAATTTTTTTGCAATTTTTAAAAAAAGACAAATCTTGATCACAAATTTCTTTTTGAGGTTCATAAGTACTTTTATAATCATCTTTGTTAAAATGCATAACCCCCAGATTAATCTTTTTTAAATTTTCAACAGATTTAAGCTCCTTTAAATCAGAAGCTGTTATTGAAGTAATAGTTACTTGCTCTAACTTTTTTAATTGGTGAAGTTTTGAAAGATCTACATTTATATAAGACCAAGTATCGATATAATGTAAATTAGTCGAATATCCTGAAAAACCTAGTGTATGTTTAAATAATCCTTTATTATAGAAATTTTCCAAATCACTTATTTCAATTTTTTGAAGATTAGGGCAGTTATCAAATTTTGATAATGTTACCTTATCTAAAGATTTTCTGTGATGATTTTGAAAAAATTTCATTTTAAGAATTTTTAATTTTGGAAAATGAGGTAAGTCTAAATTTTCACTTTGTAAACAATCGCTTAGTTTTAAATACTCTAAGTTATCAATAGGTATAAATTTATCAAATTCACTTAATTTTATGTATTTTTCTTGCCATGGGTTGACACCCTCAATCCAACAATGCGTTAAGCTTTTAATTTTTTCATGTTTAATATTTGTATTCTCTACTATCTCATTGAACTCTGCAGGTTTCAAAAAGTCTTCTTTAGATAAATTACTGCCTTTAAAGTCATTCGATGAAACAAAGCTTTCGCTTATATTTGTTGCAACAGAAAATAACTTATCTTTTATCTTATTTATTCCCTCTTCATTATTATTTACTAACTTTCCTACAATTTTTTTTGCATTCCAATTTTTTTCAGTATGATTCATTTGTTGGGCAACATGATGTAATGAAGCACCAGAATAAATATATATCTTTTTTAAATTTATATTTGGAATTTTGTCTATTGCAGTTTTTTTGATTACTAGAATTAAACTATTTTTATCTGGCTTAAAGTCACTATCTGAAAAGTCAATTATTCTTATTATCTCTTCGTATACATATTTAAATAAATGATTTAATTTAGACCATTTTTTATCATCATCATTTATATATTTTGGATAATGACTTTTTAAATCATCTAGTTGATCATTATTTATAAATGTTTTATCTGGAAAATAGCTAGATTTATTATAAAAAATATCATCTATAACTACCACCTGATTAACATTTTCATTTATAAATTTATCCGTTAATAAATCTAATTGTTCATCGTTCGCGCCTAATATCGTGAGTTTATCTTTTAAATTGTTAATTTTAAGAGAATTATAAAGATAAATTAAATGAATTTTGAAACTGTCTGAACTATCTTTTTCATTGAGTAACTTTTTAATTTCAGGATGATAAATAAATATTTGGGTATCTTTATTATTTAATCTAAATTCATATATAAATTTTACTAAAAAACTTATTTGATTAGCGTGCCAATCTTCATCACCGTCATATTTATCATTTCTAGATAAATCAAAAATAATTTTTTCCAACTTGTTTTGATTTTTAAATAGATGTTCCATTGCATCTAATTTTTGTCCTCTACTAGATCCAGAATTACTAATATGTAAAAATCTAAAACATGATTTAAAGATAAAACAAGTTGGATTTGATTTGATAACTTCTTCATAATTTTTATTTTTGTTGATTACATAAGGTTTGTCATACTTATAGGGGTCTTTGTAATAATGAAATTCATTGATATTAAAAACATTTTTATCAATAATTATATTATTTTCTTTCAAAATATTTAAAAATTCATTATCTAATTTAAAACAAAGATTAGTTTTGTCACCTTTATAACCACAAAAAAAATTTACAGTTTTAAAGTCAAGATTTAATTTTGACGTATTATTTATATTATTTATAGTAAGATTAATTTTTTGTTTTTCTAAGATTTTTATGAAATGATCTAATCCGTTTATATATAAATCGCTCACATTTCCATTATCGATGACTATATTCTTTAATTTTTTAAAGCGTTTAAGATCATTTAATTTTGTATTCCAATAAATTTCTTTATGTATTTTTTTATTATCTTCATCTTCATCAAGTATTCTTTTCTTATAAGTTTCATAATTTAATAATTTAATGACCTCTAAGTTAGGAAACATAGTATGGCTATTTGGGACATCGGTGATTGAATTATGTTTGTTTTCATAACTTTTATGCAAATAAGTATTTATTTCAAAATCTGGTTCATCCGATCTTGGAAATTCTAGACAAAATTCTTTTAAAGAAGAAAGTTTTAAATTTTTTTCAAACTTATCATTTTTAGATTTATTGAAATAACAATAATGATTTAATTTTAATTTATTTAATTTTTTTAAGGAAAAAATTGCATTATAAAATTTCTTAAAATCTATGTAACTATCTTTAAGTATTAGTGTTTCTAAATTTTTAACTTTAGATAATTTTGACCAATCATCATCTAAATTTAAACCCTCTAATTCTAATATTTTAAAATTACACTTGGTATTTAATATGTCTAAATTTGATAATTTGTTTGTATCTTCATTATTCATGAGTTACCTTATATCCGTAGGATATTATTATTTTGACGAAATTTGAAATATAAAATGAGTAAAATTATTGGCATAGATCTAGGAACTACTTATAGTGCGATTGCACAATTAGATGATTTAGGTACACCAGAGGTATTAGCATCTACGGATAATAATAAAAAAATCACAGCAAGTTCTGTTTATATAAAAGATCAAAATATGATTGTTGGTGATAAGGCTCTTGATGCTTTGGAAACAGCTCCAAAACAAGTTGTTACTGAAACTAAAAGGCAAATGGAAAATGATGTGGTTTACTCAATTGATGAGGGAAAATGGGTAGATAAAGATGAAAAAAATAAAGATTATTACTCTCCAGCTCAAATTTCTTCTTTTATATTATCGAAACTTAAAGGCTATGCATCTGATGTTAAAAAAGCAGTTATAACTGTTCCAGCATTATTTGCTGAAAAAGCAAGAGTGGCCACTTTAGATGCAGCAAAAATGGCAGGAATTGAAGTTATAAGTTTAATCAATGAACCAACTGCTGCTGCTTGTTATTATGCAAGTCTGCCAAATGTAAAAAAAATTACAGGTAAAATTTTAGTATTTGATTTAGGGGGTGGAACATTTGATGTAACTGTTTGCGAAGTGCAAGGTGAAGAAGTTGAAGTAATAACTAGTAGAGGTGATAAGTGGCTTGGTGGTAAAGACTTTGACAAAGAATTGGTTAATTTAATAAATGAAAAATATAAAAAACTAACTGGAAATGAATTAGATATCGATAATAATTATTCTAAGTATATGGAGATAGCTGAACAAGTAAAAAGAGTTTTGTCAGTTAGAGATAAACAAATAGAATCAGTCGATGGACCTAATGGTGTAAAGGAAATAGAAATTACAAGAGCAGAATTTGAACAATCAATGCAAACGCACATTGAAAAACTTAAAATGCTTATGGAAGAAGCTCTTGATGGCAGTGGATTAAAAGCCGAAAATATTAGTCATACTTTACTAGTTGGTGGATCAACTAGAATACCAATTATAACAAAAACTATTGAACAGGTTATGAAAAAGCCTCCATTGAAAGGTGTAAACGTTGATGAGGCTGTAGCCGCAGGTGCTGCAATTTATGCAGGTTTAAAATCAAAGAAAAATTTAAATGAGGCACAAAAAAAAGCAATTTCAAATGTTAAACTTCAAGATGTTTGTAATTTTTATTTAGGAACGTTAGTTCAAGAAGACGACCCTGTTTTGAATAGACAAGTTACTAGTAATTTAATTTTGATAGATCGCGACACCGCTTTGCCAGCAACGAAAAGTTCAAGATTAGTGACTCTCTATGATGATCAAGAATCTATCTCGATTGATATTACTCAAAGTGAAGGAAGAGAAAAAAATAGAGAATTTGTAAATATTATTCACCAAGGTGAATTAAAATTTCCCGACAAAAAGCCTAAAGGTAGACCTATCAATGTAACCTACAAGTATGACACATCTGGAAAACTTCACTGTATTTTTGAGGATGAGGCAACAAAGGAAAAATATGAAGTGTCTATTAGACCAGAGTCTGCGGAAGATTTAAGAAAAAACTATGAAGCTATCGAACATATAGTAATTGAGTAGATATTTGTGGCAGTAAAAAAAAAAAGAAAATTTGTACAGAGGCTTCAACACATTGTTCGTTTTGATGTTGGATTTGATGCTAGAAACGAACATAGAAATACGTCGAAACCTCTAATAAATTTTGTCCAAGCAGGAAGTATTTCGGATAAAAAATTATTAGTAGGAGACCTAATATTATCCATTAATAACATTGAAATTAAAACAATTGGTGATTTAGATTTTGAGACAAATAAAATAGATTGGGGAAATGAAGTATTATTTGAAGTAAAAAGATCAAATAAAATTGAAAAAGTTAAAATAAAAACAATCTCTTTTCATAATTTTCAAAAAAATTCTATAAATTGGCCTTGTCATGTAAAAGTGAAAAATAATTTAGTATTAATTGAAAAAAATGCTTTTGAATATCCAGATTTTGATAATTCAGTAGAAGATGGGGATATCTTATTATCAATAGATTCAGAAAAAATTTCATCAGAATTTGATTTTGGAAAAATAACTTCAAAATATAAACCAGGGAATAATGTAGAATTTAAGATCAAAAAAAAACAACTAGGTGAAATTAAAGTAAAACTAAAACTTATTAATGCTGTGCAGGCTGTAGCGATCAGTAAAAAATCAATTGATGATCATTATTTAAAAAAAGCTGGTTCATTATTATTTAAAGAATGGGTTTTAACAGATTACGGACGTAATCATGATGATTGGAATAAAAGAAAAGAAGATATTATGAAATTAGAGACGATTGCAGAACGTTTTTCTGATGCAAGATATACTTATAATTCTGACTATATAAAAGATTGGAAAAATAAAGATGCCAAACTACTTACCAGCTTATTAAAACCTGAATACAAAGATATCAATTTCAAACTTAATTTTTTTAGTTTGATTTTTAATTCAAAAATTATTTCAAAATTAAGAAGTCTAAATTTAAAAAAGGAGTGTTGTTATTCATATATTTTAACAGGAAAAGCTGTTGGCGGAGATTGGGTTAAAGATGTTCCTGCAAATATTAAAAACTTTGAAAAATTAATTTCTGTCAAAGATAAAAAAAAGGAAGTATTTGTCGATGAAATTTCAGAGGCATCCTTAAACTTTTTTTTTAATGAAATGGTTGATAAAAAAAAAAATATTTTTATCAAATATGAATCAGATAAGAAGTTTTGGAAATTTTCAAATAAAAAAAAAGCAGAACTCTCTACTGAATCAGCTCGAGGCTTTGCAGATATTGCAAAAAATTTAGAATATTGGTTTGAATCAAAATATAAATTTAATAAAGCAAAAGTAAAACTAGCAGTAGATGATTTTTGTAAAAGCTTTTTTTTAGAATATCCTGATTTTAATATTGAGAGAATAAAAGAAATTAAAAAATTGGATCTTCAAGATGAACCAGAAGATGATGGATATGATTATGATTCCGATTACCAAGATAAAATTTATATTTCAACCAGTGTTAATAAAAAGAAAATAGCTGGAAAAGAATCATTTGTGGTTAAATTAAATAATTTACCTAACGAGGAAGAAATAGAAAATCATATTATTAGAGGGCAAAAAATTTATCTTAAAATTTATATTTATGATGTAACGGATTTAGATGAGGACAAGTACTTTAAGACTCTAGACAATGGTGAAGACACAGAACAATATTTCCTCAATAATAGTCATGTAGTTAAAACAGAGGATTTGTCATGGTCAGAAGGTAACGGAATTTTAGTTCAAACCAAAGAATTAGAATCTTATGGATCTCACCCTAGCGAATTAGCCTTTCCTTACTCAAAATTACAAATACCAAAATATGGAAAAAGAAAACTATCTTTTAGAACTTTTATTTGTACCGATAATCAAAAATTTGATGAAAACAACGGAAGATTTATTTCTAACGATAAGCCTAATTTCAGAGCAGAAGAGTATTTTTTAGATAGTTATTCGGACGGATTTGATGAGTACAATGATTATACAGATATTTTATCTTATTCATCATCTGAAATAGAAGTTGAATATAAACAGCCAGGATACTTAGAAATTAATAGACGTAAATATAACGATCTTAAAATTGCTTTAAGCTTAGCTTTAAACCAAGATGACAAAAATAATCAGAAAGCTAATTTAGAAAAAATTAAAGACTCAGTGAGATATGGTGATTATGCTTCAGTGAAATATGGTGATTATGCTGTTGAGGGAAAAATACATAAAATACTTAGTTTGAAAAGAAATTATGAAAAATCTTTGAATGAAAAATTAAATTTAGACAATATTTTAAAAGACTTAAAGAAAAATTCTGTAATACACGAGAGGTATGAAATAATAGATTTTTTACTTAATCTAGCAACAAAAGATGAAACTTTTAATAGTAAAGAAAATAAATTCATAGACAAAGTTTCAAAAGAACTTGAATTAAATAAAGAGAAATATCAAGAAATTAAAAAACAAAAAACTTCATCTGTAAAATTTGTTGATTTTGGTGAAGGGGTAGAAGAAAGTGTGTTTGGGATTGATAAAGATATGACTAAAAACGAGAAACTTAAAATTTTAAGAAAAGAATATAGTAGATGGAATGCTTTAACAAATAATACTGATAAAATGATTAGAGAAAGAGCTAAAGAAATGAGAGATTTGGCTGCAAGTTTAAGATCTCAATATAATAAATAATTTACTACAATTTAATCGTATCGATTAATTTTTTTAAAATAGAACTTGCATCCTTGTTGTGATTATCTGATTCTGCAAATATTTCTTTCAAGGTAGATATTATTTTTTTTTTATCAGATTTCATCAAAATTTTGGCTTCGTTAAAGGCATTTTCAATTCTTTTTTCTACTACAGACATTTTTGATATATTCAAAAGACTTTTTATACTTACCGCTGCTTTTTCTCCAAATCTCTTTTTGAATTTTTCTTGTTCATCTTTAGAAAATTTTTTATCTGCAAGATAAATACTTAATGAGCCCCATAATAAAGCTTTATTAATTATTTCTTTATTAGAGTTATCTAATTCATTTCCAGTTACTTTTTTTATACTTTCATCAATCTTCTTATCAACCACTTTCAAATCATAGACACCTTTCTTGTCTGTTTTAAAAAATTCGTTGTATTCATTGCTCATTGAAAACCATATCAAGGCCTGCATTCGATTAAGAAATGTTGGATGAGTAGCATAAAGTAAGTTTTTATTTCCTTGTAACTCTTTTAATTCTCTCAATTGATCTAAATAAGAACTAAAATTAAAAGATATATGCTCATCACTAAGACCTGTAGATATCTTCAGCATTGCTCTAAGAGAATTTTCAATGCTCCCTGAGCCTAATAAACCAGCACGATCAGCTGATATTTCTGCGGCCCTACTTAAATTAAGAAAATTAAGATATTCATTTCTAGTCCTTGCTTTTTGAATAGGTGGATAAAGACTGTGTTGATAATAAAAATGAGAAATCTCATGGGCAATAACACTCTCTAGTTCACCTGCATTTAACAACTCAACCATTTTTGAGGTAATAATTATTTCTGCATTTAAACTTTGGGGCATCATTGCACAAGCTGCTTGAGTTTCAATATGATTTGCAGTGATAAAGAAATTAAAGTTATTTTTAACACCAAGTCTTTTAAAAACTTTTTCTATGGAACTTGCAATCTTTGGAAATAAGTTTTCACTCACTTTGACTGAACTTGATAGCAAGTTTCTTAGGTTTTGATTATTAAAATTTTTTGTATCGTTTTTATTATTTTGAACAATTCCTAGTTCATTCAAATCATCGTAGGTATACCTAAATCTATCTAAAAAATTCATTTTTATTTTAGTACTTTTTATTCTATTAGATCTTTCCAGCTTTTATCATTTTCAGATTTAGAACTATCATTTTTTTTATTATCTTTTTCTTTTTTCATTTCTTTGTAAAGATTAACAAAATCTTGCCTGGAACCTTTTTTCTTTCCCATTTCCCTAAATTTATTTGTCCATTTATTTCTATCTTTTTTATCCATATTATTTTTAATTTTTTTTCTTTTTCCATTTTTCTATAAATGCTGCTACTCCAATTTTATTTATTTCATCAAGCAACTCTTTAAAAATATTATCTGAGCTTTCATCTAGCTTCTCTACATCTTCTAAATTTTTTTTAAGTAATTTAAATTTTTGATTTTTTTGTTCAGATATATTTATTTTTTGCATTAAAATATTAGTTATAATTGGGCTTTCAATCCATTTAGTAGCAGATATGACATTACTAGTACCAAATTCATCTTGTTTATTTTTTTCTGCCAAATTCCATCTCTGCATAGAGGCTAAAGCATTAAGTGCTATGAAATTATATTTACATATAAAAATATTTCCTTTGTGATCCCACAATTTGTTTTTAGGAAATTCTTTTGGCAGCGATTTTGTGAAAATGATACCCACATCTGACTTAGAGTCTTTCATATCATCTTGTAGTTTTTTTATCCAACCATTGCTCCATGCTTTAGTATTTTTTCTTTCATATAATATTTTTGCAATTGTAAAATCATTCTCAACAACTTCTTGTAACCAATCCCCACCAGCTACACCTTTTTCATACTCATTAATTTTGTCTTTTTTATCTTTAAATAAATCCTTTAAATATTCTCCTAACTGCATCTCTGAAGAGGATCCTTGGTCAACGGTGGTCCCTTGTTTTGCTTTTTTTGTAAGATCCTCAATTGTTAAAATCAATCTTTCTTCTTTTAATTTCCATAATTTTTCTTTTTCAGAATTTTGCTGATCTCGGTTTTCTAATTCACTTTTAAATCTTTCATCAAAAAGACTTTTGTAGTGCTCTTTATTTTGTTTATCAAAAGCTTTTAATTCTTTTTCTTTTTGTTCATTTGATGATTTTAGTTTTTCATCTTTTTCCTTATTAGCATCTTCTAAGGATTTTAGTTTGTCTTGGTTCTCTCTGTTAGAAGTTTCTAAAGATTTTATCTTCTCTTCTTGCTTTTTTTCAATTTCTTGAGTTTTTTTTTCCTCAATTTTTTTTAAATGAATAGAAAGACCTTCTTCCATTTGAAACTCTTTATTGCAGTAAGGACAGGTTATTTTTGGAGTCATTTAATTTTCCTTATTTTTTTTTATTTTTTTTTGACTTTTCCATTAAATATTTTACCAAATAATATACAGCAAATGTATCTTTGGAGCAGTAATCTATTAAAAGTTTTTTTTGTTTTTTTTTCTCTTCTTTAGGAGTTTTAGGATCTGTGTAAATAAACCAAGCTAATTCAGCATCTTCACCGCTTACTATATTATCTTTCTTTTCATAATTAATATCGCTATTTGGTATAACTTTATTAATTACTTTTATTTTATATTGACCATTCATGTTTGGATCATAAAATTCTTTTCTAACAATTTCTAAAGTATCCAATATTCTTGCGTCTAATTTATCAATTTTATTTACTAAATCTTTACAGCTATCTTTTTTCTTTAACCTATCTAAAACTTTCTTTTCGTAAGGAGAATGAATAAATATAGATCCTTCATCACCTAGTTCATTTAAGAGACTTTCAGCAAATTTTCTTTCTATATTTTGATCCAAAAAATCTAAAAATGAATTTGCATCATTTAACTTGATTTTTTTGTCCAAGGATGACCATTTGTGCACCGACCACTGAAAAGGCAAAGGGATGTAAGGTTTTGTTCCCTTTATTTTGGGAACTCCCTGCATTACTGTTTCGAAGTCCATAAAATAAATTGGCCAACTTAAATCTTTAATGATGTTGTTTAGATTTGGACCAAACCAAGTTATGTTTTTTTTATGACAGTCTTGAATAATTTTTCGATTCTCGTTTAATAGTTCTGCAGGCACATCTTCTAATTTTTTAATTCCATTTGCTTTACAGTGTTTTTCTAGTTTTGTGCCTTTTATTCTTCCAGGCAAAATTTCATAAGAAATTATATTTGATTTAGGTTTACATTTATCTATATAATCACAATCAAAAGGTTTTTTGCAATGATCTCCCATTTTTATATTAGGACAGGGTGATTTTTTGGTTATAGGTAATAATTTTTTAATTAGACCTGGTATTTCTTTTTCTTTTTCAACAACTTTACTAGTAACATCAACCTCTACAGGTAAATCTTTATAATCTCCTTCAGTTTTAAAAATAAAATTTTTATTAATATGAATTAATTTAACGCTAGTTAAATTAATACCCATCTTCTTAAGAATATAAGATTGAATTGCTAAATCTGTTATATGATAATTTTTTTGTTCTCCTGATGACTTTATTTCTAAAAGTTCCCATCCTTTATTTTTTCTAATTAAAATATCTGTTCTTATATAAGTATCTAAAAAAATGAATACACCTTCAAAAATAACATTTATTTCTTTAGAATTAATAGCTTGTTCAGTTCTTTCTTTAGGTTTTATCCATTTTTCTTTTTTGGGCGATAAATCTAAAACTTTTTGATCTTTAGCATAAATTTTTCTGACCTCATCTTCGAAGCGATAACCTCTTAAAAAATTAGCTTTTTGTTCAAATTTTTTGGGTTCATTAATATCAAACCAAAGTTTTTTTTCACACTGGTCACCACTTATAATACTACTTTTTGTTAAGCTATAATTTTTATTTTTCACCAATTTCTCTATTAAGAATTTTTATTTCAACTTGATTTTTTTTGTATTCATGAATCATTCTTAAATATAAAAAAAATCTAAGTATATTATAGGGTATAAAGTAGATATTTAAAATCAACTTAAGTAAAGGCTTTGATTTATAGTATTCTTCATCAGCTTTTTTAGTTATTTCTTGATTAGCCAAATAAATATCTACCGAATTCTTCCACTCATGGCAGTAAGTTAGTCGATCTCTCATTTTATTTTTAAAATAGTTTTTCATTTAATGTACCTCGCAATTTGTTTGTAGCATTGTGGTTTAACTGAGGATTTACCTATGATTTTTGCTTCATCATTTTTATAATAGTAAATCCAATAATAGTGTTGATCATTTTCTTCATCGAAAATCTCTTCTATTCTAATTTCTGTTATTTTATCCATTAATGAAGAACCCTTCCTTTTTGAATTAATTCAAAATAAATACGATAAAAAGCTAGGCGTGATTTTCTCATGAAATCGTCCCACTCTTTGTCAGTATTAGTGTTTAACCAGGGAAGTTCGGACTCTTTAAGATTAAATAATTCAATAAAGACTCTATCTATTGAACTGAGCAACTCACCAACGTCTTTCTCGCCCTGAACTGCTATTAAATTAATAAGCTTTTCGTGATCTGTGAGCGATTTTATTTTTCTTAATTTTTTGATCTTCATATTTACCTTTCTGAACGTTAAGCTCAAAAAAGATAAATCTGTCTATTTTACTGACCATATATTTTACCCCTTAGAACTTTCGTTCTTAGTTGTTAGTTTTAGGCAAAAAGATTTATAGATTGCGTACATCTATTCCAATTAAGTTAAGATAAAACAATTAGTTCTATCTCTTAAAAGGTCGGCAATGCACTACTGAAGGCAGGAAATATACACTGGTCAGTAAGGTTCATGTATATATCTTGCCTTCAACAACATTTAAACCTTACCTAAAAACATATTATCAAATTTTAATTATTTTTTCAATTAAAAAATATTTAATCTTTTATAACAGTATAATTTATTTCTCTAGGAAGCTTTTTAATTGTTTAGAACGACTCGGGTGTTTAAGTTTTCTTAAAGCTTTAGCCTCTATTTGTCTTATTCTCTCTCTGGTAACTGAAAACTGAAGTCCAACTTCTTCTAAAGTATGGTCTGTATTCATACCTATTCCAAATCTCATTCTTAAAACTCTCTCTTCTCTAGGTGTTAATGAAGCTAATATTTTAGTTGTAGACTCACTAAGATTTGATTGAATTGCAGTGTCCAAAGGCTGTAAAGCATTTTTATCTTCAATAAAATCACCCAAACTACTATCTTCTTCGTCTCCTACAGGAGTTTCTAATGAAACAGGCTCTTTAGCAATTTTTAAGACTTTACGAACTTTTTCTAAAGGCATTGCTAATTTTTTAGCTAGTTCTTCTGGAGTTGGTTCTCTTCCAAATTCACTCATTATTTGTCTTTGAGTTCTAACTATTTTATTTATTGTTTCTATCATGTGGACAGGTATCCTAATTGTTCTTGCTTGGTCAGCTATAGATCTAGTAATAGCTTGCCGAATCCACCACGTCGCATATGTACTGAATTTATAACCACGACGATATTCAAATTTATCTACGGCTTTCATTAATCCAATGTTTCCCTCCTGAATTAAATCTAGAAACTGAAGACCCCTATTAGTATATTTTTTTGCTATAGAAATTACTAATCGTAAATTAGCTTCCACCATTTCTTTTTTAGCGATGCGAGATTCTCTTTCTCCTTTTTGGATTCTGCTTACTAATCTTTTAAACTCACCAACTGATAGCCCAATTTTTTCACTAAACTCAACTAACCTATCTCTTATTTCTTTAAAATCTTTTTTAAATTTTTTAAAAAAAGCTTTCCAGGTTGAATTTTCTGCTAAAAAACTTTCAAATTTAGGGTTTATTTCATTTCCTATATAATATTTTAAAAATTCTTCTCTACTAATTTTATTATCTACTGCTAATCTTAATAAAACTCCTTCTAAAGAGACTATTCTTTTATTTTCTTTGTAATGAGATTGTACTAATTCCTCAACAATATATGGAGCTAACTGTAAGCTTTTAAAATTTTCTACTAAAACTGACTGTATTCTTTTAAAGTTTTTATTTTTAGAAACTGAAAGATCTTTAGAAGCTAGTAGACAATTTAATTTCTCTCTCTGATATTTTTGAAGTTTTGAATAATTTTTACTAAGAGTATCAATAATATTTACAATTTTAGGCTTTATTTCTTCTTCCATCTTCGCCAGAGATACATTAAATTCATCATCTTCAGTACTTGCCTCTTCGGTCTTTTTTTCATCCTGCTCATTATTTTTCTTTGATTTTTCTTCCTTTGATGATTTTTCTTCATTTGCATTTTCAGACTCTTCAAAATCTTCATATGTAGAGTCTATATCGATAATATCTCTTACTAAAAGTTCGTTATTTTCTAATTTTTCTTTCCATTCATAGATTTTTTTTGCAATTAAAGGACTTTGTGTTAAAGCGTTTATCATAACATCTTTCCCAGCCTCTATTCTTTTTGCTATGGCGATTTCACCTTCTCGAGAAAGTAGCTCTACACCACCCATCTCTCTCAAATACATTCTAATAGGATCATCACTTTTATCCGATGATTTATCTTCTGAAGTATTGGTAGCTTCCTTTTTTTTATTGCTTTGAAATTGAGATTTTTTTTCAACAAGAGTGACGCTTTTATCTGCTATGATAACAAATGCCTTTTCAGTATTTTCAACAGAACCGCCTCTTTTTCCAAGCGACTTGCCTAACTCTTCGTAAGTTATAAAACCTCTATTGATTCCTTTATCAAGAAGTCTTTCAAATGATTTTGTAATTAGTTTTTCAGCCATTTAAACTTCAAATAATTTAAGATACCGTTAAATATATATAGTAAGAATTTTCTAAAAATCTATCTATATTTAATCCCTATTTAACTGGCTTTTGAGCTTAATAAGCTCAGAATACAAACCTTCGTCCAAATTTTTAGCTACTTTACTTTCCAAATATTCAATCTTTTTTAGATGAATAATTTCTTTTAATTCTTCTATAAGCTCCTTCAATAAATTTCCCCTCTCTTTTTCACTTTTTTTAAATATTATATTTTTAATATTTGAATTTTTTTCTATGAGGTCAATCTGATCTTTAAAATTATTTTTAATAATAGACTTAGTTTCTGCAGGATCTAAATTCTCAGAAAATTTTTTAATTATTTCATTTTTTAAATTCTCACTTTCTTCTGATGAAAACTTCAACTCTGAAAGTTCTTCAATATGATATTGAGCAGTTAAGCTGTAATTAACCATGATAAAAAGTATAGAGAATTCTTTTAATTGTTCTTTTGTTAAGCTGTCTGATTGTTTGTGAAGATTCCTTGTCTCCTGTAATACGCTAAAGTTTTTATTTTTAAATCTATTAAAGTTTTTTCTATTACTTTGAATAGGTGTTAAATTTCTAATCTTTTCCAAAAATTCCTCTAGAATGTACTTTTTAAGTACCTCGTCTTTTATAGTATAACATAGACTTTTAATTTTTTTTTCAAATTTTGATATTGCGTAAGGATCATTTTTTTTAATTTCACTTGAATACATTTCCCAAATATAATTCTGAATTATTTTTTTTGAATCCAAAAACGATAAAAAACTTTCTTTACCATTTTTTTTTACAAAATCATCAGGATCTTGTCCTTTAGGTAAAATTGAAAAATAAATTTTATTATCTTCATTAATTAATGTAATTAATCTTTCAGCTATTCTAAGTGCAGCCCGTTGGCCACTATCATCGCCATCTAAACAAATGATAGGGTCTGAAAAAAATTTCCAAATTAAACTTATTTGATTTTCTGTTAACGCAATTCCAGAATTGGAAATGACACTTCTAAACCCAGAAGAATTTAAACTTAAAACATCCATGTATCCCTCTACTATCAAAACTTGTTTGGTTTCTGATCTTAAAGACTTAACTTTGTCTAAGTTGAAAAGAACTCTACCTTTTTTATAGAACTCTGTTTCAGGTGAATTAATATATTTTGCTAACTTAAGTTCTTTTTTAATTATTCTTCCTCCAATAGCTATTGGGTCTCCATTTAAATTATTTATAGGAAAAATTATTCTTGAGTTGAATCTATCTATAAACTTGCCTGATTTGTCATTCTTGTAATAAATTTTCGTTAGTTCGATATCTTCTGAAGAATATTTCTTTAGCAAATTATTATAAAAATTATTTTGTCTTGGAACAAATCCAATTTTAAAATTTTTTAATGTTGACTTACTAATTTTTCTATCCTCTAAATATTTTTGAGCCTCTACACTTTCGTTAAGAAATAATTGATCATGGAAAAAATTTACATAATCGTTATAAATATTTTTATAAATTTGGTATCTCTTTTCTTTTTTTTCATCAAATTTTGAAAACCTGAAAGGTTCCATACCGGCTTCAGATGCTAAAGTTTTAACTGCCTCTCCGAATCCTACAGATTTAGTTTTCATTAAAAAATCAAAAATATTTCCATGTTCTCCAGAACTAAAACAGTGATAAAAACCTTTTTCATCGCTAACAGTAAATGAGGGTGTCTTTTCATTTTTAAAAGGAGAAAGTCCAACAAACTCTTTACCTCTCTTTTTAAGTTGAACGGTTTTGCCAACAACTTGGGAAACTTTAAGTCTTAATTTTATTTCTTCGAGGTATTCTTTAGGATATTTCATGCTCAATTAAGTAATCCTTTAATTATTGAGCTCACTTTTGAAAAATCTAATGTATCTGCATGTTTAGATTTTAAAACTCCCATAACTTTACCCATATCTTTCATGGAAGTGGCTCCAACATTTTTGATTGCATCCTGACAAATTTTTTTCGTCTCTTCCTCACTTAGTTGTTTCGGTAGAAAAGCGCTGATCACAGCTATCTCTTTTTTCTCACTTTCCA
Organism: Pelagibacterales bacterium MED-G40; assembly: GCA_002457515.1. GTDB lineage: Bacteria > Pseudomonadota > Alphaproteobacteria > Pelagibacterales > Pelagibacteraceae > Pelagilacustribacter. The sequence goes on along the minus strand of NTJN01000003.1, from coordinate 83,365 downwards.
AGAGCTCAGTTCGTCCAGCTTTTTCGTAAACTTCGCAAGACTCGTTTCTTTGTTTTATCATTTTTTTTAGCAGTGAAATAATGTCAGTATCTTTTATCTCTTTTTGATCCTTAGAACGGGCTGCTATTTCTGCGTCTTTTATTGCTGAAACTACAAGCCTTAAAGTTGGATAAGTGTTTTTATCTTTGGCCTTTAGAGCTTCGGTAAGCTTATCATTTATTTGTTTTTTAAGAGACATTGTTTGATGAGTTAATTTAATCACAATTCTTATATGAAATAAAAAGAACTTTCTTGACGATTTTGTAACTATTTCATATCTTGCGCAAAATCATGTTTATAAGTTTTTTACTTTAACTTATGAGTTGTATTTGAAGAAGATTAGTCAAAATATAAACTCTAATAAAAATCTTAAAGAGATCGATTCCACTGCTATTTTAGTTCTTCAGAACGGTAAGTTTTTTAAAGGTACTGGTTTAGGTTACCAAGGTACTTCAACTGGAGAAGTTTGTTTTAATACATCAATTACTGGTTACCAAGAAATAATTTCTGATCCTTCATATGCCGATCAAATCATTAATTTTACTTTTCCTCATGTTGGGAATGTGGGTACGAATAAAGAGGATCACGAGTCGGATAAGATATGGACTAAAGGAGTAATAATTAATACTGAAATAACTAATCCCTCTAATTACAGATCTCTAAAACACTTGGATGAATGGTTAAGAAAAAATAAAATTGTTGGAATTACTGGTATTGATACTAGAAGTTTGACAAATATAATTAGAGACAAGGGTGCTCCCAAAGGAACAATATCTTTTTTCAAAAAAAATAAATTAAATATAAAGAAACTAATTAGAATTACTCAAAATTGGAGTGGACTTAAAAATTTAGATTTAGCTAAAAAAGTAACAACTAAAAAAAATTATGTATGGAAAGATTTTAAGACATGGAAAAAAGAGGATGGTTTTAAAAAAAATAAAAAAAAATTATTACATGTTGTAGCAATTGACTATGGAATTAAAAAAAATATTTTGAGATACTTTTCTGACTTTAGTTGTAAAGTTACGATCGTTTCATGTAAAACAGATGCTTTGGATATACTTAAGCAAGAACCTGATGGAATATTTTTATCAAATGGACCTGGGGACCCTGCTGCAACTGGAAAATATGCGATACCAATAATTAAAATATTAATAAAAAAAAATTTACCAATTTTTGGTATTTGCTTGGGTCATCAATTATTAGCTTTGACATTAGGTGCCAAAACAGAAAAAATGAAACTGGGTCATAGAGGTGCCAATCATCCTGTTAAAAATTTAATTGAAGACAATGTAGAAATAACTAGCCAAAATCATGGATTTGAAGTTGTTAAAAAGAATTTACCAAAGAATATAAGAGTTACTCATCAATCTCTTTTTGACAACAGTATCGAAGGTATTCAATTAAAAAATAAACCTGTTTTTTCTGTTCAATATCATCCTGAGTCTAATCCTGGTCCTCAAGATAGTGTCTATTTATTTAAGCAATTTATAATGAGTATGAAAAAAAATGCCAAAAAGAAAAGATATTAAAAAAATATTAGTTGTAGGAGCTGGTCCAATTATTATTGGTCAAGCTTGTGAATTTGATTACTCAGGTACTCAAGCTTGTAAAGCTCTTAAAGATGAGGGGTATAAAGTGATTTTAATTAATTCTAATCCAGCAACAATTATGACAGATCCTAACGTTGCTGATAAAACTTATATAGAGCCTATTACATTAGAAGTTTTAGAAAAAATTCTTATCAAAGAAAAGCCCAATGCTATTTTGCCAACTATGGGTGGTCAAACTGCGTTAAATTTATCAATGGAGGCTGAAAAAAAAGGGATACTTAAAAAATATAAAATTGAACTGATAGGAGCAAACTCAAAAGCAATATCAAATGCCGAAGATAGAAAAAAATTTAGAAAAAATATGATTGAAATTGGCTTAGATTTACCAAAATCAAAAATTGTAAATAATTTTAATCAAACTACCAAAGTTTTAAAACAAATTGGATTGCCTGCTATAATAAGACCAGCTTTCACCTTGGGTGGTCTTGGAGGAGGAATTGCTAAAAACAAAAAAGAATTTTTCAAAATAGTAAAAAATGGTCTTCATGAGTCACCCGTAAGTCAGGTCCTAGTTGAAGAATGTTTAGAGGGTTGGAAGGAATTTGAAATGGAGGTTGTCAGAGACAAAAGAGATAATTGCATAATAATTTGCTCAATTGAAAATTTGGATCCAATGGGAATTCATACAGGAGACTCTGTTACGATAGCTCCCGCACTAACTTTAACTGATAAAGAATATCAAGTGATGAGAAACGCCTCTATAGCTTGCCTAAGAAAAATTGGAGTAGAAACTGGTGGATCAAATGTTCAATTTGCTATCAATCCCAAAAATGGAAGAATGGTGATTATTGAAATGAACCCAAGGGTTTCAAGGTCATCTGCTTTAGCTTCTAAGGCAACTGGTTTTCCAATAGCAAAGGTGGCTGCAAAGTTAGCGGTTGGATACACATTAGATGAGTTAAAAAATGAGATTACTAAAGTAACACCAGCATCTTTTGAGCCAACTATAGACTACGTTGTAACAAAGATTCCAAGATTTACATTTGAGAAGTTTTCAACTTCAGCTGCAGTTTTAGGAACATCAATGAAATCTGTTGGTGAAGCTATGGCTATAGGGAGAAACTTTAAAGAGTCTTTACAGAAAGCTTTAGTTTCCCTTGAAACAGGTTTCTCAGGATTGGATCAAATATTTGATTTAAGTTCAAAACAAATTAAAAAAAAATTAAAAGAAAATATACCCAATAAAATTTTGCTTGTAGGTGAGGCTATTAGGAAAAAAATCAATTTAACTAAAATACATAAACTTTCAAAGATTGATCCTTGGTTTTTAAATCAAATAAAAGAGATAATAGATAATGAAGTCAAAATTAAGAAAAATGGACTTCCAAAAAATTTTAATGAATTTAATTATATTAAATCAATTGGATTTTCAGATAAAAAATTATCAGAACTCACAAGTACTTCAGAGACAATAATTAGAAGAAAGAGAGAAGCGCTAAAAGTTTTACCCGTCTATAAAAAAGTTGACACTTGTGCTGCAGAATTTAAATCTTTTACTCCCTATATGTATTCTACTTATCAAAGAAATTTTTCTTTAAGTTCAGAATGTGAAGCTGACCCTTCTAACAGAAAAAAGATAATTATTCTTGGAGGGGGTCCAAATAGAATTGGTCAAGGGATAGAGTTTGATTATTGTTGTTGTCAAGCTAGTTTTGCACTTAAAGAAGCTAAATATGAAACAATAATGGTTAATTGTAATCCAGAAACTGTTTCAACAGACTATGATACAAGTGACAGATTATATTTTGAGCCTTTAGTTGAAGAATATGTTTTTAATATTATCAGGAGAGAAAAATCTAAAGGCAATTTAAAAGGAGTGATTACTCAATTTGGTGGCCAAACTCCTATTAAACTAGCAAAATTTTTATATGAAAATAAACTTCCAATTTTAGGAACTCAGTATTCATCAATTGATCTCGCGGAAGACAGAGATAGATTTAGAAGTCTTTTAAATAAGTTGAGTTTAAAACAAGCTGAAAGTGGGATAGCAAAAACTTTTCCTCAAGCTGTAAAGATAGCAGGAAAAATTGGATTGCCTTTGATGGTCAGGCCATCTTACGTTTTAGGAGGTAGGGCTATGGAAATAGTTTATGAAAAAAAACAGCTTAAAGAATTTGTAAAAAAAGCTTTTAGAGTAGCAGAAAAAAATCCAATATTAATTGACAAATTTATAGACAACGCGATGGAAGTAGATGTAGATGCAATATCAGATGGTAAAAAAGTATTTGTTGCTGGTATAATGCAACATATAGAGGAAGCAGGTATTCACTCTGGGGACTCTGCGTGTAGTTTGCCACCGGTATCAATTAAACCTTTTTTAATTAAAGAAATTGAAAATCAAACAAAAAAATTGGCCTTAGCATTAAAAGTTAAGGGCTTTATGAATGTACAATTTGCTATAAAAAAAGATAAAATCTTTGTGATAGAGGTTAATCCAAGAGCAAGCAGGACAGTACCCTTTGTTTCAAAAGCTAAAAATTTACCTCTTGCTAAAATTGCATCTAGAGTAATGGCAGGCGAAAGATTGTCTAACTTTAATTTAAAAAGCAAAACCAAAGGTATGTTTGCAGTAAAAGAAGCTGTTTTCCCATTCAATAAATTTCCCAACAGCGATCTATTACTTGGACCAGAAATGAAATCTACTGGTGAAGTTATGGGTTTTGATAAAAACTTTGGTATGGCATTTGCAAAAAGCCAAATTGCTGCATCTAATTCTCTTCCCACAAAAGGGTTAGCTTTTATTTCTTTAAAAAATAGTCATAAAGAGGAAGGAGTTCAATTAGCTAAGCAATTAATTAAATTAAATTTTACAATTTGTGGAACAAGAGGTACAGCGGAATACATAAGTAAACATGGAATTCAATGCAGAAAGATTAATAAAGCAAATCAAGAATCGCCTAATATAGTTGATGTGCTAAATGCAAAAAAAATTGCTTTGGTTATCAATACTGGAGGAGGAAATAGTGAGACTCAACTTAATGATGCTATAACTTTAAGGAGAGCTACTTTGGCAAATAAAGTGCCTTATTGTACAAATATGTCTACTGCAAAAGTGTGTATTGAAGGAATAAGATCGCTTAATTTAAAGGATTTAACTGTTACTTCCCTACAAGATATTTAACCTTTAACTTTCCAATCAGTCTCAAAAGTTACATAATTAATTTGTATACATCTTCTCTCTTTTTTAATTTCTTTTTTTTCCATTCCATGCCAAGTATTAGGTCCACTTGTAAAAAAGTATCCATAATTATGTTTGTAAGGCACTGTCTTAACTTTATTTAATTTTTCGTCGTAAAAATCTGTACCTAAATTTTCAGACTCATTATGTAGATTTACAAAAACAATTGATGACATTAGTTTTTCCTTAATATCGCAATGCGGTTTAAGCCAAAAACCCTCACGGTCACAGATTACTTCTAATCTAACATAAGAATTTGTTAAATCTTTTCCAATTAGTGATCCTATTTTTTTATAAACTCCTGGTGATCTTAACTCATCTATAAAATTTGTAAGTTCTGGAAATTTATTCGAATTTTCTTTAGTAACATAACATCTTAATTTTTTTGCTTTGCCGCCATCTTTTATTCCTGCTCGAAAAGAGCCTTCTCCACCGTCTAAGGCTCGTGTTCCATCATAATTTAAATTTTGCTTTCTTGGGTCGGCTATCTCAGCTTCACAAATCTCATCAACTGCTTTTTTAGTTAAAGGTTGGTTAATCTCATAGTGTTTAAATGGATCGCTAAATAATTTAGTCCTAGCTTCTAAAGATTTAAATAATTCCATTTTTTTTCATTTTCTCTTTAATTATGGGTGCTATTCGATTTACTTCATCTAACTTATTATAACTCCATAAGTCAACACTATTTTCTAAATCCCTTATTATATTCATTTTTTTAAATTCTGAAAAAAAATTTTTGAACCTATAATTGTTTTTTTCTGGTCTCATGTTTGCTACATAGATTGGTTTACCCGTTAACGCTGCTTCAGATATCATTGATATTGAGTCACATGTTACAATTATTATTTCGCCCAAATTAAGTGCAGAGAGATAAGCTTTTTTGTCTATCTTTTTTATAACAAGATGGTTGTCCCCAAAAGTATTATTTGCTTTTTTAATTATCCTATCTGGAGTTCTATAGGAAGGTATAACTATTAACTTATATTTATCGGGACTAAAAAGATTTTTAATTTGATTAAACAACTGATCAACTTGTTTTTCCGAATAACTATAATAGTTATTTGGTCCTCCAATTATAAGAGAGACAATCTTTTTATTTTCTCTCTCTATTCTCAAGTACCCATTGGACTGATTTACTTCTTTAGAAGTAAGATAGTGAATGGCTCCAATTGTTTTAAGAACGTTTGAGCCTTCGAGATTATCATGTTTAGGACATATTACTAAATCAAAATTTGAAGTTGAAACTTTCGGATCTTGAATATGAATATTAAAAATTTTTTGCTTATATTTTCTTTTGAGAGCTATAGATGAAATTACACTTTTTCTTCCACATGATATTATAATCCTAGAGTCGCAAATTATTTTTTCTGTTAATAAGTTTTCAGAAATTGGAGTTAAAATAGGGGGGATAAAATTCCAAAATTTCTTTAATCTAATTGTATGATGCTGAAATTTTAAATTTAGCGCCTTCGCTAAACCCTCAGCTTGGCTAACCATGCCGTGCATACCCTGAGTTAAAAGAAGTGCTTTTAATTTTAACATTTGTTACTATATATCTTTTATAATATGAATAATAAATCAACTAAACATACAAAAGTGTTAATTCTTGGGTCTGGACCTGCTGGCTACACAGCGGCTATTTATGCTGCTAGAGCAATGTTAAAGCCTATTTTAGTGCACGGATCTGAACCAGGAGGACAACTGACTACCACGACAGATGTTGAAAACTATCCAGGATATTCAAAGGTGATTCAAGGTCCTTGGCTAATGGAGGAGATGAAAGGTCAGGCAAAAGCAGTTGGAACAGAGATGATTCAGGATCACATTAATAAAGTAGATCTCTCAAAAAAACCTTTCACCGCAATAGGTGATAGCGGTCAAATATATACAGCGGATAGTTTTATAATCTCAACAGGTGCTCAAGCTAGATGGTTAAATTTGAAGTCTGAAAAAAAATTTAGAGGTTTTGGAGTATCAGCCTGTGCGACATGTGATGGATTTTTTTTCAAGGATAAAGAAGTAGCGGTTGTAGGAGGTGGAAATGCTGCAGTAGAGGAAGCAATGTTTCTAACAAAATTTGCTACAAAAGTGAAACTTATACATAGAAGAAATGAATTAAGGGCAGAAAAAATGTTACAGGCCAAATTAAAAGCGAACAAAAAAATTGAAATAATTTGGGACTCTATTGTTGAAGATATAATAGGAACTGAAGATCCAAAAGTAGTTACTGGGGTAAGAATAAAAAATGTTAAAAATAGTAAAATTTCAGAATTAAAAGTTGATGGTTTGTTTATAGCAATAGGGCATGACCCTGCTACTGCTTTATTTAAAAATCAGTTAAAAACGGATAAAGAGGGGTATTTGATTACAAAACCTGATTCAACAGTCACAAATATACCAGGTGTATTCGCAGCTGGTGATGTTAAAGATAAAATTTTCAGACAGGCAGTAACAGCAGCTGGTATGGGTTGTATGGCTGCACTTGAAGCTGAAAAACATTTATCAGACAAATAGTAGTGAGAAATAATCTTCATGTTTTTTTGGGATCTACAGTTGCTGATGCAGCTGCAAGACCTTTGCACTGGGTATATAATCAAAAAAAATTATTAACTTACATTAAAGGAAAAAAAGATTATACTTTTTTAAAAAAGAATAAAAGTCCTTTTTATAATATTAAAACTGGAAAAGTTTCTGGTTATAATGATATAGGACAAGTCATGTTTCAAACATTAATTGAAGGACATGAAAATATAGAAAAAAGATTTAAAAAGAATATCATTAATAACTTTGGTCCAAGAAGTTCATATTGGAAAAATTATAATTTAAGAGCCAAATATAGAAAAGTAAAAGATTGGCGAGGAATAATTAAAGGTCCTTGGATACATCAAAATATCGTTGAAGCTGTCAGAAATATTATAGCAAAAAAAAAATTAACTGGTGGAAAAAAAGTCAATGAGTCTGATGGCTATTGTGCCGCGCTACCCTATTTTTTGTATGGTTATGGTTTTAATAACTTAAAGAAAATTATTTCAACAGTTACAGTTTCAAAAATAAGTCTAAAGTATGCTTTGGCTAAATTTCGTTTGATAGATTTAGCTCTTAAAGGTTCTAAGGATCCTATAAGAGAATTTGTTTTTAAATATAAAAAAAATTCTTATTTCAAAAATGTTATTGAAGGTATTGAAAAAGTAAAGAAACTAAAAACTAAACCTCATTCTTCAGTAGTCAAAAAACTTGGAATGGCTTGTAGTTATCCTGGAACTTTTAATAGTTCTATTCACTCAATTATTAGTTCATCAAATTATAAAAGCGCGATTTTAAAAACAATCAAAGCTGGTGGATGTAATTGTTCTCGAGTGAATTTTATCGGGGCTTATTTTGCAGCTTTGAAAGGATTGAATACAATTCCTAAAATATGGATTAAAAAAACGTTAGCTTCTAAGAAAATTTTAAATCAAAAATGAATTTTTAAATTTGTTTTTTATTTCAGGCTTTTACAAAAAATTGAAATTTTTTCTAAAGCTTTTTTCAAATTTTCCATTGAAGTAGCATAAGAAATTCTAAAAAAACCTTCTAAGCCAAATGCCGAGCCTTGGACAACCGCTATCCCATTATTTTCAAGTAAAGACTGAACGAAGTCAGTGTCTTTTTTAATCTCTTTTCCTTTACTATCTTTTTTTCCAATTAAACCTTTGCAGCTTGGAAAAACATAAAAAGCTCCATCAGGATTTAAACATTCAATTCCTTCAATTGCGTTTAGGGCATTAACAACAAAGTCTCTTCTTTCTTGAAAAGATATTGCTCTTTCTTTAATAAAGTTTTGCACACCATTTAAGGCTTCAACTGCTGCAGCTTGACTAATAGACGAGGGGTTTGTTGTCGATTGAGATTGTATTTTTGCAATTGCTTTGATGATTTCTTTTGGGCCTGCTGCATACCCTATTCTCCAACCTGTCATGGAATAAGCTTTACTAACTCCATTCATTGTTAAAACTCTATCTTTTAAATTCTCGATTTGGGCTATAGTAAAAAATTCAAAATTTCCATAGGTAACGTGTTCATAAATATCATCGCTTAATATAAAAACATGAGAATGTTTTTCTAAAATTTTACCTATCTCTTTTATATCTTTTTCAGAATAACATGCGCCAGTTGGATTGGACGGCGAATTTAATATTATCCATTTTGTTTTTTTTGTAATAGATTTTTCTAGTTCTGATGGATTAATCTTAAATCCTTGTTTTTCATTGCACTCTAAAATAACAGGTTTCCCTCCTGCTAATAAAACTATATCTGGATAAGAAACCCAGTAAGGAGCTGGAATAATAACTTCATCTCCCTCATTCAAAGTAGCCATCATGGCATTGTAAATTACTTGCTTCCCGCCGGTTCCTACGGTTATTTGATCAATTTGGTAATCTAAATTATTTTCTCTTTTAAATTTTTTTACTATTGCATTTTTAAGTTTGGGGGTACCATCAACAGCGGTATATTTTGTATCTCCTTCTTTAATAGCTTTTATAGCTGCCTGTTTTATGTTGTCTGGAGTGTCAAAATCTGGCTCTCCTGCTCCTAGGCCAATTATATCTTTACCAGATGCCTTTAATTCCTTGGCTTTTTGAGTAACTGCAATAGTGGGTGACGGTTTTATACGTTTTAAATTGTTGGAAATTATGCTCATTGAATTTTATAATACTTTTTAATTATTAATATCACAGAATGCAAAATACATATCAAGAAAAAATACTAGATTTAGAAACTACTAACAACTCTATAAATAAAAAATTAGAGGGTGGCATTAAGTTTAAAATTAAAAGTAATTTTCAACCTGCTGGAGACCAACCCCAAGCAATAAAAAAACTTATTACTAATCTTAAAGGGCAAAAGAATGAACAGGTCTTGCTGGGTGTCACTGGCTCTGGAAAGACGTTCACTATGGCTAAAGTTATTGAGGCATCTAATAGGCCTGCTTTAGTGTTAGCCCCTAATAAGACTTTGGCTGCTCAGCTTTATGGAGAATTCAAAAATTTTTTTCCGAATAATGCTGTTGAGTATTTTGTATCATATTATGATTACTATACACCTGAAGCTTATGTTCCAAGATCTGACACTTATATCGAAAAAGAGGCATCTATCAATGAACAAATAGACAGAATGAGACACTCGGCAACCAGGTCGCTATTAGAAAGGGACGACGTAATTATTGTAGCAAGTGTTTCGTGTATTTATGGTTTAGGTTCAGTGGAAGCTTACTCTAAAATGACCATCACTTTAAAAAAAAACTATGAATATGATAGAGATGAACTAATAAAGGCTTTTGTAAGACTTCAATATAAAAGGAATGACCAGAATTTTTATAGAGGAACTTTTAGAGTTAGGGGAGAAAATTTAGAAATATTTCCATCTCATTTAGAAGATAGAGCTTGGAGAATAAGTTTAAATCTAAACAAATTAGAAAAATTAGAGGAATTTGATCCATTAACAGGTGATAAAACAAATAACTTTTCAATAATAAAATTATACGCAAATAGCCATTACATCACACCTAAGCCCACTATAGATCAAGCAATCAAGGAAATTAAAAACGAACTTGAAATAACTTTAAAAAAACATGAGTCTGAAAATAAACTTCTTGAAGCACAAAGGTTAAGAGAGCGAACAAAATTTGATTTAGAAATGATTGAAGCTACTGGGACTTGTGCTGGAATTGAAAATTACTCAAGATTTTTATCTGGAAGAAAACCTGGCGAACCTCCCCCAACATTATTTGAATATTTTCCAGATAATACAATTATTTTTGTCGATGAAAGCCACGTAACAGTTCCACAACTTAACGGAATGTATAAAGGTGATAGGACAAGAAAAAGTACTTTGGCAGAATATGGCTTCAGACTTCCTTCGTGTATGGATAACAGGCCTTTAAAGTTCGAGGAGTGGGATTTAATGCGAACACAAACAATATTTGTTTCGGCTACCCCTGGGCCTTGGGAATTAAAACAAACAAAGAATGAATCCATTGATCAAATAATTCGTCCAACTGGTTTAATTGATCCACCTGTAGAAATAAGACCGGCAAAAACTCAGGTGGATGATTTGATGCATGAAGCAAGAGAAATAGTAAAGAAGGGTTTTAGAATTTTGGCAACAACTTTAACAAAAAAAATGGCTGAAGATTTAACTGAGTATCTTCATGAAAATGGTTTGAAAGTTAGATATATGCACTCCGATATCGATACTTTAGAAAGAATAGAAATTATAAGAGATTTAAGAATGGGCGTATTTGATATCTTGGTTGGAATTAACTTATTAAGAGAAGGCTTAGACATCCCTGAATGTGCTTTGGTTGCGATACTCGACGCTGATAAAGAAGGATTCTTGAGATCAGAAACATCTTTAATTCAAACTATTGGAAGAGCTGCTAGAAACATAGATGGAAAGGTAATTTTGTACGCTGATAAAGTCACAAAAAGCATTGATAAAGCAATTAAAGAGACAGATAGAAGAAGAGATAAACAATTGCTGTATAATAAAAAAAATAAGATTACAGCTGAGTCAGTAAAAAAAGAAATTAGTGATATTTTAGAGTCAGTTTATGAGAAAGATTATGTAAAAATAAGTGAAGGTTCCAATGTTGGAGGGAATCTTAAAAAACACTTAAAAGCCTTAAATAAAAAAATGAAAGATTCTGCCGCTAATTTAGAATTTGAAGAAGCTGCTAAAATTCGGGATGAAATAAGAAAATTAGAGGCAAGTGAGTTAGAGATATCTTTGAATCCAAAAATTAATCAATACAAATTAAAAAATAAAGTATACCCTAAAGGAAGATCAACTATGGGGATGCCAGGGACTAAGCCAAAAAAAGCAATAAAAAAATGGAAGCCAAAAAAATAATAATCTCCGGTGGAGCTACTAGAGTTGGGGCTGCTATAGCAAAAAGCTTAGCGGGATATGAGGTAGATATTACAGTACATTTTAATAAATCTAGAAATTCCGCTAATAAATTAAAAAAAGAATTAGAAAATTTAGGCAGCAGAGTATTTTTGATAAAAGCTGATTTAAACAACTCTTATCAGGGACAAAAGTTAATTAGAGATGCATTTAAAAAAATGAAAGGGTTAGATTGTTTGATAAATAATGCTTCAATTTTTGAAAATGATAGTTTAATTAACTTTAATGATAAAAGCTTTTCAAAACATATGAACGTTAATTTAAAAGCTCCAGCCTTACTTACTCAAAATTTTAAAAAATATGTTAAAAATAACCATGGGAACATCATTAATATTATTGATCAAAGAATTGAGAAGCTAACTCCTTATTTTTTTTCTTATACTCTGAGCAAATCTGCTTTAGGGATACTAACTTTGACATCTGCAATGAAATTAGCTCCGAATATCAGAGTAAATGCAATATCTCCTGGTCCAACTTTAAAGAATAAAAGACAATCAGAATCTCATTTTAAAAAGCAATGGAAGTCTGTTTTATTAAAAAGAAAAGTAAATTTAGAAAATATATGTGAAACTGTAAAGTTTCTTATAAAAAATGATAACATAACAGGGGAAATAATAAATGTTGATAGCGGTCAAAGACTTGCATGGTTAACTCCAGATATTATTAACACAAAAGAATGAAAATAATAAAATTTAAAGATAAAAAAAAATACAAATATAACAGAAAAGTTAGTATTAAAAATTTAATACTTAAAATTTCTGTAGGTCTTCATGATTTTGAGAAAAAGAAAAAACAGAGAGTAAGATTTAATATTGATATTATAACTGACTCGAATATTAAACCTGATAATAATAATTTATTATCAATTGTGAATTATGAAGATGCTATAAACAAAATAACATCTATAACAAAAACGAAACATCACGAGTTATTGGAAGATTTGGCAGAAAATATTTTTGATATAATTTTTAAAAGTAAAATAGTAAAGAAAGTAAGTCTTAAATTAGAAAAACTGGATATTATTAAAAACACTGAGTCCGTAGGAATTGAGGTATCGAAAAGAAGAGATGAATAATAGTTTAGAATTAGGAAAAAAAATTATTAAAGAAAAAATACCATTAATTCCAAAAAATCCTGGTATTTATAGAATGATAAGTGTCTCTGGAGAAATTTTGTACATCGGTAAAGCCAAAAATATCCCAAATAGATTAAAAAGTTATGTTACAGAGTCAAACTTACCGATAAGAACAGAGCGTATGCTCTCTTTGACACATAATCTTGAAGTAACTACTACCAACAATGAAAGTGAGGCTCTTCTTCTTGAGGCAAACTTAATAAAAAAACATAAACCAAGATTCAATATTTTATTAAGAGATGATAAGTCATTTCCATATATTTATATCGGTCATAAAGATAAATGGCCTCAACTGACTAAGCTCCGAGGAAAAAAATCGAAAAATGGATATTATTTTGGTCCTTTCGCCTCAATAGGATCGGCTAATTGGACAATAAAAATTTTACAAAAAATCTTTCAGATAAGGGTTTGTGATGATACCGTTTTTAAAAACAGAGAGAGACCTTGTATTTTATATCAAATTAAAAGATGTTCGGCTCCTTGTGTGGGACACATTGAAGAAACTCAATATAAAAAAACAGTGTCGGATGCTATAGATTTTATTTCTGGAAAATCTAGAAGGATACAAAAATCCTTATCAAAAGATATGGAGCTTGCCAGCAAAGAATTAGATTTTGAAAAAGCTGCAGTAGCAAGAGATAGGATAAAGGCTTTAACTCAAATTCAAACTTCTCAAAAAATAAATCAAACAAATTTAACTGAGGCTGATGTAGTAAGTATCTACAAAGAATCTGGAAAAACTTGTATTCAAGTATTTTTTTTTAGATCTAAACAAAATTGGGGAAACCAAGCTTTTTATCCAAAGCATGACAGTGATGATGATGTCAGAGAAATAATAACTTCATTTTTAACTCAATTTTATGAAAATAAAGTAGTTCCAAGTATGATTATAACAAATACGGAAGTAAAGGATTTAAAGTTATTAGAAAAAGCTTTTTCTCAAAAAGAAAAAAGAGATGTGTTAATAAAAAAAGCAAAAAGTAATGATGAGATAAATATATCTAAACTTGCTGAAAAAAATGCAAAACAAGCCTTAACTCAAAAACTTTATCAAACTGAGAGCAATAATAACTTAATAGAAAGTTTAGCAAATAAATTTGATTTAAATAATAATATAAATCTTATTGAGGTTTATGATAATAGCCACAACCAAGGCAGTGATTCCATTGGAGCTCTAATATGTTTTGGAAATGAAGGTTTTGTAAAAAAAAGATATAGAAAATTCAACATAAAAAACGAAAAAGTAAAAAATGATGATTATGGCATGATGAAAGAAGTTTTATTTAGAAGATTTTCAAAAGCAATAAAAGAAAAGTCTGGCTCTCTATCTTTACCAGAGTTAATTCTAATTGATGGAGGTAAAGGCCAATATTCAGTAAGTAGAGAAGTATTAAATGAACTTGGTTTGCATGATTTGCCTATATTAGCTGTAGCAAAAGGTAAAAATAGAAATGCAGGTGAAGAAAAAATATATTATGAAAATAAAGAATATATTTTAAAAAAAAATGACCCTCTGTTATTTTTTATACAAAGATTGCGAGATGAGGCTCACAGATTTGCAATAAGTACACATAGAGCTAAGAGGAAAAAAGGAATAAGTAGATCATTGTTAGATCAAATAGATGGTATAGGAAAACAAAGAAAAAGGTCCTTACTAAATCATTTTGGATCAGCTAGATCAATAGAATCTGCTAGTTTAGAGGATCTAAAATCTGTAGAAGGAATTGAGGAAAGTATAGCAAAAAAAATATATGATTACTTTCACGAATAAAAATGAAATTTAAAATTCCAAATATCTTAACAATAGGAAGAATAATAATAGTTCCAATTTTTATTGTAACTTTTTTTCTACCTGGTTTCTTTGGTGATCTTATTCCCTTTTTTCTTTTTGTTTTAGCAAGTTTTACAGATTATTTAGACGGTCTTTTAGCTAGAATGTTTAAAGAGGAGTCCAAACTTGGGGAGTTATTGGATCCCATTGCTGATAAAATTTTAGTTTCAACAGCTCTGCTTCTACTTATAATGAATGGAGCAATAAAAAATTTTGAAGTTATCGCAGCGATTATTATTATCACACGAGAAATTTTAATTTCGGGTTTAAGAGAGTTTTTGGCTAAAGGAAGCATATCAATGCCTGTAACAAGTTTATCAAAACTCAAAGCCTTTATTCAAATGTTTGCAATTTCAGTTCTTCTAACCGGAGATTTTGGTAATAAAATTATTAACTTTCAAGACTATAATGCCCAAACTATTGGGATTATTCTTTTATGGCTATCTGCTTTTTTAACTTTATACACTGGGTACGACTATTTTGTTAAAGGAATAGATCACGCAATTAGTGAAGATAAAAAATAATTAAGCTGCAGTTTTTTTTCTAACTAAGCTTTGATAGCTATCTGACAAATCTCTTACAAGGTTACAAACTTCAAACTTAAAATCTCCAATTTGAGAAACTGGGGTAACTTCAGCCGCAGTTCCAGTCAAGAAACATCCTTTAAAATTTTTCATTTCCTCTGGTTTAATCTTTCTTTCAATAACTTTTATTCCTTTAGACTTGGCAATTTCAATTATACACCGTCTTGTAATTCCATCTAAAAAGGAGTCAGGGGTCGGTGTATGTAATTCTTTTTCATTATTTTTAAAAAAAATATTTGCCCCCGTCGCCTCTGCTATATTGCCTTCGTGATCTAACATTAAAGAGTCTGTATATCCTTTTCTTTCTGCTTCATGTTTAGAAAGTGTACAAATCATATATAAACCTGAAGCTTTTGTGTCCCATGGAACAGATTGAGGAGAAGGCCTTCTCCATGATGAAATATCAAGTCTAATTCCTTCCAGTTTAAGTTTGGGGTCAAAATAAGAACCCCATTCCCATGTTGCTATCGCTACATTGATTTTATTTTTCTGAGCTGAGATTGCCATCATTTCACTTCCCCTCCAGACCACTGGTCTCACATATCCATTTTTTACTTTTTGAACGGCAATAATTTGCTTAGATGCATCATTAATTTGCTCTTTAGTATATGAAATATCCATTCCCATTCTTTTTGCAGAATAAAATAATCTTTCAGTATGTTCTTCTAGTTTAAATATTTCACCATCGTAAACTCTTTCGCCCTCGAAAACACAACTGGCATAATGCAATCCATGGCTCAAAAGATGAATTTGTGCAGACCTCCAGTCTACATTTTCACCGTTAAACCAAATTTTGCCCGATCTTTTATCGTAAGGTATTGTTTCCATAAGAATTAAATTAAACGATTTTTTTGTTACAAAAAAGTATATTTCTTAATACAATAAGTCAATATAACTTACCAATTATGAAAGATCTACTTTACCTTAAAGATGAACAAATAAAGGATTTTATTCAATTGCTCTTTTATGCTTATAAGGAAACATTTTCTGATCCTAAGGAAATATTATCAAAAAAATCTTTTGGATCGGCTCATCTTAGGGCGTTAAATCTTATTGAGAGAAATCCTGGTATCAATCAAAGCGATCTTCTATTTAAACTTAAAGTTACTAAACAAAGCCTTAATAGAGTTCTAAGAGATCTAATAAAATCTAAAATGATAAAACAAGAAAAAAATGATAATGACACAAGAAAGAAAAATTTGTACTTAGATAAAGATGGCAAGATTTTTTTTAATAAAATTTATGAAACTCAAAAAAAGAGGATATTTAATGCTTTAAAAAGCTCAGAACCCGACTCAGTAATTAAATTTAAAAAGGTTTTAAATAAAATAATAGATGGAAAAAAGTAAAACACATATATTAGTTGTCGATGATGATAATGGAATCAGGGAATTATTAAAAGAATATTTGGAGGATAATAATTTTATAGTATCTACGTCTATTGACTCAGAAAATGCTAAAATTAAATTGGAACAGTTTGCATTTGATTTAATAGTATTAGATGTGATGATGCCCGGTCAAAGTGGATTTGAATTAACTAAAGAAATTAAAAAAAAATTAAACGTTCCAATAATTCTATTAACTGCAAAAGGTGAAGTTGAAAATAGAATAGCCGGCTTAGAATTGGGAGCTGATGACTATATAGGTAAGCCTTTTGAGCCAAAAGAATTGCTTTTAAGAATAAAAAATATTATTAAAAAGAGTAAAAAAATTGATACTAAAAAGATTAGCAAAGTTGGATCGGCAAAAGTGGATTTAAATAGAATGACAATTCAATTAAATAACAAAACTAATAAAATTAACTCTGCAGAAAAAAAGGTTCTTATAGAAATGATGTCTAATCCTGGAAAAACTTACAGCAGGACTCAGATAGGAAACATTTCTAAAATTTCACAAGAAAGATCAATTGACGTGATGATAACAAGACTTAGACAAAAAATTGAAAAGGATCCAAAAAATCCAAAATATTTACAAACAATAAGAGGCTCAGGATATGTTCTCTGGATTGAATAAATTTTTCAAATTAATTTTACCTAAAGGACTATTTTATAGATCTTTAATAATAGTAGCTGCACCTGTCATTATATTGCAAATTCTTGTCACTACAGTTTTTTTTGATAGCATCTGGATAAAAGCTAATAAAGGGATGACTAGATCCCTGGTTGGTGAGTTAAAAACTTTAACTGATTTTTATAATGAAAATAAAGAAATAGACTTACTAACGAACATATACAAAAAGAATTTTGATTTTGTAATTAATATTAAAGAGGAAAACTTACCTAAAATTGAATCAGAAAGAAAGTTTAGTCCAATGGATAGATCTTTAAGAAGAGAACTAAAATCTGCATTTGGAAGTGGAAACTATTGGTTTAATACAACAAAATATAAAGATGTTGTTGAAGTAAGGATAAGATCTAATAATAGAGTTATTCAATTTTTCTTTCCTAGAGAAAAAATAGCTACATCATCTGTAAGATTATTTTTATTATGGGTGAGTGTGCCCTCTTTTCTTCTAATCTTTATTGCAATAATTTTTTTAAAAAATCAAACAAGACCTATAGTTAACTTAGCAAAAGCAGCTGAGAGATTTGGAAAAGGTGATTATGTTAATGAATTTAGACCGTCAGGAGCTTCGGAAATAAGAAAAGCAGCTTATGAATTTGATAGAATGGTTAAAAGAATAAATAGACACTTAAACCAAAGATCAGAAATGCTCTCAGGTATAAGTCATGATCTAAGAACACCTCTTACTAGACTTAAACTTCAGCTAGCCATGCTAAATCAAAAAGAAATTTCTGATAGGATGTCTAAAGACATTGATGAAATGGAGAGAATGCTTGATGATTACCTTCAGTTTGCAAAAACTCAAACACAAGAAAGTACTTCAACTATAGATCTTAATATTTTTTTTCAAGACATATTAAAAGAATTTAAATATAAAAATTTGCATCTTACAACCGAAGAAAACTATAAATTTGTAGGTAGGAAAAATGCTTTAAAAAGATGTTTTAATAATTTAATTCAAAATGGCCTATCGTATGGAAAAAATGTTTATGTTAGCCTTAATAGAGCTCCTAATAGATTAAGTATCTTAGTGGAGGATGATGGTCCAGGAATACCTAAAGATCAACATCGAAATGTTTTTAAACCTTTTTATAGATTGGACAAAAGCAGAAGTCTCAATAAATCTGGTGTAGGCCTAGGCCTATCAATTTCTGAGGATATTATAAATTCTCATGGTGGAAGTATTCAGCTTTCTAAAAGTAAGTACAGTGGCTTACTTGTTAAGGTTTCTTTGCCGATTTAGATTTTTTATTTTTTTTCAAAGATTTTAATTCTTTTCCTTGTTTTTGAACAATATTTTTTAAAACTTCAAACTCCTCTCTAGAAACTACTTCTAATTTTTCTAATAAGTTTTCTTTTTGAAATTTAAGATTAGTTAATATTTCTTTCTTAGCATCTTTAGACGATAGGATTCCATTTTCAATAATATCAGATATTGCTTTCAAAAATCTTTCAGAGTTGTTCATAACCAATCTTAATTCATAAGAAATATAATATCAATTATGTTATAAATCCTAAGATGTATATTCATAATTTTGACCCAGTTATAGTTAATTTCGGATTTATTGAAATTAGATGGTACTCTTTAGCCTATATTTTCGGAATTTTATTAGGTTGGTGGTTAGCTAAAAAAATTTTAAATTACAGATCAAATAATGAGGATAGAACTTTATTTCAAATAGCATTTGATGATCTTATAGTCTACTTAATTATATCAATAATTTTAGGCGGAAGATTAGGATATGTTTTATTTTACAATCCTAACTTTTATTTAAATAACTTAGTTGAAATTATTAAAGTATGGGAGGGTGGTATGTCCTTTCATGGTGCTTTAATTGGAGTTATCATTGGTACATTTCTTTTTGCAAAAAAAAGAAAAATTCAAACTTTTATTTTTTTAGATATTATTGCTTGTGTTGCGCCTATAGGATTATTTTTTGGAAGAATTGCAAATTTTATTAACGCAGAATTATACGGTAAACCAGCACAAGTTTTTTGGTCTGTTATCTTTCCAACTGTAGATAATATCCCAAGACATCCCTCACAAATTTATGAGGCTCTTATGGAAGGGGTTATTCTTTTTTTAATACTTATAACCTTTGTTTATAATAGAAAAATTAAAATAGGTATTTGCTCAGCTTTATTTTTAATTTTTTATGGTGGTTTTAGGATTATTGGAGAACAATTTAGGGAGCCAGACGAACATATAGGTTATTTGTTTAATTTATTTAGCATGGGAACGCTCTTAAGTTTAATAATGATGGTTCTGGGATTTTTTTTGTTATTAAAAATTAATAAAAGCAAGGAAGTATAAAAAAAGTGAAAGAAGCTCAAATTATACCATTAGACAAATTTGTTGAAAACGCACTTTATAATGAAAACTATGGGTATTATTCAAAAAAAAATCCCTTTGGAAAATCTGGAGATTACGTAACAGCTCCTAACATATCTTTTTTGTTTAGTGAGATGATTGCAATATGGATAATTTCCTACTGGGAAAATTTACAAAAACCTAAAAAATTTAATATTGTAGAATTAGGTCCTGGAAATGGAGATCTATGTAAAGTTTTGATAAAAACTTTTAAAAATTTCCCTGATTTTTATAAAAATGTAAAAATTTTTTTATATGAAAGAAGTAAATATTTACAAAAAATACAGAAAAATAAAATAAAAGAAAAAAAAGTTAGTTGGCTTAAAAATATAAATGATATTAAAAGTGGTCCAGTTCTTTTCTTTGGAAATGAATTTTTTGATGCGATACCAATTAAGCAATTTAAAATAGATAAAAATAAAATTTACGAAAAATATCTCTCTGTTAATAAAAAGGATAAAATAAAAATAATTTTAAAGAAAGCTAAAAAAAAAACCATATTTAAATTAAAAAAGTTTGGTCTATTTAATAATAAAGGAGTAATAGAATATCCAGATCTAGGAATAAAGGAATTAGATAAGATGATACAAGTTATTAGAAAATTTAATGGAGGTATACTGTTAATCGACTATGGTTTTTTAGATAAAAAGAATGTTAGTACTTTACAATCTGTAAAATCTCATAAAAAAAATGAAGTATTTGAAAATTTAAGTGACGCTGATATTACCTCTTTAGTAAATTTTACTCTTTTGAAGGACTATTTTTTAAAACAAAATTTTAATCTTAATCAAGTTGTTTCACAAAGCTTTTTCTTAAAGAGAATTGGTATTTTACATAGAGCAGAAATGTTAAGTAAAAAAATGAGTTTTAGTGCAAAAGCCAATTTATACTCAAGATTAAGAAGGTTGCTGGACTCAAGATATATGGGAAATCTTTTTAAAGTAATTTTTGCTTATAAAAATAAAAAAAAATTTAGGCTGGGATTTAATTAATGTTTTTTTCAAATAAATTAAATAAATTTAAAAACATAAATCATTGTTTTTTTTCAAAAAAAGGTGGCTATTCATCAGGGATATATGAAAGTTTAAACTGTGGACTAGGGTCAGATGATAATAAAAATAATGTGATAAAAAATTTAGAGTTTGTAGCAAAAAAAATGGAGATCAATAATGTAGAGAACTTAAAGCTTATGAATCAAACACATAGTAACAAAGTATTTTTTCTTGACGAAAAAAATAAGAATTTGAATAAAATTAAATCTGACTCACTTGTCACCAATGTCAATGGTGTTGCTCTGGGTGTTCTTACTGCTGATTGTGTCCCTATAATTTTATATGATGAAGTTAATAAATCAATTGGTTGTATACATGCAGGTTGGAAGGGTTCTATTTCTGGAGTAATTGAAAACACTATAAAAAAATTTAAGGAAATAAATAATAAAGTTAAAATTACAGCTTGTATTGGTCCATGTATTGGAAACAAAAGTTATGAGGTAGGTGAGGATTTTTATAAGAATTTTTTGGCAGAATCAAAAAACAATATTAATTTTTTTTTAAAGCAAAACCATAATAAGTATAATTTTGATATAAGAAAATATGTAAATTTTAAGTTGAATAATTGTGGCGTGGAAGAAGTAGAAAATATCGATTTTGATACATTTGAGGATAAAGACAACTTTTATAGTTACAGACGATCTCAAAAATTGGGTCAAACGGACTATGGAAGGTGTATTGCAACTATTAGTTTGAAAACTTAAAAAAATAATTGTATAAATAATTATATTTTCATGAAAATATTATCTGGAACTAGCAATAATAAGCTCAGTAAGGATATCTCAAAAAAATTAAAATCTAAATTAGTCAATACAAATATCAAAAGATTTGCTGACGGAGAGATTTATATTGAAATCAATGAAAATATAAGAGGAAACAGTGTATTTGTAATTCAGTCTACCTCTACACCTGTTAACGATAATTTAATGGAACTTCTCCTTTGTTTAGATGCGTTAAAAAGATCGTCAGCAAAAAATATTACAGCGGTCATTCCATATTTTGGTTATGCAAGGCAAGATAGAAAAGTCGCACCAAGAACTTCTATTTCTGCTAAAGTTGTTTCAAATTTAATCTCAATGGCTGGGGCAGATAGAGTTGTAACAGTTGACCTTCATGCTGGTCAGATACAAGGTTTTTTTGATATTCCGGTTGATAACTTATTTACAACTCCATTGTTTGCAAGATTTATTAAAAAGTCTTTTAAAAATAAAAAACTAATTTGTGTTTCTCCTGATGTTGGTGGAGTTCAAAGAACTAGAGGTTTAGCTACTAAGCTTAAAACAGACCTTGCAATAATTGATAAAAGAAGACCAAAACCTGGAAAATCTCAGGTAATGAATTTAATTGGCGATGTTAGAGGAAAAAGTTGTTTGATTGTTGATGATATCATCGATAGTGGAGGAACAATTGTCAATGCTGCCGAAGTTCTAAAAAAAAGAGGAGCAACAGAGATTTATGTATTTATAACTCATGGAGTTTTAAGTGGAGATGCAACAAGAAAAATTCAAAACTCTAAAATCAAAAAGCTTTTTATTACCGACACAATAGATAATTCAAATAAAATAAAAAATAACAATAAAATTGAGGTATTGTCTATATCTTCTCTAATGGCCGAAGCAATTAAGAGAATTTCTAACTCAACTTCTGTATCTGATTTATTTAATTAATACTTGTTTTATTTTCAAAGTTGAGTTAAATAGCTCATCCAATTTAATTAAAAAATGAATAATTTAAAAGCTATAAAAAGAGACAGTATCTCTAGAGGAGAAACAAATAAATTAAGAGCAAAAGGTTTAATACCTGCTATCTTATATGGAGGAAAAGATCCTAATGCAAAAATCTCAATAGAAAAAAAATCTATAGAAAACATATTAAATTCAGACTCTTTCTTATCTACTGTTATTGAGTTAGAAATAGATGGGAAAAAACAAAAAGTCTTACCTAGAGACATAGCTTACCATGTTGTATCTGATGAACCAATTCATATAGATTTTATGAGAGTGGTTTCTGGTTCAAAAATTGTCATTGAGATACCAGTAAAATTTAAAAATCAATCTGAGTCACCAGGGCTTAAAAGAGGTGGAGTTTTAAATATAGTAAGAAGAAAAGTTGAATTGAATTGTCCTGCAGACCAAATACCAGATGACATTGAAATAGATTTAGCAGGTACTGACATCGGAACAAGCATTAAAATTTCCTCTGTAACATTGCCTAGCAACGTAGTTCCAAAAATAACTGGTAGAGATTTTGTTATTGCTACGGTAGCAGCACCATCAATTGTAAAAGAACCAGAGAAACCTGCTGAGGAAACAGCAGTAGAAGGTGCTGAAGGTGAAGCTGCTGCTAGCGCTGAAGGAGCGGCTACAGGAGACAAAGCTGCAGCAGGTAAAGAGGGTGAAGCTGCCAAAAAAGATGATAAAGGAAAAGATCAATCTGGAGATAAAAAACAAGCTGGTGGTGATAAAAAATCATCTACTGAAAAAAAACCACAAGAGAAAAAATAATTTAATATGATGTTGTTAGTTGGATTGGGAAACCCTGGGCCTAATAATTTGAATACACGCCATAATATTGGATTTAAAATTATAGACGCAATCAATCAACATTTTAAGCTTTCAAAACAAAAACCTAAATTTAAAGGACTTTTAACAACTGGCAACATAGACACAAAAAAAGTTTATGCGATAAAACCTTTAACTTTTATGAATAATTCTGGCACTGCAGTAAAAGAATTAATCGACTATTTTAAGATAGATGCAAAAGATGTAATTGTTTTTCATGATGATATGGATATAGATTTTGGAAAGATAAAAGCTAAATTTGGGGGGAGTAGTGCTGGACATAACGGTATTGAGTCTATTGATAAGTTTATAGGAAAAGATTATTCTAGAGTAAGAATAGGTATAGGCCATCCTAAAGAAAAAAAGAAAGTCAATAATCATGTACTCGAAGATTTCAAAGAGGATGAAGAAGAAAAAATTCAAGAAATAACTGACATTATTGTTAAGCTTGTTCCAACTTTAATAGAAAAAAAAATAGATTTATTTTCAAGTAAGGTTAATCAAAATCTTAATGGGATTTAAGTGTGGAATAGTTGGGTTACCAAATGTAGGCAAATCAACTTTGTTTAATGCCCTAACCGCATCTAAAAACGCTGAAGCAGGCAATTTTCCGTTTTGCACTATTGATCCCAATGTTGGTATTGTTGATGTTCCGGATAAAAGGCTTGATGATCTACATGGATTATCTAAATCAAAAAAAAAAATCTACACCAATATTACTTTTGTTGATATTGCGGGATTAGTAAAAGGTGCTTCAAAAGGAGAGGGTTTAGGTAACAAATTTTTATCACATATAAGAGAGGTAGACGCAATTATACATTTAGTAAGGTGTTTTGACTCTGAAAAAATTCAACATGTTAATTCAAAAATTAATCCACTAAATGATTTAGAGTCTATCAAAACTGAGCTTTTGCTTTCTGATATAGATATTATCCTTAAAAGATTAGAGAAAAGTAAAAAAAAATCACTTAAAGCAGAAGAGATATCTTTATTGGAAAAAATTTTAAAATCCTTAAATGACGGTAAAGAAATAGTTCCGCCAGTCGCTGAACAAGAAAAAAGGTTTTTGTCTAACTTAGGCTTGTTAAGCTTAAAACCAAAAATAATAGTATGTAATGTTGATGAAAATAGTCTTTCTAATGGAAATAAATACACTTCAAGTATTAAAGAGAATTACCCAAATGAGAGGGTCGTTGTTATTTGTGCCGATATAGAAGATCAGATAATGGGTTTGGATAAAAATGAAAGAGAGAGTTTTATGAAAGAGGTTGGATTAGATAAAACTGGGTTAAATAAGTTAATAAGAGCTGGTTATGATCTTTTAAATTTAGATACATTTTTTACATCTGGTCCTGAAGAAAGCAGAGCTTGGACGATAAAAAAAGATACTTTAGCGCCAAAAGCTGCTGGAGTAATTCATTCAGATTTTCAGAAAAATTTTATTAGAGCTGAGGTAGTTTCATATGAGGATTTTCTTAGTTATGGAAGCATGGAGAAATGTAAAGAAATAGGTAAATTAAGAATTGAAGGTAAAGACTATCAAATAAAAGATGGGGACGTATTACATTTCAGAGTCAACCCTTGACCATATTTTTTTCATACTCAAATAAACTAATACAGTTAAAATTATCAAAAAAATCATAACTTTGATTCCCATTTTATGTCTAGCTTCCAAATGTGGTTCTGCAGCCCAAGTCAAGAAGGTAGTAACATCCATAGCCATCTGCATTTCAGTTGCTTTTGTTCCATCGGCATAAGAAATGATATCATCCATTAGTGGCTTAGACATTTTAATTTTATTTCCATCCATATATTTATTGTAGTAAACCCCATCATCAAGTTTTATATTAGCAGGTGGATCTTCATATCCCATTAAAACGGAATAAATATAATCTGCACCACCTTTCCTTGATTTTACTAAAACAGACATGTCAGGTGGATATGCGCCTCCATTTGCTGCTGTCGCTGCATTAACATTAGGGTATGGAGATACAAATTTATCCGATGGTCTGCCTGGTCTTGTGAACATTTCTCCCTGATCATCTGGACCATCAGTTACTTCAAAGCTTGAGGCTATATTTTTTACTTCATTAATAGGAAATTCTGGTCCTCCTGGTTCGCCTAAATTTCTGTAACTTAATAGATTCATTGAATGACAAGCTGCACATACCTCATTGTAAACTTGGTAGCCTCTTTGAAGAGAAGATCTGTCAAATTTACCTGTAAAACCTTTAAAGCTCCAATCTACATGAAGAAATTCTTTTTCAGACGCTAATAAATTTGAATTAAAAATAATAAAAAAAAATAGAAATTTAGCAAATAGTTTTTTTTTTAACATATAGCTATCCTTTGAGTACGGGCTCAGAAATACTAGCCGGTAAAGGTTCTGTTTTTTCAATTGAACTTAAAACTGGTAGAATTACTAAAAAATGTAAAAAATAATATGCAGTTCCTATTCTAGCAATTAATAAATATAATCCTTCTGCCGGCATAGCTCCCATATACCCCAACACTAAAACGTCGATTACCAAAATCCAAAAGAATTGTTTATAAATTGGCCTAAAAATTGCTGATCTTACCTTGCTTTTATCTAACCAAGGTAAGGCAAGTAAAATAAATATAGAAGCGAATAATAAAATTACTCCTCCAAGCTTATCAGGAACTGATCTTAAGATTGCATAGAAAGGTAGTAAGTACCATTCTGGAACGATATGTTTTGGAGTAATTAAAGGGTTGGCCTGAATATAATTATCTGGATGTCCTAAAGTGTTAGGAGAGAAAAAAACAAAGGCTGAAAAAACTATTATAAAAATTAATAAGGCAAATAAATCTTTTATAGTTATGTAGGGGTGAAAAGGTACTGTGTCTTTTGAAGGTTTTCTAATATCTATACCTACAGGATTGTTATTTCCAGGGACGTGTAGAGCCCAAATATGCAATACGACTAAACCAAAAATTATAAAAGGGAAAAGATAGTGAAGACTAAAAAATCTTGTTAAGGTTGGGTTGTCAACTGAGTAACCGCCCCATAACCAAGTAGTTATACTTTCACCAACAATTGGTATTGCGCTAAACAGGTTTGTGATTACTGTTGCTCCCCAAAAACTCATTTGGCCCCAAGGTAAAACATACCCCATAAATGCTGTAGCCATCATTAAAATATAAATTAGCATTCCTAATATCCATATTATTTCTCTTGGTGACTTATAAGAACCGTAGAATAAAGATCTGAATATATGGATGTAAACTGCAAGAAAAAACATAGAGGCACCGTTTGCATGAACATATCTTAGTAACCACCCATAGTTAACATCTCTCATAATGTGCTCTATGCTATTAAAAGCTAGATCTGCGTGTGCAACATAATGCATTGCCAAAACCAGTCCTGTAACAATTTGTGTTACTAAGCAAAAAGTTAAAATTCCTCCAAATGTCCACCAGTAATTTAAATTTTTTGGAGTAGGATAATCTTGTAGATGCTTGCTTAACGTTAACAGTGGCAATCTATCATTAAACCATTTTCCAAATTTTGACTCAGGTACGTATGTATGTTCGCTCATTTTATTTTATCCAATCTTTATAGTGTTACTATCTACAAACTCATATTTTGGTATTTCCATATTTACTGGTGCAGGTCCCTTTCTAATTCTGCCTGATGTATCATAATGTGAACCGTGACAAGGACAGAACCATCCATTATATTCTCCCTTGTCTGCCAATGGAACGCATCCAAGATGAGTACAAACACCTAGCATGACTAACCATTCAGATTTTTTGACTCTGTCTTGATCCTTTTCTGGATGTTTCAATTCATTCAAACTTACTGACTCTGCATCAGAAATTTCTGACTGAGTTCTTCTTTTAATAAAAACAGGTTTACCTCTCCAAAGAACTGTTATCGATTTGCCGGGTTCGATTTGACTTATATCTACTTCGGTTGTTGCTAAGGCTTTAACTGAACGGTCGGGATTCATTTGAGCAATTAGCGGCCAAATAGTCGCTCCCAAACCAACAGCACCTACTGTGTAACTTGCTGTAAATAAAAAATCTCTTCTATTGGTTTTTTTATCTGGTTTATCCATATATGATATTTAATATGTTATTATCAAAATTAAACCTATTTTTAAAGGTTTCGCAGGGGCACAATGACACACAAATTAAATGAAAATGATAAAAAACGTTGAGATAAAGAAAAAATTTGTGAGTAATTGGTTTATTTTTTTACAATCACAAATACGTGAACAATTTGAAGTTATCGAAAAAAAACTTTCTAAGAAAAAAACAAAAAAAAATAAAAAATTTTCAGCTAGCAAATGGTTTAAAAAGAATAAAGATGAAGGAGGAGGGTTATCTTTAATTTTAGAAAATGGAGAAGTATTCGATAAAGTAGGAATTAATCAATCAACAGTTTCAGGTATATTCCAAAAAGAGTTTAAATCTAAAATTCCAGGTGCCAAAAAGAATGGCAAATATTGGGCCTCTGGAATATCAGTAGTTGCTCATATGAAAAATCCTAAAATACCTGCTTTTCATTTTAATACTAGATTTATTGTAACCACAAAAGAATGGTTCGGAGGAGGAATAGATGTCACTCCCAGTTATAAAGATTTAAAAGAGAAGACCGCAATTCATAATAAACTGAAAGTTATTTGTTTAAATAATAATAAAAATTATTCAAAATATAAAAAATGGTGTGATAAATACTTTTATTTGCCTCATCATAATGAAACAAGAGGAATAGGAGGAATCTTTTTTGATTATGAAATGAAAGATTGGATTAATAACTTTGAATTTGTAAGAAATTTAGGCATTTGTTTTATGGATATAACTAAAGAAATTATTTATAAAAAAAGTAAATTAAAGTGGAGCAAAAAAGAAAAGGGGAAACAATTTTTAAAAAGAGGTAAATACGTCGAGTTTAACCTTTTATATGATAGAGGTACAAAATTCGGATTAAATTCTGGAGGTAATATTGAAGCTATATTGATGTCAATTCCTCCAAAACCAAAATGGAAATAAATGGAAAAAGAACCAATTACAATATCAGGACTTCAAAAATTAAAATTAGAATTAGATAATCTTAAAAATATTAAAAGACCAAAAATAGTTGCGGCGATTGCTGAAGCTCGGTCTCACGGAGACTTAAAAGAGAATGCAGAATATCATGCGGCTAAAGAACAACAAGCTCAATTAGAAGGTAGGGTTATTTCAATAAATGATATTATTGCTAGAGCAAATGTAATTGACGTAACAAAAATTGAAAATAATGGAAATGTTATATTTGGGTCAACTGTGAATGTAAAAGATCTCGAATTAGATAAAAAAATAGAGTTTAAAATAGTAGGTAAAGATGAAGCGGATATAAGCAAAAATCTTATCTACTTTAAATCTCCAATAGGAAAAGGATTGATAGGAAAAAAAGTAGAAGATTTAGTAGAGGTAACCACGCCATCTGGGATAAGAAATTTTGAAATATTAGAAGTTAAATATATTTAATTTTTAACTTTTTCTAAAATAGCGTTAATGTTGTCTTCAGAGAGAGAATAATTATTTTCAACCCAATCGCTCTCTAGTTCTTTTAAAGCTAAGCCAATTTTTTTTCCTTCTATAAAACCTCTTTCTTTAAGAAATTTTCCATCAAAAGGAAATTTTGGAACTGAAATTATTTCAATATCTTTGTAAATTGAAGTTAGTTCTTTATACTTAAACCTTTTGTTTTCGAAAAATAAGAATGTAGATAAATTTTTAAGAAAATCTTTTCCTAAAAAATAGGTATTTTTTTTAAGATTGTTTTTAAAAAAGTTCTTGTCTTCCTTAACTTCTTTAAAAGATCTTGAAAACAACTCTAGTTTATTTTTAGTTAAATTTGGTACTTTATACTTGTGGCAAAAGTACAAAAAATTATCTGAATCATCTATTAATAAAATTGCTAAAATCATATTTGTATCAATTCTTAATAAATGTTCTTCAGACAAGTAAGAAAGTTTTTTAATACGGTCTAAATTTTTAAATTCAGGAAAAATTATTAAAAAGATATTTTTTAATTCTTGATTTTTAAATATATTTAAAAAATTGTTAAGGCTTAAAATCTTTAAAAGTTCTTTTAAAATTCTTTCTTTGGATAATTTTTTAATTCCAATTAGATTTAATTTAATAGCATTGATAGTTGAAGACTCTAAAGTATTATGATCATATTGAATAGAAAACCTAATAAATCTAATTATTCTTAAATAATCTTCTTCTATTCTTTTGCCGGGATCTCCAATAAACTTAACTACATTATTTTTTAAATCTTTTATTCCAAGTTGAGGGTCAAAAAGTTTACCATTTTTATCTAAATAAATTGCATTTATTGTAAAATCTCGCCTATTTGAATCTTCTTTCCAATCATCGGTGAATTTCACTTCTGCATGCCTTCCATCAGTTGACACATCTTTTCTAAGGGTCGTTAACTCAAATCTGTAATTATTTAATAAAATTGTTACAGAACCATGTTCGACTCCTGTTTCAATCACTTTAAGACTAGTATTTTTGAATTTGGATTTGATTTCCTCTGGAGTAAATACTGTTGCCAGATCTAAATCATCTATTACATTTTTTAAAATATAATTTCTCACACAACCTCCAACAAACATTGCTACATTTTTATTTTTTGGTTCTCCCTGCTCTAAAATACTAAATAACTTCTTAACCTCTTTAGATTTATAGAAAGGGAAGAAAACATTTTTGAACTTGTTAATTAAATCGAAATTTAAAGATATTTTTTTCATCATTCTGGCTGGGGCGCTAGGATTCGAACCTAGGATGGTGGTACCAAAAACCACTGCCTTACCGCTTGGCTATGCCCCATTGTTATTGGTTTGATATATCATAAATTTTATAAATTAAATAGTTTTAGTAACTACGCACCAATATCTTGGAAACTTTTTTTTTAATGATTTCATTCCTAAAGAAGCCAATTTCTTATTTCTAAACATGCCAAAACATGCAGATCCTGACCCAGTCATTCTAGAAAAATAACAGCCTTTTAGTTTAGAAAGAAAGTCTATGATTTCTTTAATCTTTGTAAATTTTAAAGTAGAAATTTTTTGTAAATCATTTCTTTCATTTTTAATTAAAGTAATAAACCTTCTTTCAGATGTTATGTTAGCAAAATTATGTTTTACTGGAAGACTATAATTTCTTACCTTAGAATATATTTTTTTAGTTGGACATTTAAGATTGGGGTAAACAATAATAAAGTAAAAATTAAATTTTTTCTTATATCTAGTTATATTTTCTAAACTTTTTTGGAAAGTTTGTTTGTAAATAAAAAGGTTTAAATCACTTCCCACTCTTTTTGTAAACATTTTCAGAGTTTGAAAAGTTATTTTTTTCTTTAGTAAATACTTTAAAATAAATGCTGCATTGCTAGCGCTGCCTCCAAGACCAGAAAATACAGGTATATTCTTATAAAGATTAATTTTGTATTTTAAGTTTTCACTTAACATTTTTTTTTGTCTCAAAGTTGCTAAAGTTTCAGTAATAGAGTTTTTGTCTTTATTTATTAAATCTCTAAAGGGTCCATTTATTATTATGATATCTTTCTTTTTTCGGATTTTTTTTATTTTTATATTATCGTGAAGTTCTAACAAAAAACTATTTGATTGGATATTATGTAATCCACTTTTCAATTTATTTAAAATACGTAGGGAAAGATTTATTTTACAATAGGATTTTATCATTAAACTTTTAAATATTATTTAATCCCAAAAATTAATTTATTTTTTATTTTTTCTTTTAATTTACTTTCAGTTTTCTCTAAACCTAATACGTAATTCCAATAGTATCTTGCTTGTATAGTTTGATCATTCATCCACAAAGAGTCTGCAAAATGATCATTAACTATTGGATCGGATGGCATTATTCTTACTGCTAATTCAAGGTATTCTCTTGCTTCTTTATAATTTTTTAATTTAAATAGAGCCCAACCTAAAGAGTCTATAATGTAACCATCGTTTTGTTTTAAATCATTTGCTCTTCTAAGCATTTTTAAAGACTTTTCTATATTTATTCCTTGCTCAATCCATGAGTAAGCAAGATAATTAATTACATAAGCCTGATCAGGAGAAACACTTAAAGAATTTAACAAATCCTCTTCAGCTTTTTTCCATTGTCCAAGTCTTTCATATGCTATACCTCTACCGTCAGTAGCTTCAGGGTAAAGATAATGATTTTTATTTATTAAACTTAAAACTTTTGAATAGTAATCTACTGATTTATTGTACCTCTCATTATTTTTTAAAAATTCAGCATAATCAAATATCTGATAAATTGAAGGATCATCAATAATGTTAAATGCTTTTTTTAATAATTCTTCAGCTAGATCCTCTTTTTTTTCTATCATTAAAATATTAGAAATTTGTTTTGATGCATGCCAATGATAAAATGTTCCATTATCTTTTACCTTTTTATAAACTTTTTTAGCTTTTTCGTAATTTCTAGTCATATAATAATTTTCAGCGTAAAGAGCATCGAAAGAAGCAAAATCAGGATTTAAATATTTAGATAAGTTTAGATAGAAGTTTGATAAAGAATAAAGTGATTGTCCTGATAACGCATTGGATACGATATAAAATATTTCTGCAACTACATGAGAAAGATTTTTGCAATCAAATGTATTGCTGAATGCGTTTTTTTGGAAATTAATATCTTCTTTAAGTTGGTTTAAAATTAAGTTTCCAGGATACATTTTTAAAGAATTATCTATAACTTTAATTGAGTTTTTTTTATTCCCAGATTGGTATAAGAAATTTGCATGAAAAAAGTGATACCTAGCAAAGTTAGTTTTTGAGTTTATGGTAAGTTTTTTAAACTCTTGATTAGCTAGTTTTGATCCGTAAAAACAATATGAAAAAGTTCTTTGGATTTTTTTGATATTTTCAAACCTAGGGTTTATATTATCTATGAGCGCAATTGCTTTTTCATTATTTATATCTTTAAATGAAATCCAATTGTTTAGTGACTCGGATAACAATCCTTCAAGTGACTGATCATAGCTCCCTTCGTTTAGTTTTTTGAAATATTTAGCTGCATTTTGATACCTTTTATTCTTCAAATAAAAAGCTCCTATTATTAAATTACTTTCAAAAGAGTCTAGTCCTTTTTTTTCAAGCTTTTTGGAATATCTATAAGCCTCTACAAACTTCTCTAAATTTATGAGAGAATATTGATATAACTTAGAATAAGTTAAATGATTATCCTCTAAACCTTCTAGTGTCCTCAAATAATCATAAGAATTCGCGTATTTGTTGTCATTAAAAGACAGTATGCCAGAGAAATACTTAGAAATTTTATCGGCATCTTGATATTTGCTTAAGTTCTTTGCATGAATTGTGTTGATTATACTAAGAAAAAAAACTACTTGTAGTAATAGTGTTATTATAAATTTAAGTACTTTCATAAATTATTTAATGACAAAAAAAATTAATAGCAAATTAACCAAACTTATTAAATATTATAGCTTAATTAATTATAATTTAATATATGACAGTAATGCTATTAATAGATATAAAAAAGATAGTTTTAAATTGACAGGAAATAAAGCAGATCAACTTCAAAAGCTTAAAAACTTATTAAAAAACATCAAAAATTGTAGTTTAAAGAAAAGTGCGACTAACTTAGTTTTTTCTGATGGTAACCCCTCCTCTAAAATAATGTTGATTGGTGAAGGACCGGGAGCCAATGAGGACAAGGAAGGTTTGCCTTTTGTTGGTAGAGCTGGTCAACTACTTGATAAAATGCTTTTATCAATAAAATTAGATAGAAAAAACGTTTATATTACTAATGTTGTGAATTATAGGCCTCCAGAAAATAGAAAGCCTACCGACTTGGAAATTGCTAGATATCTTCCTTTTTTGACAAAACACATAGATATAATAAATCCTAAGATATTAGTTTTGCTTGGAAGCACAGCTCTTAATACAATAATTGGGAATGAGTTGGTTATTTCTAAAGCCAGAGGTAAATGGATTAAAAAAAAAATAGGAAATTGTTCAACTGAAGTAATAGCATCCTTTCATCCTGCTTTTTTAATGAGACAACCTGATCAAAAAAAGATGTCGTGGATTGACTTAAAAATGATAAGAAAAAAAATTAAAGAACTAAAGATCAAAATTGACAAATGAAAAAAATAGTAGCTGGTGTGGATGAAGTGGGGCGTGGCTGTTTAGCGGGCCCAGTTATTTCAGCAGCTGTCATATTAAAAAAAAATATTAATTTAAAAGACATAAAAGATTCTAAAAAAATTAGTTTTTCAAACAGATTTAAGATTGCAGACTATATAAAAAAAAACTCCTATTATGCTATCGGCATTGCTGACGTAGATGAAATTTTTAAATTTAATATCTTAAAAGCCTCTTTACTTTCAATGAAAAGGGCAATAGAAAATTTGTCAAAAAAACCTAACTTAATATTGATTGATGGCCCCTTTGCACCGGAGGGAATTAAAAACTATAAAACAATTATTAACGGGGACGACAAAATAAAGTGTATTAGTGCAGCATCGGTAATTGCCAAAACTTATAGAGACCTTCTGATGATAAAATTATCTGAAAAGTTCTCAAATTATGCATGGGAAAGCAATTTTGGTTACGGTACCAAAGCTCATTTAGATGGTTTAAAAAAGTTTGGCGTAACTACTCATCACAGAAGAGGTTTCAAGCCGATACACAAGATATTGTCCAGATAAGAATCTCCAACACAAGAAGACTCGTCTTTTTAATAAAATGGTTTGACCCAAGATTCAATTTAGAGTTGAATCTAGAAAATGACGAATTACTTAAACAAAATTTTAAATGGTGATTGCTTAAAAGAATTAAAAAAAATTCCCGATAAAACTTTTGACCTTGTTTTTGCTGATCCTCCTTACAATATGCAGATTGGGGAAAAATTAACTCGACCAGATGCAAGCAAAGTTAATGGAGTTAATGATAAGTGGGATCAGTTTAATAGTTTTAAACATTATGATGATTTTTGCAAAGTTTGGTTAACTGAATGTAAAAGAGTTTTAAAAGACAATGGATGTATTTGGGTAATAGGCTCCTATCACAATATATTTCGACTGGGGTACCATTTACAAAATTTAGACTATTGGTTACTTAATGATGTGATTTGGAACAAAAATAATCCAATGCCTAATTTTAGAGGCACAAGGTTCACAAATGCTCATGAAACTTTAATTTGGGCTTCAAAAAATAAAAAATCTAAATATACTTTTAATTATCAATCACTTAAATGCTTAAACGATGATTTACAAATGAGATCGGATTGGACGTTACCTATTTGTAATGGAAAAGAAAGACTAAAAAAAAATGGTAAAAAAATTCACTCAACTCAAAAACCTGAGGCGTTACTTCATAGAATTATATTAGCAACAACAAATAAAGGCGATGCAGTTTTCGACCCTTTTTTAGGAACTGGCACTACTGCAGTAGTATCTAAGAAATTAGGTAGAAGTTATTGTGGAATAGAAAAAGATAAAAAATACTTTAATGCAGCGGAAGACAGAATAAGCAAAGCAGAGAAGATTAAGGACGATTATCTTGATACAATTGAAAACAATAAATCAAAACCTAGAATTCCTTTTGGGTCACTCGTTGAGCTAGGAATAATTAAACCTGGAACGTCTTTAATGGACCCTAAGAAAAAAATTAATGCAAAGATAATGGCTGATGGAAGCATTAAATATAAAGAATCTGAGGGTTCAATTCACAAAGTTGCTGCGAAAATTATGGGAACTGAAAGCTGTAATGGTTGGACATACTGGCATTATAACCTAGATGGGTCAATTGTGGTAATTGATAGTCTTAGACAAAAATTTATTTCAGAAAAACTATCCTAGTTTTTGTAAATTGTACCTAAATAAGAATTTATAAAACTTTTTCTTTTTACTAAAAATTTCATAAAAAAATTTCTTATTATTTGCATAATTGAACTTGAAAAATGAAATACAAAAAAATTAAGATTTGATCTTTTTCTAACAATTTTTGCTCTTTTTAATCTTTGTTGAAAATATGAGTTTTGGACATCTAAATTTTCCTCTTTTAGTAAACTAAATAATTCATAAGCACTTTCTATAGATTGCCCGGCACCTTGTGCTAATGTTGGTAGAAATCCATTAAATGCATCTCCAATATAGAAAACTTTATTGTTAGAGGATGGAAGAATATTTGTAGTTGAGTATAAAGGCCAAGATGTTAATTCACTATCAAAAATTTTTTTTAAATTCTGGTTTTGTTTAACCACTTTATCAACTATAAATTTAATATTATTAGGCTCATACTTCTTATCTCTTATAATACAAACAAGATTAAGATCCTTATTTTTATTTATCGGATAAATAACTAGGTGACAATTTTTTCCCATCATGAGGCTTATTCTTTCTTCACTAATATTTAATTCAGATTTTGATTTCAGTATTGTTCTTACGGCTATAGCTTTTTGAAATTTTGGTTTATTTTTTTTATTTTCAAAAAAAGATCTTGTATTAGAAAAAATTCCATCAGCTCCTACAACGATATCAACTAGATCGTTAGTATTATCATCAAATTTAATTAATACTTTACCTTTTAATTCAGAGACTTCTTTTATTCTTTTTCCAAATCTTAAATGTTGAGTGTAGATATCATCTTTTAAAAATTCAATTAAGACTGATCTTTGCAAAGTAGTGTATTTATACTTTTCAGTGTTAAACTCAGTTAAATCTAAATCACATATTTTTTTGTTATGGATATTATAAAAATCAACACCTTTTGGATGAAATATTTTCTCATAATTCACTTTATCAAATCCAATTTGATTTAAAATTTTTATACTATTTGTTGATAATTGAATTCCATAACCCTCCTCTACAGATAAGTTTTCTTCTTTCTCATAAATGGTGAAGTCATGTTTTGAGTGCTTCTTAATTAGATTTCCAAAAGTAAGCCCTGCTATACCCGCTCCAATAATTGCTAATTTTTTTTTCATTAAAATAAAGTTTCAACCTGTTTAAATATTTTTTTTGTAAAAGTCGGTATAAACTCTTTGTTAAGATTTAAATAATGCCAATCATATTTTGGAGGTATTTTTTTAGAAAATTTATAATATAAATTAATATTTAATTTCAAATTTGATATAGAGTTTTTATAATTTTTTAAAAACTTCCAATTTTTATTACTCGATAAATAATTAGTTTCTTTGATTGTGGGAAGATAAAAATTTTTTAAAAAACTTATTTGATTTTTTTTTGTGAGAGCTATTTGTTTATTTTTATTTAAGTAACAAAAAATATCGTAATTTTTATTCTTTATCAATTTTTTACTAGTTGTTTTTATTTTGTTAGAAGATTTAAAATACTTGCATGTTTTTTTCAAACAACACCTGACACATTTTGGTTCTTTGGGTTTGCAAATTAAGGCTCCAAATTCCATTAGTGCTTCAACAAAATCTGAACTACGATTTGTATTAAAGAAGTTTTTTTTGTTTACAAAAATAAGTTTTTCAAAGTTTATTTTCCTTTCTTCTCTATTAAGATTTCTAGCAAATATCCTTCTAACATTTCCATCGATTGCTATTCTCGGCTGGTTGTAAATTAAGCCTAAAAGAGCATTAGCAGTATATTCTCCAACTCCAGGAAGTCTTTTCACTTCCTCAAGATTTTCTGGAAGTTTTGAATTATGCTCTTTTACTAAAATTTTAGCCGAAGCTAAAAGATTTTTTGCCCTCCTATAATAACCTAGTCCTTCCCATAACTTTAAGATTTCTACTTCTTTGCTCTTAGATAGAGATTTCAACGTTTTAAATTTTTTTGTAAAATTTTTAAAATAAGGAATTACAGTTTTAACTTGAGTTTGTTGCAACATAAACTCACTTAAAAGTCTATAATAAAGCTTTTTTGGAGAATTTTTGCCAACACGCCAAGGTAAGCTGCGTTTATTATTATCGTACCAAGATAGAACTTTTTTTGTTAAATTAGTATTAATATGCATAATAAAAAGAACAATATTAATAAAAGCCGTAATTTCATTCAAGGCTTAAGGCCGCTCTCAAGCGCTTTGCCACATGGTTTAAAAAAAATTATTAAAAAAAGTGGTTATAATTTATCTAATGTTGTTGATAACTGGAGTAAAATTGTAGGGAAGGATATTTCAAATTCCTGTTATCCAAATTCAATCAAAATAGGAAAAGAGTTGAGTAACGGGATACTCATCATAAACGTAATACATGGAAAGGAACTAGATATTGAGTATAGTAAAAAAGAAATAATTGACAAAATAAATAGTTTTTATGGTTACAACTACGTAAAAGAAATTAAATTGAAAATAGTTCATGAAAAAAAATACTCCGTTGATAGAATAAAAAAAACAAATTTAAATACCATTGAAACAAACTTAAAATTAAAAAACGTCAAAAATGAAAAACTTAAAAATTCATTAAATAAATTAATTAAAGCTTATAATTCTAAAAATGTATAAAAAAATCGCAATCTTACTTTTTATTTTTTCGTCTATACCAATAGATTTATACGCCGATGATAAAAGAGTTGGACTTGGTATAGGAAACCCCGAGGCAAAAGTTATAATAAAAGTTTTTTCTTCTCTTACTTGCCCTCATTGTGCTCATTTTCATGAAAAGATTTACAAAAATTTAAAAAAAGAATTTATCGATACTGGCAAAGTAAGATTTGAACACCATGGGTTCCCATTAGATTTAGCAGCTCTGAATGCCGAAAAGATTTTAAGGTGTGTTAAAAATAACGATAAAAGTTTTCAATTTTTAAGTGAAATTTATAAAAAACAAAATAAATGGGCTGTTGGATCTGATATAAATAAGATAAACGAATCTTTAAAAAAAATTGGTTTGAATTTTAATTTAGATAGTGCGAAAATTGATAGTTGTCTTAAAGATGAAAATACTCAGGATAAAATTTTAAATGAAAGAATTCAAGCGCAAAAAAAATACAAAATTACTTCAACACCTACAATTTATATTAATGAAAAAAAATATGAAGGAAAACACGATTACAAGAAATTTAAAAAAATGGTAATTAAAAATCTTTAATATGAAGTTTAAAAGACTAGACTTAACAGGTTTCAAGTCATTTTTTGATAAAACAACTTTTCTAATAGAAGATGGGCTTACAGGAATAGTAGGACCGAATGGTTGTGGTAAATCAAACGTTGTTGAAGCGTTAAGATGGTGTATGGGGGAAAGTTCTCCGAAAAGTATGAGAGGATCTGGTATGGAAGATGTGATTTTTTCAGGAACATCTAACCGTCCCCCTAAAAATATTTCTGAAGTATCAATTTTAATCGAAAATGACGACAAAAGTGGATTTGGCCAATACAACGAATTAGATGAAATTCTTGTTACTCGAAAAATAGAAAGAGATAAAGGTTCTAAATATTATATGAATGATAAAGAAATACGTGCAAGAGACGCGCAGACTTTTTTTGCTGATCTTTCAACTGGAGCTCACTCACCCTCGTTAATTAGTCAGGGTAAAATAGGAATGCTGGTAACTTCTAAACCTTCAGAAAGGAAATCTATTTTAGAAGAAGCGGCAGGTATTTCGGGTATACATGCCAGAAGACAAGAGGCAGAAACAAGATTAAATGCAGCTGAAAATAATTTAAAAAGAGCCGATGAACTAAAAAAACAACAAGAAAAACAGTTAGAAAGTTTAAAAAAACAAGCTGAGGAAGCAACTAAATATAAAGAAATTTCTAAAGAAATAAGAAGTATAGAAGCAGGATTGTATTATTTAAAGTTAGAAACAATAGAAAGCGAAAAAACGGGAATAATAGAAAAATCTAGTGAACAGGATGATGATATCTCGTCAGTAAAAATTGATTTAGATCACAACAATAATTTATTAGATGAAGAAAATAAAAAATTAGCGCCCTTAAGAGATAAAAAAATGGAGAGTTTGGCTAAACTTCAAAAAATTAATCTAGATATTACTAGTTTGGATAAAGAGGAAAAAAGAGTTAAGAATTTACAAGTAAAATTAAAAAAATCCTTAGAAATTTTAGACTCAGATTTAGAAAGAGAAAAGAGTATTTCTTTAGATGCATCACTTAATGAGAAAAGAATATTAGAGGAAAAGAATGAGTTGCTTAAAACCGAAAAAGAACTTTTTGAAAGTGAAGATAGAGCTAATGAAGATTTAGTCTCATCAAAAAATAAGTTGAAAGTACTTAAGCATAAATTAAATGATATTATAAATAAGCTAGAAAGTTACATTGACACAGGAAAAAAAATTACAAAAGATCTTTTTCAAGATTTAAAAGAATTAATAGATCAAATTACACTATCACAAGAAGAATATGCTTTAAGTTATGGAAAGAATGAAACTATTAAAAATGACTCCATTAAAAGAAAAGAAAGAATCAAAAATATAGATCTTGAATTAGAAAATTGGATAAATCTCAAAGTAAACTCTGAAAAAATGATGGCTGAGCTTATTATAAGAAAAAATAAAATCAAAGCTGAAATAGAAGAAAATGAAAAAGATCCTGAAAGAATAGCAACTAGCAAGGGTCAAAATATTCAAAATTTAGAAAATACTAAAAAAATTAATGAAGAATTAGAGTCTGAATTAATTAAAGCGGAAGAGAAGTACAATTCAATTAATCTTAACCTAAAAAATATTCAAGAAAAGTTAACTATTTTCAGAGAAAACAAGGCAAGAAATGAAGCTACTTTGAGTGGTATAGAACAAAGAAAAAAAGATTTAATTTTTTCTATTAAAAATGAAATAAAGATAGATAACGAAAAAGAACTTCTGCCAGTATCTGATTTAAATAATTTAGATAAAAGTCAATTTCCTACTATCGAAAAACAAGAAGATAAATTAGAAAAAATAAAAAAACAAAGAGAGGCTCTAGGATCCGTTAATTTAAGAGCTGACGAAGAAACTAAAAAATATTCGGATGAAATAAAGAAAATGGAAGATGATAGAGCCGATCTGTACTCAGCTATTGTAAAATTAAAAACCAGTATAGATGAGCTTAACCAAAAAGGTAGGGAAAAACTTTTAAGCGCTTTTACAAAAGTTAATAGAAAATTTAATGACGTATATACAAAACTTTTTAATGGAGGTAGTGCAAAATTAGAATTAGTAGACTCTGACGATCCATTGGAAGCGGGTTTGGAAATGCTTGTTTCTCCTCCAGGTAAAAGACTTCAATCCATAACTCTGCTCTCTGGTGGTGAACAGGCATTAACTGCGCTTTCACTAATTTTTGCAGTGTTTTTGGTAAATCCATCACCAATTTGCGTTTTAGACGAAGTAGACGCTCCCTTAGATGATGCAAACGTAACTAGATTTTGTTCTTTATTGGATGAATTAGTTAAAACTACAAAAACAAAATTTATTATTATTTCACACCACGCTTTAACAATGTCTAGAATGCATAGGCTTTATGGTATTACAATGCCGGAAAAGGGAGTCAGTCAGTTAGTAGCTGTTGACTTACAAAAAGCAGAAGAGCTGGTAGCATAACTGGTCTATGACAAATTTTAACGATTTTAAAACTCGCCTAAAAATTGCAAAATCTAATTTAAAAAAAACAGATGAAGATAGTGCAAAAGAAGCATCATTTTTGGGTAATGCTTTTAAGCTTGGAACTGAACTTGTCGCAGCGGTAGCAGTTGGGACAATAATTGGGTTTATTTTAGATAGTTGGTTTGGTACTACACCATGGTTAATAGTAATTTTCTTTTTTGTAGGAGCTGCAGCTGGTATGCTAAATGTTGTAAGAACTGCAAAGAGAATGCAAAAATAAGATAGTTTAAGAAAGTAGAAATTATGGCAACAAACCCTATGCATCAGTTCAATGTCTATAGAATTGGACCTGAGGTTAAAATAGCTGGAATAGATATCTCTTTTACGAACTCTAGTTTATTTATGCTTTTAAGTGCGGGTGCGATATGTATTTTTTTATTGTTAGGTACTAGGGAAAAGAAACTTATACCAGGTAAAATGCAATTAGTTGCTGAAATTTTTTATAACTTTATTGCTAAGATGATAAGTGATACTGCGGGTTCTAAAGCCAAACCTTATTTTCCTTTTATATTTAGTTTATTTATGTTTGTCTTATTTTGCAACATGGTTGGAATGTTTCCTTATTCGTTTACTGTAACTAGTCATATAATTGTGACTTTAATCATGGCTATGTTTATATTTGTAGCTGTGACAGTAATTGGTTTTATTAAGCATGGTTTTAAATATTTAAAAATTTTTGTACCAAGTGGAGTTCCAGTATTACTTTTGCCTTTAATAACTATTATTGAGATTATTTCTTATCTAAGTAGACCAGTTAGTTTATCTGTAAGATTATTTGCAAACATGATGGCGGGTCATACAATGTTAAAAGTTTTTGGAGGCTTTGTTATAAGTTTAGGATTGCTAGGTGGCTGGTTACCACTTAGTTTTTCAGTAGCATTAACAGGTTTGGAGATTTTAGTTGCATTTCTACAAGCTTATGTTTTTGCAATATTAACCTGCATCTATTTAAATGATGCATTAAATTTACACCATTAACAAAGGAGGAAAAATGGAGTTAGAAGCAGCAAAAATGATTGGAGCAGGTTTAGCTGCAATCGCACTAGCTGGAGCTGGAGTCGGCATCGGAATAATTTTTGGTAATTATTTGTCAGGTGCAATGAGAAATCCATCTGCAGCTCAAAAGCAATTTCCTAATTTACTTTTAGGTTTTGCTTTAGCTGAAGCAACTGGCCTTTTTGGTTTAGTTGTTGCATTAATAATTTTATTTGCTTTTTAAATAAAAGTTAATGAAGATACTTGTACTTGCGTCATTCTTTTTAATGATTTTTGGAAAAAATCTACTTGCTGCTGAGGCAGGAATGCCTCAGCTAGATCCTGAGTATTGGGCATCTCAAGCTTTTTGGTTAATATTGATTTTTACTTTATTGTACCTGTCTATATCTAAACTCTTTGTTCCTAAAATCAGAAATAGTATTGATGTTAGAAATAGTAAAATAAAGGATGATCTTGATGAAGCAAAAAATCTGAAAGATGCTTCAGAGAAAAAATTAAAAGAATATGAAAATTTAATTGAGAGTGCGAAAAGAGAAGTGCAAAAAATTAATACTGACAGTAAAGAGAAACTTAATGACGATATTCAAAAGAAAAAGAAGTTAGTAGAAAAAGAGATAGATAGTGCAGCAGAAAAAGCTCAGTCTGAAATAACTAGTTTAAAAAAAAATTCAATAAATGATATTCTTAAAATTTCAGAAAAAATGACAGCTACTGTAATTGAAGAAATATCAGGAGATAAACTAAATGAAAGCAGCATTAAAGCTGCTATCACAGAAATTTCTAAAAAAAAAATATCTAATTACTTATGACAATAGATGCTACATTTTGGGTTGCAATTTCCTTCTTTATTTTTATTTTTTTAGTTTTTTATTTTAAAATTCCAGAAAAAATAAAAATTAGTCTAGAAGAGAATATAGGAAGTATAAAAAAACAAATAGATGATGCGGAAACGCTCAAAGAAGAAGCTAAAACTATATTAAGTGATTATGAGAAGAAAATTAGTGGGTCTAAGTCAGAAATAAAGAAAATGATAGAAAAGGCTAATGAAGAAGCAGAAAAAAATGTTTTAAAAACCAATTCAGAGTTCCATATTTTAATGGATAACAGAAAAAAAAATGCAGAAGAAAAAATCAAACAAATGAAAGAACAGGCTTTTAAAGATATTAAAAATACATCAGTTAAAATTGCAATAGAATCTGTTGAAAGATTAATTAAAAATTCAATAGACAAAAGCAAATTAGATAAATTTTATAAGTCTAGCATTGAAGAAACTAAACTAGCATTAAAGAAAAAATCTACCTAAA
The DNA here is from genome assembly GCA_002457515.1 of Pelagibacterales bacterium MED-G40. Classification (GTDB taxonomy): domain Bacteria; phylum Pseudomonadota; class Alphaproteobacteria; order Pelagibacterales; family Pelagibacteraceae; genus Pelagilacustribacter. Next base: position 40,099 of record NTJN01000003.1, on the reverse strand, counting down.
ATAAGAACCATTACAATTTCGAATTAATTTTTATGGCAAAAAAAGTTGTTGTTATCGGCTCAGGTTTTGGTGGTATAGCTGCTGCCTTAAGACTACGAGCTAAAAATTATGAAGTTACCTTATTAGAAAAACATCCTGACCTAGGAGGTAGAGCTAGAGTCTTTAAAAAAAATAATTTTATTTATGATGGCGGTCCTACAGTGATAACCGCACCTTACTTACTTGAGGAGTTATTTGCTCTTTTCAATAAAAATATTTCTGATTATACAAAAATTGTACCATTGGAACTTTGGTATAGATTTGTTTTTGAGGACGGTTCATCATTTGATTACTCCGGAAATGAAGTTTCTATGAAAAATCAAATAGAAAATCTTTCAAAAGATGACTTTGTTGGATACGAAAAACTTTTATCTTTTACAGAAAAAATCTTTGATAAAGGTTTTACTGAATTATCTACAAAACCATTTAACGAGGTAAGTTTTATGATTAAACAGATACCTTCTCTACTTAAACTTCGAAGTTACCAATCTGTTTATAAACTAGTTTCAAGTTTTGTATCAAATAATAAATTGAGACGAGTTTTTAGTATGCATCCATTGTTGGTAGGGGGAAATCCTTTTACTACTACTTCTATTTATACACTTATTTTATTTTTAGAGAAAAAATGGGGCATTCATTATTCTATGGGTGGAACTGGAAGCATAGTAAATGCGTTAGAAAAATTAATGTATGAAGAAAATATAAAAGTCTTAAAAAATTCTGAAGTAACTGAAATTGTAAGTGAAGAAAAAAAAATAAAAGGAGTTAAAATTAACAACAAAGACAGTATAGATTGTGATTATGTAGTATGTAACTCAGATCCTCCAAATGTTTACAATAATTTAATCAAGTCAAAAAAAAATTATGGTTTTTTGTTTAATGAAAAAATTAAACGGATGAATTATTCCATGGGATTGTTTGTTTATTATTTTGGTTCAAAAAAACAATACAAAGATGTAGCTCATCATACTATTTGCTTTGGTAACTCATACAAAGAACATTTAAATAAAATTTTTGACCAAAAAATATTGTCTGATGATATCAGTTATTACTTACACAGACCTTCTGCTACTGACACTAGCATGGCACCAGAAGGTCAGGATGCTTTTTATGTATTGGTTCCAGTACCAAATAATTTGTCAGGTATAAATTGGTCTGATGAAGGAGAAAAATTTAAAGAAATAGTTCTTAATAAGATGGACAAAACTGTTTTACCAGGCATAAAAGAAAATGTTGTTAGTGACTTTTATTTAACACCAGATTATTTTGCCAACGAATTATCTACACTTCATGGTTCTGGATTTTCAATTCAACCACAGTTTACACAGTCAGCTTATTTTAGATTCCATAATAAGTCAGAAGTGTTTGATAATCTTTATTTTGTTGGTGCGGGAACTCACCCTGGCGCTGGAATGCCAGGAGTTTTGTCTTCGGCAAAAGTACTGGATGAATTATTGTAATGAAAAATAACTTACTTTCTAAGCATGCTAAATCTTTTAATTGGGCTGGTTTTTTTCTGTCAAAAGAAATTTACAAAAAATGTTCCTTCTTATATGACTTCTGTAGAACGCTAGATGACATAGCTGATGAAGAAACTAGCCTAGAAGTTAAAAGGAAAAATTTTCTAAATTTCAAATCAAATTTTAAAAATAAAGATTTCTCAGACTCTATAATTAAAAATATTTGGGAACTTTTAGAAAAAGAAAATATTTCAATCAAAATAGCGGAAGATTTATTTGATGGTGTTGAAAGTGATTTAAAAGATGAGGTTAAAATAAATAACAAGAAAGAATTATTTATTTATTCTTATAGAGTTGCTGGAACTGTGGGATTGATGATGTCAAAGATATTAAAAGTTAAGGATAAAGATTATTTAAAGGGAGCTATAGATTTGGGAATAGCAATGCAATTAACTAATATTGCTAGAGATGTGGTTGAAGATAAAAAAAGAAATAGATCTTACATAAACCATGATTTTAATTCTATTAAGGAAATTATCGAGATAGCTGATACTTTTTATGAAAGCTCTTTTCCTGCTATCAAAGCTGTTCCATTAAGTTCTCGTTTTTCTATTATGGTTGCCAGAAGAGTGTATAGAAAAATTGGAGACAATATACTAAACAAAAAAAACTTAGATAATTACAATAATGCAGGGAAAATTTATGTTTCTAGCATTGGCAAGATTATTCAAACTATTTTATCTTTATATGATCTTATAAGAATATATTTTGTAAATTATAAAGAACACTTAAAAAAAAACGAACATTTGATGATTAATGAACAGATAAATTTAAATGAAAGAATTTGATTATATCATTCTAGGTGGTGGTTGTGCTGGTTTGTCTCTAGCTTATGAGCTAGACATCCATCAAAAGCTAAATGATAAAAGACTTGCAATTGTTGAGCCAAGATCGGAATATAAGAGAGATAAAACTTGGTCTTTTTGGAAAGTGGTCCCTCACAATTTTGAGGACTGTGTTAAAAAAAGCTGGAAGGAGTTTTCTGTAAAGACAACATCAGAATCTAAAATTATTAAATGTAATAATTTCCCTTATCAAAGCATCGATAGTGGACTCTTTTACAAGAAGATTAATGACAGATTAGCAAAAAATAGAAATATTAAGTTTTTTAAGAATATAAAAGAAGTAAATATGGACAATGCGTTTGTCTTTAATAGTGTTCCTTCGTTTCAAAAAAATAAATTTAATCTTTGGCAACATTTTCATGGAATTGAAATCGAGACAGAAAAAGATTTTTTTGATGATAATATTTTAGATTTAATGGATTTTGATTGTGACCAAAGAAAAAACGTTCATTTTTTTTATGTTTTACCTTTCAGTAAAAACAAAGCAATGATCGAAACTACTTGGTTATCTAAAGAAGATAAATCTTTAAAAGATTACGACTCTCAAATGAAAAATTATATAAACAAATTAGGTTTAAAAGATTATAAAATAAATTTTAGAGAGGAAGGAGCCATTCCCCTTTTCCACCCAGTAAATAATAAAGAAAATAATAAGATAAATATTGGAACAGCTGGTGGTATGACAAGATTAAGTACTGGTTATACATTCCTTAATATTCAAGAACATAGTAAATATATAAGAGTGAATATTGAAAATATTCAAAACGCAACAAAATACAATATAGGAAAAAAATACCAGTTTTTAGATAAAGTATTTTTAAGAGTTTTAGAGAAAAATCCAGAAAAAATGCCTAATGTATTCTTTGATATGTTCAGCTCGTCCTCGGATACAGTTATTAAATTTTTATCAAATAAGAGTAATTTATTTCAAGATTTGTCTATAATATTTAAAATGCCAAAATGGATATTTATAAAAGGCTTGATAAATTAATGAGAACAATAAATTTTAAACATTCAATAATATTTTTCAGTTTATGTATTTTGCTAAGTCCACTAAATAAAATTGAAGATATTAATTTAATTATTTGTTTGTTTTTAATTTTAATTATTGGGATATCTCATGGATCATTGGATAACATTAAAGGTAGAAAACTTTTAAAAATTTTAGGATTTAAATCGGAGTATGTTTTTTATATAAGTTATTTAATAATATCATCTTTAATCATACTACTATGGATAATATTTCCCAATATAGTTTTGTCTTTATTCTTAATTGTTGCCTGTTATCATTTTGGTAAAGAAGATACAGTTTTCGATATTGAAAAAAAAAAAAAATTTACTGAATTTTTATTTTTTTTAAAAGGCTCATCGGTAATAGTAGCTCCTTTATTTTTCCACAGAGAAAAAACAAATGAAATTTTTAGAACTTTAAATTTTGATATTTTTGAGAATTCCTTTTTTAGTGATAGTCTTTTAACTACAATTTTATTTCTAAGTTTTTTTACTTTATTTATTTTGTCTCATAGAAAAGATATTAATTGTAAATTACTAATGATGACCGACTTTTTTTCTATAATAGTAATTAATGTTTTTTTAAGTCCTATTTTGGCATTTACCCTTTATTTCTGTTTCCTTCACTCAGTTAGGCATTCCATAACTCTAATTTTTGAATTAGATAATTCATTAAAGAATGGATTCAAAAAATTCATTAAAAAAGCTATTCCGTTAACTTTGTTAACTGGCTGCGCTTTTATAGTTGTTATTTATCTTTTAAATAATCTTTACGAACTTAATGAGGCTATATATAAGGTGATTTTTATTGGTTTGGCGTCATTAACATTTCCGCATATATTGCTTGAATATTTGATAGAAAAAAATGAAAAACGAAGTTAAAATTTTTTTAGCATCTCCGAGGGGTTTCTGTGCGGGGGTAGAAAGAGCTATAGATATAGTCGAAAAAACAATTTTGAAGTATGGAACGCCTGTTTATGTAAGACACGAAATTGTTCATAATAAACAGGTTGTTGAAAATCTAAAAAAAAAAGGAACTATATTTGTTGAGGAGCTATCTGAGGTTAAAGATCTATCTAGACCTGTAATATTTTCTGCGCACGGTGTACCCAAAAGAGTTCCAGAAGAAGCAAAGTTAAAAAATTTATTCTATATTGATGCGACATGCCCTTTGGTTTCAAAAGTGCATAGAGAGTCTGAACAATTACATAAAAATGGTTATGACATAATTTTAATAGGTCACAAAAACCATCCAGAAGTTGTTGGTACTATGGGTCAACTACCTTCTGGATCAATTCATTTAATTGAGCAAGTTGATGAAGTTAAAGATTTAGATCCAAAATCTTTTAAAAAACCAATGGCGTATATTACTCAAACTACTTTATCAGTAGATGATACCGCTGAAATTATTGTAAAACTTAAAGGCAAGTTTCCTAAAATAAAAGAGCCAATTAAGGAAGATATATGTTATGCAACAACCAACAGACAAAAAGCAGTTAAAAAAATTGCGCCAAATTGTGATATGTTTTTTGTGATTGGTAGCAGGAACTCTTCTAATTCTGTTAGATTAGTTGAGGTTGCTAAAAAAGCTGGTTGTTATAATGCAGAACTAATGCATTTTGGAAAAGAATTACCAATAGACAAAATTAAAAATTCTAAAAATATCGGTATATCTTCTGGCGCCTCTGCTCCTGAACAATTAGTTCAAAATCTTATTTCAGAAATTAAAAAACATTGTCAAGTTTCACTAGAAGAAATAATTGTTGCTGAAGAAAAAGTAAAATTCAAGATACCTAAAGATTTAAACTAAAATGGCAGTCTATACAAAACTAAATCAAGAAAATATAGAAAAAATCTTATCTAATTATTCAATAGGAAAGTTAGAAAAATTTGAAGGTATTGAGGAGGGAATTGAAAACTCTAATTTTTTTATATTGGTAGATAAAAAAAAATATATATTAACTATTTATGAAAAAAGAGTAAAAAAAGACGATCTTCCTTTTTTTTCTAATCTAATGACTTCATTAAATAAGTCTAGTTTCAAATGTCCTGAACCAATATTAAATAAAAATAAAAATCCAATTTCAAATTTTAATGATAAAAAATTGATGATTGTAAGTTTTATAGAAGGACGACCTAAAATTAATTTAAGTCCTAATAACTGTAAATCAATTGGAATTGAAACTGCAAAAATGCATGAATTAACAAAAAAACTTAAAATTCAAAGAGGAAATGATTTGTCTGTAAATTCTTGGAGAAAAATATTTGATCAAGTAAAAGATAAATGTATTAAAATTCACAAAGATCTACCTAAACTTATTGAAGACAATTTAGCTGATGTAGAAAAAAATTGGCCAACAAACTTGCCCAAAGGTATTATTCATGCAGATTTATTTCATGATAATATTTTTTTTAAAGAAAATAATTTTAGTGGATTAATTGATTTTTACTTTTCTTGTAATGACTTTTATGCATTTGAAATTGCAATATGTTTTAATGCACTTTGTTTCGATGGACCTAAAACTAATTTAAGTTTTAATGTTACTAAAGCTAAAAATTTTATTGATGGTTATAATCAAATAAGAAAAATAAGCAATGAAGAGAAAGAAAGTATTAAAGTCTTATCTCAAGGAGCAGCCTTAAGATTTTTACTTACTAGAGTTTTTGACTCTCTAAATACAGTAGAAGGTGCCATGGTTAAGGTAAAAGATCCAATGGAATATTTGAAAAGATTAGAATTTCACAAAAATGCAAAGACACACGAGGATTATTTTTTTTAATGAAATATAAGATTTATACTGATGGAGCATGCTCTGGAAATCCAGGCAGAGGTGGTTGGGCAGCAATTATTTTAGATGATAAATTAAATCAATCAAATATTTTTGGAAGTGAGAAAAATACAACAAATAACAGAATGGAACTTATAGCTCCAATTATGGCTTTAAATAAAATTAAAAAGAAATCTGAGATAACTATCTATACTGACTCTAAATACGTAAAAGATGGAATTACTGATTGGATTACGAAATGGAAAATTAATAATTGGAAAAGTTCGAATAAAAAACCTGTTAAAAATAAAGACCTTTGGGTTAAATTAGATGATTCCTGTAAGAAACACAAAGTTAATTGGAAATGGGTAAAGGCTCACGCAGAAAATAAATTTAATAATTTAGTTGACGGGTTAGCTGTTTTACAAACAAAAAATAGATAGCTATTTATAAACTTTTTAAGAAATTTTCTGCAGAGGATAATTCACAACTAGCAGTCTCTTTCTCCTCTTCAACTCTTTTTACTTCACCATTTTCTACAAGCATTGTATATCGATTTGATCTTATCCCTAATCCTTTTGCTGATTTATCTACTTCAGCTCCGATAGCTTTAGTAAATTTTAGGAAAGGATCTCCAGCCATAAGAATTTTTTTTTCAACATTTTGATTTTCGCCCCAAGCTTTCATAACATTTGGATCGTTTACAGCTATACAAATAATTTTTGTTATTCCTTTTTTTAAAGCTAAATCATAGTTTTTGACATATCCAGGTAGATGAATAGCTGAACATGTTTTAGTAAATGCTCCTGGCATACCTAATATTATGGTCTTATTACTTTTGCACAAATTTAAAATATCAATTTTTTTAGGTATGTTATCTTCGTCAAGATAAAATAATTCTGAACTTGGTAACTTGTCCCCTACTTTTATTTTCATTGTATTTTTTCTAAAATATAGTTTTTAACTTTTTGTAAGTTGTTATCTAGTATATCAAATTTTTCTTTCTTTTTTGGCAATTCAGCTATTTGATTAGGAGTAGATACATCTCTATTAATTGCTATTTTAACAGTATCGGCAAATTTATAAGGGTGCGCTGTTCCAAGAACAACAGTTGATAAACTATTTTTTACCTTATAGGAAGCTCCTACAGCAGTCGCAGTGTGTGGATCTAATATAAAACCAAAATTGTTAAAAAAATCTCTGATTATTCTTATAGTCTCATCATCATCAATGGCCTCAGCATCAAAAATATCTTTAATTATATTTACTGCTTTTTCCTCTAAAGAAAAAGAACCTTGATTTTGTAAATCATTCATTAAATTAATAACTTTTTTTTCACTTCTTTCAGATATATCAAATAGCAGTCTTTCAAAATTACTTGAAATTTGAATATCCATACTTGGTGTTAAAGTTGATCTAACTTCACTTAGTTTGTATTCGCCAGAATTAATTGTTCTTGTCAAAATATCATTTTGATTTGTGGCTACTATTAGTTTGCCCATTGGTAATCCCATTTTTTTTGCCACATACCCAGCATAGATATCTCCGAAGTTACCGGTAGGAACTGCAAAGTTGGTTTTTTTTGATAACTTAAAATAAGTATAAAAATAATAGACAATTTGACAAATAATTCTTGCCCAGTTTATTGAGTTAACCCCTGACATATTGATTTTTTCTCTGAATCTATTATCTGAGAACATTTCTTTTACAATTTTTTGGCAATCATCAAAATTTCCCTTAATAGCAATATTGTATATATTAGTAGAACCAATAGTGGTCATAATTTTTCTTTGAGTTTTAGAAATTTTATTGTGAGGGTGTAATACGAAGACATTAATATTATTTCTGTCATTTAAAGCTGAAATTGCTGCTGAACCAGTATCGCCGGAAGTTGCCACTACTATATTAACTTTTTTTTTATCAGCTATATTTAATTCATCATATAAATTACCAATTACTTGCATAGCGATATCTTTAAAAGCAAGAGTCGGGCCATGGTATAATTCTAGCAAATAGATATCCCCGACCTTTTTTATTTTTACAACTTCCTTTGTGGCAAAGTTATTATAAGCTTTAGAAACTAATATTTTTAATTTTTGTTTATCAAGGTCGGGTGAACAAAAATTCGATATAATTTCTGTTGCAAGATCTGTGTAAGATAAATCCTGAAGACTTTTCAGTTCTGAATCACTATATTTTTTGATTTCTGATGGAATAAATAAGCCTCCATCGGGCGCTAATCCTCTTGAAAAAATTTCTCTAAAACTGAAGTTCAGTTTTTTATCTCTGGTGCTAAAATATCTCATTAAATAATTTTATCTATCAAGAATAATACAAAAATCAAAAACAGATACAAAATTGAGTAGCCGAAAATTTTCTTAGCCTTTTTTAAAATAGGCTTGTTTCTTGTACTTTTGTAAAGTTCAAAACATATAAAATTATAATAAATTGTTAGTATTAAGGCGGGAACTAGGTAAATTAATCCAGAAAAATTTATAATATACGGAAAAATTACAACTGGTATCATCAATATAGAGTAGACAAATATATAAACTTTTGTTTTTTTCACTCCATCAGTCAATGGAAGCATAGGTATATTAGCTTTTTTATAATCATCTGCCTTATATAAGCTCAAAGCCCAGAAATGTGATGGTGTCCAAAAGAATACTATAAGAAAAAATGATAATGGTTCGATGGAAATTGAATTAGTTGCTATAGTCCAACCTATAACAGGTGGCAATGAACCTGCCGCTCCTCCTATAACTATATTCTGAGGAGTTTTTCGCTTTAACCAAATTGTATATACGAAAAGATAGAAAAAAATTGTAAACAAAAGTAAAAACGCTGATAAAAAATTTGCAAAATAGTTAAGTCCTAAAACTGAAACTGCACTTAATAATATTCCAAAAATTAAGGCTTCTTTTTTATTAATTTTCCCAGTAGGTATAGGTCTTAAACACGTTCTAGACATTAACGCATCTAGATCAGCTTCGTACCACATGTTTAGGCAACCTGCTGCGCCCGCTCCAACTGCAACTAAAATTATTCCTATTATTGAGTCTGTTATGCTTATGGGTGAGCCAGATGTTAAAAGTCCGACAGCACATGTAAAAATTGCAAGCGACATGACGCTAGGTTTCATTAATAACCAAAAACTACTAATATAAGATTTTAAGTTAAAGGAAGTGCTTCTTCTTTTTATTAAATTATGTGACAAGATTAATCTACATTTAAAGCAATAAAAATTGCTAACAATATAATTCCAACAATAAGAATGTGGTTGCCTAAATCAAAAATTCCTATTTTTTTATTTTTTTTATCAATAAGCTTTCTGTGCATAGGAAGTTTATCATAAGGATTGATTTTGATATTATCCTCTTTATCTTTATTATTTTCAATTTTTAATGAAGTTCCAAACCAAACAAAATAAATAAATACAAAAAAGAATATCAAAAAACCAGCAACTAAATTATAACCACCCATTTTATTATTATCCTCCCGTAAAAAAATAAAACAGTCTTGTAAAGACTGTGTATTTTCCTTCTGCTATCATTAAACATAAAAAACCAGCTATAGCTGTCATTGGCCATAAAAGCACATTAACTAAAGCATATCTTTCCCAAAACAAATGCATAAAAAAAGCCATAATTAATCCAGCCTTTAAAAACATAAATATTAATATTAAAGACCATCTCAATAAACCTTGAAAATTATACCAATCAACCATATAGGAAAAAAAACTGAGCACAAATAATAGGCCCCATATCCATAGATATATTCCAATTTTATGAGTAGTTGATTGTTCTTTTTTTGTATCGTTCATAATTTTATATTACCATAAATAAAAGAAAGCGAATATAAATACCCAAACTAAATCAACAAAATGCCAATAAAGACCTAATATCTCTATAGCTACGTAATTAGACTTCATTGTTGTAAAGTAACCTCTTCTTCCAGTATCAAAATCTCCCCTGAAAACTTTTCTAGCAAAAATGAACAAAAAGATTACACCTATAGATACATGGGTTCCGTGGAAACCTGTTATCATAAAAAAGAAAGCTCCAAATTGTTCTGCGCCAAAAGGATTTCCCCAAGGTCTAACGCCGTCATGAAAAATTAGTTTTGACCACTCAAACGCTTGCATTCCTACGAATGTTAATCCGCCTATAGCCGTTAATAAAACAAATAGACCGCACATTTTTCTATTCTTTTCATAACCAAACTTAACAGCTAACGCCATTGTCCCACTACTAGTTATTAAAACAAATGTCATTATAGCAATTAAAAGTAGAGGAACTGGAACTCCACCTACTTCTAAACCAAAAACTTCGCTTGGATAAGGCCACGGTTCAGTTACAGATGCTCTAACTTTCATATAAGCAACTAAGAAACAGCTAAAAACAAATGTATCACTAAGCAAGAAAATCCACATCATTGCTTTTCCCCAATTAACACCTTTGAAAGTAGTTTGGTCTGATCCCATATCAGAAGACATGCCTTTAAAACCGTCTGGCAATTTATCTAATGTAGGATCTGTCATTGTTTTAATTTAAGTTTTTTCTACTTCTGCCCCTAAAACTTCACTAGGTGGAGTCGTTTGAGTAATATAGTCTTTTTTAGCACCTGGCACGTTATAATCATAAGCCCATCTATGTACCACTGGTAATTCTTTTCCAAAGTTTCCGTGTTCTGGTGGCATACTAGGAGTTAACCATTCCAACGAGTTTGCTTTCCATGGATTTTTTTCTGCTCGTTTACCAAGTCTAAGGCTTCTAACAACGTTAAAAAAGAAGATAAACTGTGCTGCACCTACTATAAACGCTGCTACACTTATAAATTCATTCATACCTACCGCTGATGTAACGTAAGGGCTATCATACATTTCAAAATATCTTCTAGGTACACCTATAAAACCTAAATAGTGCATTGGAAAATATATTGAGTACGCACCTAAGAAAGTAGTCCAAAAATGCCATTTACCTAACTTTTCATCCAAAAATCTTCCGGTGATTAAAGGGTACCAATGGTATATGGCTCCAAAGATTACCATTAGTGGAGCAATTCCCATCACCATATGGAAGTGAGCTATAACAAAATATGTATCTGATAAAGGAACATCTACGACAACATTTCCTAAAAATATTCCGGTAATACCTCCATTCACAAAAGTAAGTATAAAACCTAAACAAAAAAGCATTACAGTGTTCAACCTAATATTTCCTCTCCATAAGGTTAAAATCCAATTATAAACTTTGAGTGCGGTTGGAACGGCAATTATAAGTGTAGTTGTAGCAAAGAAAAATCCAAACCAAGGAGTCATTCCACTCACATACATATGGTGTGCCCAAACAAAGAAGCTTAGGGCACCAATTATTACTATAGCCCATACCATCATTCTATATCCAAAAATATTTTTTCTAGAGTGTACTGATATTAAGTCTGAAACTATTCCAAAGGCCGGTAATGCTACAATGTAAACTTCGGGGTGGCCAAAAAACCAAAAAAGGTGTTGAAAAAGAATAGGACTACCTCCATCATACGACAGTAGTTCACCAGCTTTAATGATTGTTGGCATAAAGAAACTTGTTCCAAGCACCTTATCTAAAGTCATCATGATAGAGCTTACTAATAGAGCTGGAAAAGCTAATAAAGCTAATACTGTTGCTGTAAAAATTCCCCAAATAGTTAAAGGCATTCTCATTAAAGTCATGCCTCTAGTTCTTGCTTGTAAAATTGTAATAACATAATTTAAACCTCCCATAGTAAAACCTATTACGAATAGAGACAGAGAGATTAACATTAATAAAATTCCGTATTCTGAGCCTGGTGTTCCTTCTAAAATAGCTTGTGGTGGATAAAGTGTCCAACCCGAACCCGTAGGACCGCCTGGTACAAAAAAACTTGCCATTAAGACAACCACTGCAACAAAAAACATCCAATAACTAAGCATATTTACATATGGAAAGACCATATCTCTTGCTCCGACCATTAAAGGTATTAAGTAATTTCCAAACCCACCCAAAAATAATGCTGTTAGTAGATAAACAACCATTATCATTCCATGCATTGTTACAAATTGATAATACGACTCAGCTGTTAAAAATGGAAAGAGTTCAGGAAAACCTAACTGCATCCTCATCATCCAAGAAAGAATAAGACCAACAACACCAGTAAATACTGCTGTAAGAGTATACTGAATTCCAATTACTTTAGCATCCTGACAAAAAATCCATTTAGTTATAAAGCTATGACCATGATAAAGATCCTGTTCAGGTAACTCTGCAGGTCTTACGTAATCGATGTCTGTCCCTCCGCCAGAAACACTTGAGGATTTCGTTTTAATCTTAGAGCTCTTTTTTATGTTTAAATCGTCTGACATTTTTTCTTTTAATATACTTTATTTATCATTTAATAAATTGTTAATTTTAGCTAACTGATTATTTTTAATGTTATCATTCTTTTGTTTAGCTACAAAACTTGAAAATGTCTCATGTTTTGCGAGCCATTTATTATAATTTTCCTCATCTTCAACTATAACTATTCCTCTCATTGCGTAATGCCCGACTCCACAATACTCAGCACATAAAACTTCATATTCTCCATTTTTATTAGGCTCAAACCAATAAAAACTAACTATTCCAGGCACTGCATCCATTTTAGCTCTGAATTGAGGTACATAATAATTGTGTAAAACATCTATTGATCTCAATAAAATTTTAACTGGTCTGTCTTTTGCAACATGTAATTCGTTACTATCTATTATAATGTCATCTTTACCATTTGGATCATCTAAATTTATACCGAAAGGATTTGAGTCACTAATAATTTTGTTGCTTGACGTTCCTAATTTGCCATCCTCTCCAGGCAATCTGTATTTCCAGCCCCACTGCCACGCCATTACTTCTACATGCTGAGCATTATCAGGCACCTTAATATAGTCATTCCAAACAAGAAGACCTGGTGCTAAAAGAGCTACTACACCTAAAGTAGTTAACCAAGTTAAATGAAATTCTAATTTTTTATCTTCAGGTTTATACTCAACTTTTCGCCCCTCTTTATAATTATATCTAAAAATACAGTAGACCATGAATAAAGCTACTAAGATAAAAACTCCTCCACCTATCCAGAAAGATAAAATAATCGTATCATCCATTTTACTCCAGTTTGAGGCGATATCTGTCCACCACCAAGGTGTCCAAATATGAAAAGCTATTGAACCAATTATTACCCCTAAAAAAACTAGACCTGTCCACATATGAATTAGGTTATAAAATAAAAGATCAATATAACCTAGGGACAAAATGTCTTATAAAATGTATATAACTTCTTAAAATGATTGGAAAATTGGGAATTTTAATATCTATACTTCTATTAATTCTCCTTTTTTTTATAGTTATATCACTAGGAGCGGGAGTCTTTTCAAAAGGGGAAAAAAAACCTGAAATTAAAAAATATCTAAAGTCAGTTTACCTCTTATTAATATTTATAGCTGTCTTGGGATGTGTTTTAGTTTTATTTTTATAATAAAGTTTACGAGATTATAGATTTGCACCAAGCTATAAAAGCATCGTTAAAAACATAAATAATTAGAAAAAACACTAACCATACAACTAGCAAAAAAGTCCAATATAAAGAAAGTGCCTCAACATTTTTTTTCTCTTTTAAAATTTCTCTATTTTCTAATTTAAGTACTTTTGAACAAATTTTTCCCCAAAATAATAAACCACCTAACAAGTGTAAGCCATGCAAAGCTGTAAAAAAATAAAAAGATGTAAAATAGGAATTAGTTGAAACAACTTTTCCACTTTGAATTAAGTGAAACCAAAAATATATTTGTCCAAATAAAAAAAGATAACTTAAGCCACCAACTTGAATAAGATTTTTTTTAATTTTGGATATATCGTTGTTTAATAAATCTTTTGTAATTTTTCTAAAAATATAAGCGACTAAAAATAAGACTAAAGTATTAAACCAAAGCAAGTTTGGCCTTAAAAGAAACATAGTATCTTGATCGCCGGGGATAGTATAAAGATAACCTGTAACTACAAGACTAAAAAGAACAGTACTTACACCAAAGATTACAATAACAGCAGAAACTTGAGCGGATAAGCCTTTAAATGTTTTTCCATGATGATGGTCATCAATTTTGGCCTGATTTTCCTCCCAAGGTTTTTCTACTAGTGTGCCAAATAATTTCTTTATAAAACTAGACATATCTATTATTTATATCATTAATGAAAATAAAAACATCATTAACAATTATAACAGGTTGTTTTATTATTTTTTTATTTATAATGTTACCTATATTTTTATCTTTACAAAATCAAAAAGATGAATATGTCGCATCGATGGCTGGGTCATCATTTTCATTAAAAGATGTAAATAATAATATCATAACTGAAAAATCATTTGAGAGTCCAGCAACTGCCCTTTTTTTTGGTTTTACCAACTGCCCTGATGTATGTCCAATTACTTTAAATAAACTAAATGTCATAATGAATGAACTTGAGAAAGAAAAAGAAAAATTAAAAGTATTTTTTATAAGTATTGATCCTGAGAGAGATACACCAGAGATAATGAAAAGCTACTTAAGCTCATTTGGTAATCAAATAATTGGTATAACAGGGGAGTCAGAGAAAATTTTTACCCTATCTAAATCTTGGGGAATAAAAAGCCAAAAAATTTTTTCAGAAAATGGGAATTATACCGTAGACCACAGTTCCCCTATCCTGCTTTTAAAGAATGGAAAATACAGTGATCGTATCACTCACCATGACAATATCGAAGAGTCTATCAAAATAATTAAGAAAATTTTATAATTTTAAAAAGTAATTAATCAAGGTTAGGGCAGAAATTGATGCAGTTTCTGCTTTTAAAATATTCTTTGAAAGTGAAAAAGATATTGTATTTTTTCTAGATAAAATCAATTCTCTTTCTTTTGGAGAAAAGTCGCCCTCTGGGCCAATTAAAATGCATAGAGATTCACTATCTTTCAGATCTTCAGTTTTTAAGTTATCTTTTGAATTAATATCAGCAAATAAAAGTTTAGTAGATCCGTCTAAATTTATTAAGAAATCTTTTAATTTTATAACTTTGGAAATTTCAGGAGGAACTAATTGATTAGATTGCTCTGTTGCCTCAATAGTTATTTTTTTTGCTCTATCATAATTTAATTCTTTTACTTCAGTTCGTTCTGAAACTACTGGAATTATACCGCTAACACCAAGCTCTGTAGTTTTTTGTAAAATCATTTCCATTGGATTTTTCTTCACTAAGCAAATTGCTAACTCAATTTTAGATAAAGTACTTACTTTTTTGATTTTTTCTAAAAATTTAACCTCTACCCTATTTTTATCTAAGAAAATAATTTCACTTTTCCACTCTCCTTCTTTGTTGAAAAAATTTATTTCAGATCCTCGCTTTAGTCGCATTACGTTTACAACATAATGAGTATGTTCCTTAGTTAATAATACTGTTGTATTTTCAACTATACTGTTAGGATGATATAATCTAATGTTCATAAATATTTTATATAATATAAAAAAATAAGGTTAATTAAAGGAGCTTATTGTGGGAAAAGGTGAAAGAGCAGGAGATTCTCCGATTGGAATAGATGTAGTTGAAGGAAAATCATATTATTGGTGTTCTTGTGGTAAAAGTTCAAAACAGCCATTCTGTGACGGTTCGCATAAAGGCACAGAATTTAAGTCATTAGTTTATAAAGCAAATCAATCTAAAAAAGTTTTTTTCTGTACGTGCAAACAAACAAATGATCAACCATTGTGTGATGGTTCTCATAATATTAGATAAAAAATGAATACAAAAGCTGTAGTATTTGATGCCTATGGTACGCTGTTTGATGTAAACTCAGCTGCAGAAAAATGTAAAGATAAAATTGGAAATACTTGGGAAACTTTTGCTAATTTTTGGAGAACTACTCAGCTTGAATATACTTGGCTTAGAAGTCTAATGAAAAGGCATAAGGATTTCTGGCAAGTCACTGAAGATAGCTTAGATAAATCTATGAAAGTTTTTAATATCGATAAGAGTATGAAAAAAGAATTATTAAACCTTTATAAAATTTTATCCCCGTATCCAGAGGTAAATGATGTTTTAAATAATTTGAAGAAAAAAAACCTAAAACTCGCTATACTTTCAAATGGAACACCAGCTCTTTTAAATGAATTAGTGAAAAGCAATAACCTTGATAATCTATTTGACGATCTTTTTTCAGTTGAGCAGGTAAAAGTTTATAAACCTGACTCAAAAGTTTATGAGATGCCGGTTAAAAAATATCAACTTAAACCTGACGAAATAACTTTTTTAAGTGCAAATACATGGGATGTTTCTGGAGGCGGTAACTATGGTTATAACTCTATTTGGGTTAATAGAAATAAATCACAGTTTGATAACCTTGATTATCTCCCAAAAAATGAAATTGGTAACTTATCGCAACTACTTGATAAAATTTAAACTTTTAATATATTTATTATATGTCACAAATTGAAGTTAAAAAAATTTTAAAAGCTATCAGTGCATCAGATGGAGCTGGTGTTAAATTAAAAAGAAGTATTGGTACTCCTGGAGCAGAGTATATTGATCCATTTTTAATGCTTGATGAGTTTGGATCTGAGAATAAAGAAGATTACATTGCTGGCTTTCCACCACATCCTCATAGAGGAATAGAAACCGTGACTTACATGTTAAACGGGGAATTTGAGCACCAAGATAGCACTGGTGCAAAAGGTATTATGGCACCTGGAGATGTACAGTGGATGAAAACTGGAAGAGGAATTATTCATTCTGAGATGCCAACCATGAAAGAAGGAAAGTTATTAGGTTTTCAACTTTGGATCAATATGCCAGCAAAGTTAAAAGGGAATAAACCTGAATATCTTTATATTAAAGCTAATGAACTAGGAGTTCATAAAGACGATGAAAAAACTGTAAAAGTGATTGCGGGTAAATATGAAAAGGCAGAAGGTCCTGAAAAAAATCATAATGTTGAACCGATTTATTTCCATTTAGCTTTGAACGAAGATAAAGAATTTAATTGTGATGTTCCTACAGGTCATAACTCATTTATTTATCTGCTTAGAGGTGAGTTAAAAATTGGAGATAAAAGTCACTATAAGACTGGTAACTCAAATTTAATTTTATTAGAAAGAGGAAATAAACTTAAAGTCAGAGCAATCAAGAAAGCTGAATTCTTATTTATAGCTGGTAAACCAATTGAGGAACCTATTGCTAGAGGAGGGCCTTTTGTAATGAATACTAAAGATGAAATACTTCAAGCAGTTAAAGATTATAAAGACGGAAACTTTGCAAAATACTAATGTCAAAATCTATTATTTTTAAAAAACACGGTGGTCCAGAAGTTCTTGAATTGTCGAAAATTAAAATTGGCTCGCCCGGTAAAAATGAAATAAAAGTAAAAAACATTGCCATTGGCTTAAATTACATAGATACATATCATAGAAGTGGTTTGTATCCAGTAAAATTGCCTTCAGGCATCGGAATGGAGGGTGCGGGAGTAGTCGAAGAAATTGGATCAGATGTTAAGAATTTTAACAAAGGTGATAATGTAGCTTACGCTTCGCCTCCATTAGGATCATACAGCGAAAAAAGAATTATACCTGAAAAAATTGCTGTTAAAATTCCAGATGGAATTAGTCATAAAATAGCAGCAAGTGTAATGACAAAGGGCCTCACAACTTATTATCTACTAAACAAAACATATAAAGTTAGCTCTAGGGAAACGGTATTGTTTCATGCTGCGGCAGGTGGAGTTGGACAAATTTTTACACAATGGGCTAAAAGTATTGGATGTAAAATAATTGGCACTGTTGGCTCTGATGAAAAAATAGATATAGCAAAAACCAATGGTTGTGATTTTGTAATCAATTACAAAAAAGATAGTTTTGATGAAAAGGTCTTAGAGATAACAAATAATAAAGGTGTTGACGTAGTTTACGACGGGGTGGGAAAAGATACTTTCGAAAAATCTCTTAATGTTCTTAAGGTGAGGGGAATGATGGTTTCTTTTGGTAATGCCTCTGGAGCTTTAGAACCAATTGATGTTCCAAAATTATTACAACCAAAAGGTCTTTTTTTTGTAAGACCTTCGATGGGACAGTATTTAAGCACTGGTAAAGAAGTAAATGAAGCATCTAAAAGTTTATTTGAAAAAATATTATATGGAAAAGTAAAGATTAGAATTTTCAAAGAATATAAATTAGAAGATGTACATAAAGCGCATGAAGATCTTGAGTCAAGAAAAATAATAGGACCAGCAATTTTAGTGCCCTAATGAAAAGTCAAGAAATCATTTCACCATGTATAAGTATTTGTAAAACAGATCCTGTCTCAGGTTTTTGTTATGGATGCGGACGAACCAATGAAGAAAAAAAAAATTGGAAAAATCAAAATACTACTCAAAATTGGAAAAATAACAATCTTAAGGAAATACAAAAAAGATTATCAGGTTGGCAATTGGAAACTTTTAAAACTTCTTACGCAAGTAAAAAAAATAAAGCTTAATTCAGATCATCTTTCATAGACTTCATATCGCTCAAATGAAATTTGAGAGCTTTATTCGAAAGTCTAATTTCCTGTAAAAAAAGGAATATAGAAATAATCATACACAAACAACAGCCAGCAAATATTAACCTAGCAACTATTAAAAAATCTAAATAAAGTGCGAAAACAGTAAGCATATTAAATAAAAATCCAAAACAAGCAAAGCCCATTGTGTATTTAAGCAAATTTGTTCTACCATTAAGATTATGTAATTGTTTTTCCCACTCAGGCGGGATTTGTTTTTCAAAAACATATTCATCATGAAGTTTCCTGATTAATGCACTCAAAGTATGAAATCTGTTACTATAAACAGTCATAATTAGTGGAATGGCAGGAAACATTAAAGCTGTAACTGTGTAATCTATTTCCATATCGAATCAAATTGATTATGTAGGTAGTGTTTGGTATTTACAATCATAAATCTAATGAATCAACTAAAAATATTTGTTGACCTCACAAGACTTAATAAACCAATTGGTTTTATGCTATTATTTTGGCCATGTAGTTGGGGTTTAGCGTATGCTTTTTACTTTGACCAAAATTTAAAAAATTTTCTATTATTTTTAATGTTGTTTTTTTTAGGGTCAGTTTTAATGAGAAGTGCAGGATGTATTTTTAATGATATTGTTGACAGGGATTTAGATAAGAAAGTTAAGAGAACTAAAGACAGACCCATAGCTTCTGGAAAAATATCGATTGAATTATCTCTTTTTTACGTAGTGATTTTATGTTTAATTGCTTTTATAATTTTGCTTCAATTTAATAAATTAACAATTTTTTTAGGATTGGGATCAATGTTATTAGCATTTTCATATCCTTTTATGAAAAGAATAACTTATTGGCCTCAATTATTTTTGGGTCTTACTTTTAATTGGGGAATAATAATGGCTTGGGCTTCGATAATGGGGAATATATCAATAAATATTGGAATACTATATATGTCAGCCATATTTTGGACATTGGGTTATGACACGATTTATGGAACTCAAGATTTGATAGATGATGAGATTATTGGAAATAAATCAACTTCGATAAAATTTAAAGATAAATTAAAATTTTTTGTAGGAACATGTTACACAATAAATATTATTCTTATTACCTATCTATTCTATGCAACGGGAAACTTTAAATATTCAATTTTTTTTGTATTTATGTATTTTTTAACTTTAATGTATCAATTAAAAATTTTTAGTAAAGATAGACCGCAAAAATGTTTGGATGCTTTCAAGTTAAATAATTTTTCTGGTTTAATACTTTTTGCTAGCATAATTTTAATGAATCTAGGATAAATGGAATTTAAAGAATTAATTCAAATTACCAAAAGACTTTTTAGAGATTACGTAAAAAAGTATTTTTCTAGACTTCTTTTTGCCCTGTCTCTATCCTTGGTCGTAGCGGGAAGTACGGCAGCTATAGCTTGGTTGTTGGATCCGGCTGTTAAAAAAATATTTATAGATAAAGATACTACTTACGCTTATTTAATACCTATTTTAATAATCATTGCTTTTTCAACAAAAGGACTATCTCTATATTTTGCTAGAATTAATGTAATTAAAGTTGGGTCTTGGATACAAGGAAAAATTCAAAAACAATTAGCAAATAAGATTTTATTATCTGATATTCAAACTTTAGAAAAAAAACATTCTGGTAAATATGTTTCAAACATCCTTTATGACGCTACACTGATTCAAAATATGGTTAGCACCGCAATTTTAAATCTTATGAAAGATAGTTTTACACTAATTGCTCTTTTATCCCTTATGTTCTACCAGAACTGGAGGTTAGCGCTTTTTGCAATTATTATGATGCCCCTTTCAGCAGCTCTAGCTAGAACTCTTGGAAAAAGAATAGGAAAGGCAACAAAAGAAAGTGGAGTTTTGGCTGAGGATCTAACGTCTTTTTTATCTGAAATAATTAGAAGTTCACAAATGATAAGAATTTTTCAAACAGAAAAAAGAGAGAATTTAAATGCATTAAATAAAACAGATGCAGTGATTGATAAGTCAATAAAAATTCAAAGTATACTTATTAGGGCAACTCCAATAATGGAAATTCTTACAGGAATAATGATTGCTGGCTTTATTTTTTTTTCAGGTGTTTTGATTGCTGAAGGTGAGTTAGAAATTAATAATTTTTTTTCCTTTTTAACAGCAATGATGCTTGCATACCAACCTATTAGGTCTTTAGCTACAATAAATATGGTTTTGTATTCCGGAGCTGCTGGGGCAAAAAGGGTTTTCGCAGTTTTGGATGAGCCTATATCAATTGCTAATGATACTAGCTTACCAAAACTTGAAGTAAAAAAATCAGATATTATTTTTAAAGATGTGAGTTTTAAGTATGATGTGACTACAGAAAAGGCGGTTAGTGATATAAATTTTGAAATTAAAGGGGGTACTATGGCTGCATTTGTTGGGCATAGCGGTGCAGGAAAAAGTACTATAATTAAACTAATTCCTAGATTTTATGACCCTCAAAAAGGTAAAATATTTATAGATAATCAAGATATACACTCTGTTAATTTGGAGTCACTCAGAAAAAATATTGCTTTAGTAAGTCAAGATGTAATTTTATTTGACTCTTCTATTAAAGATAATATTGCTTATGCTAATCCCAATGCCTCTGATGAAGAAATAGTTAAGGCCTGTCAATTTGCAGCTGCAGATGATTTCATTAATAAAATGCCTAATAAATATAATACTTTAATTGGAGAAAATGGAGTTAGATTGTCTGGTGGGCAAAAACAAAGAATTTCAATCGCAAGAGCTGTACTAAAAAACTCACCAATCATTTTACTAGATGAAGCAACCTCTTCTTTAGATGCTGAATCAGAAGAAAAAGTTCAAAGTGCAATAAAAAATCTGACTAAAAATAAGACTACTTTGGTGATAGCTCATAGACTTTCAACTATTCATAATGCTGATAAAATTTTTTTAGTAAAAAGTGGAATGATAATTGACTCAGGTAATCACCAGTCTTTAATTAATAGTTCAGAGGATTATAAGTCTCTATATCAAAGACAATTAAAATAAATTTAATGTTTTTAGTTTATAAATTCTTAACAATTTTATTTTATCCCTTATTATTATTAATTATCTATTGTAGAAAGTTTATTAAAAAAGAAGATAAAGTAAGATTTAAAGAAAAAATATTTAGCTCCCATTTCAAACCTCAAAAAACTAAAGGAACTTTTCTTATTTGGATGCATGGAGCAAGCATAGGAGAGATTACAAGCATTATTCCTATTATAAAAGAGCTGAAAAGTCTTAGAAAAAAAATTAATTTTCTTATTACTACTACAACAATTAGTTCAGGAACATTAATTGAAAAATATTTCTCTGAGGATAAAAATATTGTCCATAGATATTTTCCTATAGACACACCGCATTTGAGTAAAAAATTTATTAATTCTTGGATGCCAAACTTAGCATGTTTTGTCGACTCAGAAATCTGGCCAAACTTTATAAACCAACTGACAAAAAATAAAATTCCTTTAATTTTAGTGAATGGCAGAATTACAGAAAAGACTTTTAAAAGATGGAGTATTTTTAAAGGTTTAGCTGAAAAAATCTTTTCTTCTTTTGATATATGTTTGGCATCAAATAAAAAATCATTAATTTATCTACAAAATCTTAAGGCAAAAAACGTTAAATATTTTGGAAATCTCAAGTTTATAACAGATGCAAATTCATCCTCTAGTTTAAATGATATAAATAAAGTATTTTTAGATAAACATAAAGTTTGGTGTGCAGCTAGTACGCATAATAATGAAGAAGAGTTTTGTGTAAAAGCACACCAAGAAATTAAAAAAGTTCATAACAATATTGTCACAATAATTATACCTAGGCACATCAGTAGAATAGATAAAATTTATAAAAAATTAAAAAGACTTAATATTAAAATTCAAATTTTAAATGACAATGAGGTCATAAAAAGTGATACAGAAATTCTCTTAATTAATTCTTTTGGAAAACTAACTCAATATTTTAAATACTGTAAAAGTGTTTTTATAGGCAAATCTACATTAAAAAAATTAATTTCTGTTGGTGGTCAAAATCCAATCGAAGCAGCAAGATTTGGGTGCAAAATATATCACGGACCATATGTATCTAATTTTGATGAAGTTTATGAATTTTTGAATAAGATAAATGTTGCAGAAAAAATAGATAACTTTAAAGAAATTTCTTTAAAAATAATTGATGATTTAAATAATCCTAAAATAGTTGATGAAAATAAAGTAAAAAAAATTGATAATTATGGGGCAGAAGTTTTAAAAAAAACTGTTGATGAATTTAGTAAAATAATTTTAAGATGAAGCTATATAAACCAAATTTTTGGAAAAAAAATTATTATAATATTTATTCACTAATTTTATTACCAATATCTATTTTAATTCAACTTCTCAATCTTATCAAAAAAGTAATAATAACAACAAAAAAATTTAATATTCCTGTTATATGTATAGGTAATATTTATATCGGTGGAACTGGAAAAACACCTTTAACTTTAGAAATATATAATATTTTAAAAAATATGAATAAAAATCCTGCAATAGTAAAAAAATTTTATAAAAACCAATATGATGAGATAGAGCTTATCAAAAATAAGGCAAAAAATTTTTTTACAAATTTATCTAGACAAAAAGCAATTGAAGAAGTGCAAAATAATAATTGTGATATTGTTATTCTAGATGATGGTTACCAAGATTACTCGATTAAAAAAGATTTAAAAATTTTGTGTTTTAACGAAAAACAATTAATTGGAAATGGTCATACCATTCCTTCTGGACCTTTAAGAGAAGGCTTGAGTTCTATAAAAAAATCACAAATTATAGTTATAAACGGAAATGAAAATAAAGACTTTGAAAATAAATTAAAAAAAATATCTAAAAATATAAATATTTTTTATTCTAAATATATTCCAGTTTTATCAAAAGATTTTATTAATAAAAAATTCTTAGCTTTCGCAGGAATAGGAAATCCTGAAAATTTTTTTGATACTCTAAGAGAATTCAATCTTAATATTGATATATCTAAAATTTTCCCTGACCACTACTCATACAAAAAAAACGAAATTGAAAATTTGTTAAATTTAGCAAATAAAAATAAATTAGATTTAATAACTACAGAGAAAGATCATTATAGATTAAAAAAACTTGGCTTTAATATAAATTATTTTCCAATTAAAGTTCAAATTAAAGAAAAAGACAAATTTGAAAAAATTATTAAAAGTTATATAAAATGAAAATTTTAAAATATTTTATTGAGTCAATATTTATATATACTTTTTTTTTAATTATAAAAATAATTGGTTTAAAACAAAGTAGAAAAATATTTTCATTACTATTTAGGGTGATAGGACCATTAATAAGATCCAAAAAAATAATAAAAGAAAATTTAAAAATAGCTTTTCCAAATATTGAAAAAAAAGACCAAGATATTATAATTAAAAAAATGTGGTCTAATTATGCGATGACTTTTGTTGAATATATTTTTTTAAAAAGATTCAATAAGGAAAGTTATCACATAAATATAAAGAATGAAAAAATATTAGATGAAATTTTAAAAAAAGATAAACCGGTAATTTTTATTTCAGGACACTTTGCTAATTTTGAGTTAATGTCTATGGAAATAGTTAAAAAAGGAATTAAACTATCAACTATTTATAGGCCATTAAATAACTTATTTTTAAACCCATTTATGGAATACTTCAGACGAAAGTATGTTTGCAAAAATCAAATTAAAAAAGGTGTTGCGGGTATTAGGCATACATTTAATTTTTTAAAACAAAATTACAGCGTAGCTTTAATGGTTGATCAAAGAGTAAGTGAAGGGGAAAAAGTATCTTTTTTTAAAAAAAAGGCCCTCACAACTACCTTGCCAGCACAATTATCTATAAAATTTAAATGTGATATAATTCCAGTTTGCATTACAAGACAAGATGATGGCAATTTTCTTCTAGAATTTTTTGAAAAATTAGAAATCAATAAGGAAGATAAATCTGAAAAAAATATTCTTGAAATAACTGAAAAACTTAATTCTATTATTGAAAAAATGATTATAAATAATCCAGGAGATTGGATTTGGACCCATAATCGTTGGAAATAGCTACTTATCAACTTTTTTGTTTATTTGGTCATACCTAATCTTTACTTCGGCTGGAGAAAAATAAGCCTCTTGAAGATCGACGTTCCAATACGCCAAATCTTTTAAAGGTATTACTTTTTTTGAAACTGCACATAATACATGATCCCCTTCTTCTAAAACCTCAAATGAATTTGGTTTAAATTTTATTTTGGCTTTTATTTTATTCATAATATAAAAGTATTATATATAATATAATTTTTCATATGAATATTGCTTTAATAGGTAGCGGAGGTAGAGAGCACGCTCTTTGTCAAAAGATATATGAATCATCAATAAAATCAAAAATTTATTGTATTCCAGGCAATGCAGGAACTGCTAAATTAGCAACAAATCTAAATTTTGATTTTTTAAATTTTAAATTTCTATTAAAAAATTTAAAAAAAAACAAAATAAGTTTGGTCATAGTCGGTCCTGAACAGCCTCTGGTAAATGGAATCGTTGACTTCTTAAAAAAAAATAAAATTAGAGTTTTTGGACCTAATAAATATGCCGCACAACTTGAAGGATCAAAAGCTTTTATGAAGTCTATATGTAAAAAAAATAATATCCCTACAGCAAATTTTAAAATATGTAAAAAAAAGTCAGAAGTTTTAAATTTTTTAAAAAATAATAATATGCCACTTGTTGTAAAAGCGGATGGTTTAGCTGCCGGTAAAGGTGTTGCTATATGCAATTCTAAAAATGAGGTAATAAATTTATCTAATGAAATATTCTCTGGTAAATTTAAAAGTTCAAAAAAATTAGTTCTTGAAGAGTTTTTGGAAGGTGAAGAAGCTAGTTATTTTCTTATAGTTGACAAAAAAAAATTTTCTTTTATCGGCTCCGCTCAAGACCATAAACGAGTTGGTGAAAATGAGACTGGGCCTAATACTGGTGGAATGGGAGCATATTCTCCAGCTCCGATAATTAATAACAGTTTAGAAAAAAAAATTATAAGTAGAATTATTAAGCCAACATTATCTGCGCTTAAAAAAAAAGGAAAACCATACACGGGATTTTTGTATGCAGGACTTATGATAAAAAATGGTGAGCCTTACTTAATTGAATATAATGTCAGAATGGGCGACCCAGAATGTCAAGTTATAATGCCGAGATTAAAAACCGATATAGTGAAACTTTTTATCCTGGCAACAAAAAATAAATTAAATAAGATAAAAATTAAGTGGAAGAAAAGAAAGTGTATGACTATTGTATTATGTACTAAAGGGTATCCTGGAAAATATAAAAAAAATTTATTAATAAAAAATTTAAATAAAGTCTTACTTAAAAAAAACTCTCAAATCTTTCATGCTGGAACTCAAATAATAAATAAGAAATATTTTTCAATCGGTGGCCGAGTTTTGAATATAACTTCAACTGGACAGAGTTTTTTTAAAATTAGAAAAGTTATCTTTAAAATAATTAGAAAAATAAATTGGAAATATGGTTTTTTTAGAAAAGATATTGGATGGAGAGTTGTTTAAACTAACATGCGAATAATAGGTGGATATTTAAAAGGAAAAAAAATATCTTTTATAAAAACTTCATCAACAAGACCCTTAAGAGATCTTGTCAAAGAAAGTTTGTTTAATACTATTCATCATTCAAATTTTATTAATGTTAATATAAAAAACTCAACTGTTTTGGATCTTTACTCAGGCATAGGTTCTTTTGGTATTGAATGTTTATCAAGAGAAGCTGACAGTGTCACATTTGTTGAAAATAATTCTCAAACATTAGAAATATTAAAAGAAAACTTGAAAAAACTTGATCTAGAAAAAAAAGTTTTTCTTTACCCTTATGAAATTAAAAAATTTTTAAGCAAAATAAATATAAATAAAAAATTTGACATAATTTTTATTGACCCTCCTTTTGCTGAAAAAGAATTTAAAGAGGAAATAGAATTGATTAAAAAATTAAAAATTTTTAAAAAAAATCATTTAATTGTCATTCATAGAGAAAATGAGCAAGAGGAATTAGATAAACTTATTAAGGTAAAACTTACTAAAGAATACGGCAGATCAAAAGTGATATTCGGTACATTATCTTAAATTCTTTTTTGTAAAAATTTTTATCTCTTCTACAGCTGGTTGATCAAAAGGATTAACTTTAATAAGATTTGCAATCAAAACTGTTTCTAAAATAAAATAAGAAAATAACTCACCCATAGTTGATTCTGAGAAGTTGTTTATGTGAATAATTCTAAAAGGAATTCTCTTTTTTTTTAAAACTTGAATAAAAGCATTTTTTTGAGCTTTAACTATTTTATCAATCTTTTTATTTAATCTGTCTTCCGCACTAATAATATAAAAAATTTTATCTTTAGGTCCATCTAAATAAAGTTGAAGAAGACTGTGATGATCCTTAGGAGCTTCTGAAAGAACTGGCAAAATTCCTTTTCCATTTTTTCCTAAGCTTTCTGCCATTAGTTGTTGACTCCAATACACAAAATTATTTAAGCGAGGGCAATAATTAAAAAAGATAATAGAATTTATTTTTTTAGATAAATAGTTTTGTGCAATTATAGACGAACTTTCACATAAAAATTTTTTAAAATTATTTTTAAAATATTTAGATAAATTTTCTCTAAATTTTTTTATTTTAAGTCCCATTAAGTAAGCAGGTACCATGCCAGTCTCTGACAAAACAGAATATCTTCCACCAATATATTTTTTATGTTTAATGTGTAAAATTTTTTTGTCTTTAGAAAATTTATTAAGTTTGCTATTTCCCTTTTCAGTAATAACGATTGAGTTATTTTGTGAAATTTTATTTTTAAAAAAATTTTTATTTGTTAAAGTTTCTAATGTATTTCCAGATTTAGAAATTATAATAAAAAAAATTTTTTTTCTATCTATAATCTTGGATAGCTCTTTCAATCTAAAACTATTCAAATTATCTAAAAATAAAACTTCTTTTTTTACTTTTAATTTTAAAAATGAATGAAAGGCCTTAATGCCTAATGTCGAACCACCCATTCCTATGACAATAATAGTTTTGAAATTTTTAAACTTTTTAAGAGATTTTAATATGAAATCAAGCTCATATTTTTTATTAAATAAGTGAAAAATATTTTTTTCTTTATGTATATTTTTTGAAATATATTCTAATAATTTTAAACTGATTTTAACATTTTTATTTTTTTTTTTTGTATTATAAAATCTTTTGGTAATAAAATTTTTAATTAATAAATTATTTTTCATTTTTTTATTTCATTTAAAATTGACTCTTCTGCAGAAGATGATGATTTTCTTTTTACATTATTTTTATTTGATGTCTTAAATAGTTTCTCTACATCGCTTAAATTTTCTTGTTTTTTAGATGATACAGATCCAGGTTCGGGAATTTTTTTATAGTCTGGTGGTTCGGTTAATGGTCCTCTTTTCTTAACTAAAAACTCATCTGTTGTTTTTCTTTTTTCATTTTTTAAAACATCTCCTGCTTCTTTTAAAGAAGTGCATGATAAAATGGAAATAGCTATAAAAAAATATATTAAAACTATACTAATTTTTTTCATGTTTTTTTAAAAATACCTCTTTTAACAAAATTAAAATAATACCTAATGAGATAAATATATCCGCAATATTAAAAGTAAACCAGTGAAAGTCATTAAAATGTATATCAATAAAATCTGGAACTGAAAAATACAAAGCTCTATCATATAAATTTCCAAGAGCTCCACCTAAAACTAGTGAGAGAAAAATTTTATCCAAATTACTAGATTTTATCATAAGGTAAATTATTGCTAATATAACAAAGAAAATTATTAATGAGATAAAATGATACCAAATTCCTGCATCTAGATTTAATAAGCCAAATCCGATACCACTATTCCACACAAGTTCTAAATTTAAATAATCGTTTACATAAATACTTTTATTGTTGCTCAAGACATAGTTTATAATCTTAATTTTAGAAAATCTATCTGCAACAAAAATTAAAACTATAATTAAAAGATTTAAAATATTAATTTTGTTTAAAATCCTATTTTTTAGTTCGTTCATTATTATTGTATCTTTTGCACTTCTTCACATCTGGAACACTTGTTCTGAATTATTTTCCAACATCTTGGACATTTTGTTCCATTAGACTTTTTCACCAATATTTTGATGCCTTCTTCCTTTCCTTTGTTCTCAAACTTTTGAGCTTTGGATGTTATAAAATATTCAGCTAAATCTAGACCATCCAATAAATTGTATTGATTAGTATTAACAAAAATTTCAATATCTGCTTCCAGGCTCGAACCTATTTCTTTGCTGGCTCTTTTTTCT
This sequence comes from Pelagibacterales bacterium MED-G40, assembly GCA_002457515.1. Classification (GTDB taxonomy): domain Bacteria; phylum Pseudomonadota; class Alphaproteobacteria; order Pelagibacterales; family Pelagibacteraceae; genus Pelagilacustribacter. The sequence continues at coordinate 10,941 of NTJN01000003.1, read as the reverse complement.
TCTATGGCAATATTGGCCTCTTGTTTGATTTTAAATAAATCTTTCCATTTATTATCTAATTTATCATCCTTCCAAGATTCAGGAATTTCTACGAAAGTTTTTTCGTGTATACTCTCATTTGTTTTGTTTATTAAACTAAATATCTCTTCTGAAGTAAAAACAAATATTGGTGCCAACCATTTTAACAAACATTCAAGAACAATATTTAAAACTTTAATACATGCTTTCCTTTTTTTTGAGTCTAAGCTGTCACAATATAAAGCATCTTTTCTTATATCAAAATAAAACGACGAAAGTTCAAGCGTACAAAAATTTAATAATTCTTTATAAATTTTATGAAAATTATAGTTTTTTAAATTTTCCTTAATTGACTTATCAATAAAAAATAACTTATTTAAAATATATCTTTCTAATTCTGGAAAATCTTTTGTTTCTAAGTTTTTAATATTTTGTGGTTCAAAATTGTCTTTAATATTTCCTAATATGAATCTAAAAGTATTTCTTATTTTTCTGTATGACTCTGCGTGTTGAGCTAGAATCGCTTTATCAATCCTTAAATCCTCTGAATAATCTGAGGCACAAACCCACGCCCTTAATATATCTGCACCGTAGTTCTTTAAAATATCTTCTGGCAATACTACATTGCCTGCGGACTTAGACATTTTCATTCCTTTGCCGTCTACAACAAAACCATGTGATAAAATGCTTTCAAAAGGAGCTTTTCCTCTTGTTCCGCACGACTCTAGTAAAGATGAGTGAAACCAACCTCTATGCTGATCAGATCCTTCCAAGTACATATCAGCAGGCCATTTTAAATCTTTTCTTTGCTCCAGTACAAAACTATGAGTAGATCCACTATCGAACCAAACTTCAACAATATCGTTTAATTTATCGTAATCTTTTTCATTGTATGCCTCGCCTAAAAATCTTTTAGAATTTTCTGTGAACCAGCAATCTGAGCCTTCTTTTTCATATATATCAGCAATCCTATCAATAACTTTTTTATCTCTAAGAGGTTCTTTAGTTTTTTTATTTATAAAAATAGGCAGTGGAACGCCCCAAACTCTTTGTCGGGAAACACACCAATCTGGTCTACCTTCTATCATAGATGACAGTCGCTCCTTCCCTTTACCAGGATAAAAATTTGTTTCGTTTATAGCTTTTAATGCTTTATTTCTTAAAGAATTTACTTCCATTGAAATGAACCATTGAGGAGTAGCTCTATAAATTAATGGAGCTTTTGACCTCCAAGAGTGAGGATAACTATGTTGTAGGGTATCATTTTTTAATAATTTTTTTTGCTCTCTAAGATTATCAATAACAATAGGATCTGCTTTAAAGACGTGAGTCTTTTCAAAATGTGGTATTTCTTTAGTGTAATATCCCGAGTCGTCAACGGTGTATTTCGACTCAATGTTATTTTTTAAACACAAATTAAAATCGTCAACACCATGGCTGGGTGCACAATGAACTATACCTGTACCTTGCTCAAGGGTAACAAATCTTGCATCAAACATTGGTACATCATAGTCATATCCCAATTTTAAAAAAGGGTGACTGCATACTGTTTTATTTAATTCAGAACCCTTAAAACTTTTAATTATTGTAAATTTTTTTAATCCACAAGATTCAGTTACAGATTTAATTAATTCTTTTGCTATAACAATTTTTTTTTCTTTGAAATTATCTAAGCCAGAAATTTCAACTAGGGAATACTCAAGAGAGCTATTAAAAGCCAAAGCTTTATTAGCTGGTATAGTCCAAGGAGTGGTGGTCCAAATTACAATGTTGGCATCTTTTAAAAATTCCTTATCAGTTTTTTTGATCTTGAAGGCTGCATAAATTGTATTAGAAGTATGATCCTTATATTCTACTTCGGCATCAGCTAATGCAGTTTTTTCGACTGTGGACCAAAGTACTGGTTTAAAACCTTGATATAAACTTTTATCTAATAAAAATTTTCCAAGTTCACGAACTATTTGCGCCTCCCCATTAAAACTCATCGTGGAATAGTAATTATCGAAATCCCCAACTACACCTAATCTTTTAAATTCTTTAGTTTGAATCTCGATCCATTTTTTTGCAAAATCTCTGCATTCACCTCTAAAATCTTTTATTGGTATTTCATCCTTATTTTTTTTGTTCTTTTTATATAACTCCTCAATTTTCCACTCAATAGGAAGCCCGTGACAGTCCCAGCCTGGGACGTAAATCGAGTCTTTACCTTGCATTTGATGGAATCTTGTAACCATATCTTTTAAAATTTTATTTAAAGCTGTGCCCATATGGATATGTCCGTTGGCATAAGGAGGACCGTCATGCAAAACAAATTTTTTTCTTCCTTTTGATATCTTTCTTAATTTTTCATAAATTTTATTTTTTTCCCATTTCTCCAAAATTCCTGGTTCTTTAGAGGGTAAATTAGCTTTCATCGAAAAAGCTGTTTTTGGAAGTTGTATAGTATCTTTTGACATTTATTTTTTGGCTGTTTTAATATCTTTTTTAATTTGCATTTTTAGTTGATTAATACTTTTAAATTTTTTCTCTCCTCTAATAAATTTTGTAAAACTAACTTTTAGTTTCTTTTTATATAAATTTTTTTTAATTCCAAATATATTTACCTCTAAAAGTAAACTCTTTCCATTAAACGTTGGTCTATATCCAATATTAGCAATGCCTTTTCTCCTAAATTTATCGGTTTCTGCTAATATCGAGTAGACACCTAATTTTGGAATTATATAATCTTTTAATCTTATATTGCATGTTGGAAAACCAATTTTTCTTCCTCTTTTTCTACCCTTAACAACTATACCTTCTATACTCCAATTTCTTCCTAAAAAAGACTTTACTTTTTTTACCATACCTAAAGATATTTTTTTCCTAATAAGGGTCGAAGACAATATCTTATTATTTTTCTTTAATGGTTTAGAAATAATGGTTTTAAAAGAATAAACATTTTCATTTTGTTTTAAGGTTTCTATATTGCCTTTTCTTTTTTTTCCAAAACGAAAGTTTTTACTTACAAATATATATTTGCATTTAAGACTTTTAAAAAGAATTTTATTTATAAATTCTAATGGGTTTTGGTTTGAAAACTTTTTATTAAATTTAATTATTAACAAAAAATCTAATTTTAATTTTTTTAATCCTAATATTTTTTGATTTAAATTATTTATCCTATGATTTTTAATTTGTTTATTAAAAAACATTACAGGAACAGGCTCAAATGTAACCACACCAAATTTTAAATTATTTTTTTTTGCTTTTAATCTCGCTTGTTTTAAAACTCTCTGATGTCCTAAATGAATACCATCAAAATTTCCAATGGCAATAACAGATTTTTTAAATTTTTTATGTATTTTAAGATTTTTATAAACTATCATTTTTACCAAAAAAGTTCACTTTGAAAGTAGTTTGATGTTACGTTGTATTTTTTTAGCAATTTTTCTAACTCATGTTCTTCTGTAAATTCAGATCTATGAACTCCATTTGTTATAAACAAAGAGTCTAAATTTAAGTTATTTGCTCCTTTAATATCTGTATTTAAGTTATCTCCTATAACAAGAGTTTTTTCATTTTTTTTTAAACAATTATTATATACCTCAGGGTAAGGCTTGCCAAAGTATATGACCTTACCTCCTAAAGAACTAAAAATTTCAGCTATACTTCCTGCACAAAGTTCAGTTTTATTACCCCTATGAACAATGAGGTCAGGATTAGTACAGATTAATTTTTTAGTAATATGGTTTTTTAATAGCTGCTTATAGAAACTTAAATTTTCTTCCTGTTCATCAAACAAACCAGTACATAAAATAAAATCACATTTTTCAATTGATGTTTTGTTTTTTGCCCACTCAATAAATATAGAGCTATCTCTTTCTGGCCCAAGATGAAAAAAATTTATACCAAACTTTTGAGTTTTTAAGGAATATCTGGCTATTTCGCCTGATGTTAAAACATTATTAAAATATTTTTCATCCATATTTAATTTCTTTAAAAATTTAATTACACTTTTGTTAGGCCTTGGTGCATTAGATAAAAAAATAACCCTCTTTCTATTTTTGCTTAAATTTTCTACAACCTCTATGGCGCCAGGATTAAGCCGAATTCCATTGTGCATGACTCCCCATAAATCTATTATGAAAGCATCATAAAAGTTTGAAATTACAGAAAATTTCTTTAATTTTTTCAATTTAAAAGGTCCTTTTTTAAGTATTTATAGAAAAGTTAGCAAAATATAGCAATATTGACCTTTTTTTTTCTAATTAAAAAGTTATTTAGCACTTGAAATTTAATCATAAAATACCATATCAAACTACAAATAAGAATTTACAGGAGTATAATATGAAATTTAGACCTTTGCATGACAGGGTATTAATTAAAGTTCTTGATAGTGAAGAAAAAACTGCTGGTGGTATAATTATACCAGATACAGCAAAAGAAAAGCCTCAGGAAGGCGAGGTAGTAGCCATAGGATCAGGTGCAAGAACTGAAGATGGTAAAATAATCAAAATGGATGTTAAAGTCGGAGATCGAGTTCTTTTTGGAAAATGGTCTGGAACTGAAGTTAAAATAGACGGAAAAGAATATAGTATAATGAAAGAATCCGACATAATGGGAATTTCAAAAAGTAAATAGAAGGAGAACAGAATGTCAAAAATAATTAAATTTAGTACTGAAGCAAGAACAAAAATGCTTAACGGGGTAAACACTTTAGCAAATACAGTAAAAGTTACATTGGGACCAAAAGGTCGTAACGTTGTAATGGATAAATCATATGGCGCTCCAAGAACTACCAAGGACGGTGTTTCTGTTGCTAAAGAAATTGAACTAGAAGATAAATTTGAGAATATGGGAGCACAAATGGTGAAAGAAGTTGCTAGCAAAACTAATGATAACGCAGGTGATGGAACAACCACAGCTACTATACTTGCTCAGTCAATTGTTTCAGAAGGATTAAAATATGTAACAGCGGGGATGAACCCAATGGATATTAAAAGAGGTATAGATACAGCTGTAGAACATGTAATTAAAAAACTAAAATCATCATCAAAAAAAGTAAAATCAAATGAAGAAGTTGCTCAAGTCGGAACTATTTCTGCTAATGGAGAAAAATCTATTGGAGATATGATTTCTAAAGCAATGCAAAAAGTGGGTAACGAAGGTGTAATAACTGTTGAGGAAGCTAAAGGTATTGAAACAGAATTAGATGTAGTAGAAGGAATGCAGTTTGATAGAGGATATCTTTCACCTTACTTCATCACTAATACAGAAAAAATGACAACTGAACTGGATAACCCATTGCTTTTATTGGTTGAAAAAAAATTAACCAACCTTCAGCCAATGGTTCCGCTTTTAGAGTCTGTAGTTCAAGCTAATAGACCACTAATGATTATTTCAGAAGATGTTGAAGGTGAAGCACTAGCCACTCTTGTAGTAAATAAACTAAGAGGTGGTTTGAAAGTAGTTGCCGTTAAGGCTCCAGGATTTGGTGATAGAAGAAAAGCGATGTTAGAAGACATTGCAATCTTAACTGGAGGTCAAGTTATTTCAGAAGACCTAGGAATTAAATTAGAAAATGTGAAAATTGGAGATCTAGGTTCTTGCAAAAAAGTAAAAATTGATAAAGAAAATAGTACAATAGTTGCAGGCGGAGGTAAAAAAGCTGATATAGAAGCTAGATGTAATCAGATTAGATCTGAAATTACTGAAACAACTTCTGACTACGACAAAGAAAAACTTCAAGAGAGATTGGCTAAGCTAGCTGGTGGTGTAGCGGTTATTAAAGTTGGTGGTGCCACTGAAATTGAAGTAAAAGAAAGAAAAGATAGGGTTGAGGATGCACTAAACGCAACTAGAGCAGCTGTAGAAGAAGGTGTGGTTGCAGGAGGTGGTTGTGCTTTACTATATGCATCTGAAGAATTATCAGGATTAAAAGTTAAAGGAGATGACCAAAAATCTGGTGTCGAGATTGTTAAAAAAGCTTTGGAAGCACCTATACGACAGATAACTGCCAATGCTGGCGTAGATGGATCTGTTATAGTTGGAAAGCTTCTAGAAGGCAAAAAATCTACTCAAGGTTATGATGCCCAAAATGAAGAGTATGTAGATATGTTTTCAAAAGGAATAATCGATCCTACAAAAGTTGTAAGGTCAGCTCTACAAGATGCAGCTTCTATAGCTGGTTTGTTAGTTACTACTGAAGCTATGATTGCAGATAAACCCGAAGAAAAAGACTCAAGTGCTCCTGCTATGCCCCCTGGAGGCATGGGTGGTATGGGTGGCATGGGTGGCATGGGAATGTAGATATCCTGAAACAGAATTATTAAAAAAAGGCAGTTTTTACTGCCTTTTTTTTTGTTGTTTTTCAAACTGTTATGTTATAACATCACAATAATATGAAAAACAACACACTTGTGTTAAATATTCTTAAAAAAAACCCTAAGGGTTTAACAGCCTATCAATTGTTAAGCAGAATGCAAAAATTTAAGATAATTCAACCAATGACTGTTTATAGATCTTTAAAAGATTTATGTGAAAAAGGTTTAATTCATAAAACAAATAAAAATAAAACATTTCACTTATGTAATACTTCTGAAAGTCATGAGCATAATGCTGTTCTTGCAGTTTGTGATGATTGCGGTATTGCAGAAGAATTAAGCACAAATCTTTTCTCAAAAATAGTTAAAAACGTAAAATCAAAAAATAAATTTAACTTTAATAATTTTAATTTAGAAATAACAACAACATGCAAGGAGTGTAACTAATGAAAAAAATAAGTCTTTTAACTGTAATTGTTTATATATTCAGCTTTACTTTTGTTCGTGCTGCTGAAGGACATTCACATGAACTACCAGGATTCCTACATTTTATGGAAGAATTAATAGAGGAACATAGTATTTTAAGAGGTGCAACTTTCGGATTTATTCATACTCTAATTCCTTTGGTAGGATTTTATACTGGCTGGAGTATCAATAGATTTCTTAAAATCATTTCAAATGGAGCTATAGCTGGTATTGTTGGTATAGTTTTAGCGCATATTGCAGCAGACTTCATCGCAGCAATGGCTGATCCTGATTTACAAAGTGCTGCTTTGGGAATAGTTATTGGAGGATTTTTACCTTTATTAGCAGTTCCATTTTTAGAGAAATATGTAACTAAAAGTCGTTACCATACAGTCGTTGGTGATCATGAAGACCTTAAAAAAGACTTAAAAAAAAGACACAGGTAAATCTTTTAAAATTTTTTTATCTATTGAGTTTTTTGCGACCATTAAACATGCTCTAGATTGAAGTATCAATCCATCTTTCAAAACCCTTAAGTTGTTATCCTTAAGTGTTTTCCCTGTTGATGTAATGTCAACAATAATTTCAGAAGATCCGATAAAAGGGTAAGTTTCAGTTGCTCCTAAACTAGGTACTAGTTGGTATTGTGTTACACCTTTTGAAACAAGAAAATTATTAGTTAAATTAGGATATTTAGTTGCAACTCTAAGCCTTATATTTTTTTTATCTCTAAAATCAAATGATACCTCTTCTAAATCAGCAACAGTTTGAACATCAATCCAATCATCAGGAATAGCGACTACAAGATTAGCAGCGCCAAAATCTAATTTTTTTTTAATTTCTACTTTTTTGTTTATATTAATTGGTGACTCATTTAAAAGATCTAAACCAGATATACCTATATCTAGAGTGCCATCACTCAATCTTTGTATAATTTCTTTAGCATGTAAGTATATAATCCTTATGTACGGAAAATCTTTCACATCTGCAAAATAATTTCTCTCTGCACCATTAGAAGAGAGTTTTAAATTATTTTTACTAAGATAGTCTACTGATGCCTCTTTCAATCTTCCTTTGCTTGGTATTCCTATAGTTATTAAATTTTTCATCTTTTTAAATTATTTAAATTAATTGCGGCACCGACTGCTGAAATGTTTCTTTTTGATCCAAGACTTTTTAATAAACTATCGTACCTTCCGCCTCTAGCTATTTCTTTATTTGAAGAATTATATATCTCAAAAACTAATCCTGTGTAATACTCAATATCTCTTCCAAAGTTTGTTGAAAAAACTGTTTTAGAGTCGATCTTTGATAAATTTTTTAAATTAGACAAGTCTTTAAAAATATTTGCTCCCAATTTATTTTTAAGAATAAAAATATTAAGAGTTTTTTCTAATTTAACTATTGGGCAATTAATTTTTAGATATTCTCTTATAATTTTTACAGTTTTTTTGTTTTCTTTAAAAGATCTTGGATCTTTTATCTTTCGATCAAATCTAGATATAATTTCAGAAATTTTACGATTTGCAATTTCTTTATTCTGATCAATAGTTTTCATATCTAAGAACTTTTTTTTATCTAGTTCAACTATCGAAGGGTCCACATCGGAGTTAGTTTCAAGTCTATTAAGTAAATCTTCAAAATATTTAGGTCTCCAAAAGTGTCTATTCAATCTCATTTTCCATCTTTCTGGTATGTTTAAGGAGTCTAATAACCTTTGAAACAAACTGACATCTCCCACCTTCGTGGATATGTTTTTTATTTTTATTTTTTTAATTGAATTAGTGATTGTTTTTATAACCTTCAAATCATCGTAAGACTTGTTTTTAGAACCTAAAATTTCAATTCCCAGCTGATCATTGACAACTTTATCTTTTGGTCTGTTTGATCTTCTGTAGGCTTGGCCAGAATAATAAATTTTTGAATTAGTTTTAGAGTTCTCTTTCAAATATTTTATACACGAGGCAACTGTTAAATCTGGTCTTAAACACATATTTTTGCCAGTATCGTCCTCAAAAGTGAGCATTAATTTTCGAAAATTCTCGCCTGATCTTTGAATTATATAGTCTGAGTCTAAAAGAACATCCGGTTCCGATAAAATAAAACCGTCTTTTTTAAAAACTTTTATTATATTTTCAGAGTAATTTTTTGGTTTCATTTGCTAGGTCTTCTATTTTAACTGAACTTTCATTCCCAGTTTTTAGATTTTTCAAAGTTACTTTTCCTGATTTGATTTCATCATCGCCATATAAAATGACAGCGGGTGATCCAATTTTGTTTGCATACTCCATCTGTTTTTTTAATTTGCCATCTCCAGGATAAATCTCAGAACTGATATTTGAGTTTCTTAGTTTACTTAATATTTCTACATATTCTTTGGTACGAAGTTTATCGAAAGTGCATATGACTACAGGTCGAGAGCTTTTAATTTTAAAATCCTTTTTTTGCATTAAAGCAAATACTAATCTATCAAGACCTACTGATATTCCAGTTGCTGGACAATCAAGGTTTCCAAAATTATTTACAAGATTATCGTACCTTCCTCCTCCCCCTATTGAGCCAAATTGAATAGTTTGTCCTTTTGCATTCTTGACATCAAAATTCAAATTAACTTCAAAAATAGGTCCTGTGTAATATTCTAAACCCCTAATAACTGACGGATCAAATTTGTAGTTTTTAAAGTTATAAGCTTCAAAAATTTTTGTAATTTCTAATACATCTTCACTGTCGGTTGTTTTACCCTTTAAAGTATCTTCTATTATTTTAATTTGATCTTTTTTTAGATTTGACCCTTTTGTGTAATCTCCAGATTTATCTTTTCTACCTTCTCCAAGAAGTTTTTTAGCTTCATCCCATCCAAGTCTATCTATTTTATCCAACGCTCGTAAAGTCGTTAATATTTGATCTTTTGAATTGATTTTTAATTTTTCAAATAATTTATCTGTTATTTTTCTAGAGGAAATATTTACAATATATTCATTTTTGTTTAATCCACATCTCTCTAATATCTCAGATACTAATATACAAAGCTCAGCATCTGACTGTAAATTTTTTGTTCCCACGCAGTCAGCATCAAACTGTAAAAACTCTCTAAATCTTCCAGGTCCTGGTTTTTCATTTCTCCAAACAGTACCTAGTTGATATCTTTTAAAAGGTTTTGAAATTTCAAGATAGTTTTTTGCAACATATCTTGCTAATGGAGCAGTAAGATCATATCTAAGTGATAGCCATTTGTTTTCATCTTTAAATGAAAATACTCCTGCGTCAGGCCTGTCTTTATCGGGTAAAAATTTTCCAATACTATCCGTATACTCGAAGCTTGGTGTTTCGAGATATTGAAAACCGTACTTAATCATAATTTCTTTAATATTAGAAATTACAAAATCACGGATTAATAATTCTTTTTCCTGTCTATCTACAAAACCTAAAGGAAGTTCCTTTGAGGGTTTTGTTTTTTTATCTTTTACCATTTTTTGGTACAGCAGGGTGGATTCGAACCACCGACCCCTAGTTCCACAAACTAGTGCTCTAACCAACTGAGCTACTGCTGCATAACTCCTTTTTATATTAATTGTTTATAAATTTGTATTTTAAAATATGTAATGATTTAGCTAAGCAATAGCCTAGCATGCACTCTGTGAGAGTGTGTTTTGATAGCTAAAATTTTATTCTTAATAATCATTAATATCGTTTTAACAAAAGATTTGAGATTTGCAAGAAGAGAATTAGCGGGACAAAAAACTATAATAAGTCTGATGTCCCGATAATTTGGATTTAGGAAATAAGATTTAAGATGTTTTCTGCAATTTTACTGCTGAAGGACCTTTTTCCGTTCTCCACTTCAAACGTTAACTCATCACCTTCGTTTAAATATTTTAAACCAGCTTCTCTAACTGCTGAAGAATGAACGAACACGTCTTTTTCTTTGTCTTCTCTTTCAATGAAACCATATCCTTTAGTACCATTGAACCACTTTACTTTACCTTTTAGTGTACTCATATTGTTTACTTTTCCTTATTTGTTATTAACTTTAGTTAGTAATATACTAACTTCAGAACCTTAAATAGATTTGTTAAGAAAATGTCAATAGAAGATTAAAATAATCTGAAGAATTGTCTTTTTGCAACAGTTATCAATTAATAATGGTCACTAATCC